>JBPPMB010000142.1:0-8923 GCA_051305855.1 Desulfuromonadales bacterium
ACCAGGATTGCTCCCGACGGCCCGGCCGCCGAAGCCAATCTGCGGGTCGGTGACTTGATCGTTGAGGCTGATGGTAAAGAGGTCAAGTCAGTCAAGGACTTCGAAACAATAATTGGCAAGTTCTCGTCCGGCAAGGTCTTGCGCCTGTTGATACAGCGGAAATCGGCCTTGCTCTATACGACGGTGACATTTAAATAGTTTTCGTTCGGAAACGGCCCTTTTCCGCAATTTCTGCGTCAATCGGCGGATTTGATTGTGCGGCGTAAAGCACTACGCCTCCGCTCAAATCCTTGATTTCCTTGACCTTGCGAAAAATTGCTCGTTTCCAGATCGAAAACTGCAGTCGTGCCATTCGGAGTTTCCGGATGGACACAAAATAGTTTTCGTCCGGAAGCGGCCCTTTTCCGCAATTTCTGCGTCAATCTGCGGATTTGAAGGTTTACTCTGTGGCACTGTGCGTTTGCACAGTGCCACAATGTTTTTTCTATGGTAATTTCTGCACATGCGACTTGCACTTAAACACCAGATAATTATGGCGCCTGCTGCGGTGCTTTGCCTGATGACCCTGCTGCTTTGTTTTTTGCAGTTCACCTACTGGGACATGTCGGTCAAGCGGCAGCAGACCAAGAATCTCAAGACGGCATTCATCGCCTTGGCTGAAGCCGATATGGCGGCTCAGCGCATGCACGGCATTGTCCGCCTCTTGGCCCAGTCATCTGAGCCTGATATCCTGGTTTTGGGGCAGGTGGAAAACCTGCATCAGCACCTTGCGATGGCCATTGATCAATTGCAGCAAACAGGACTGTCGAGCGTTTCATCCATGAACCTGTTGCGGAAAAGCGTTGCTGACCTGGATCCTGAGCAGGGGATACAATTGGAACGCTTTGATGCAACGCTGAAGCTGCTGCATCCGCACATCACCGAACAGCTTAATGTGTTGAACCAGCAACGCGAAGAGTTGAATGATGTGCATCGAGAAGATATAGACAGCCTGATTGCCGAAACGACTTTTGTTACGATTGTCGTGCTCGGTTTCGCTATCCTGGTGGGAATTCTTCTGTCCCTTGCCCTGGCGCGTCACATCCTGCGCCGCATCCAGGTGCTCTCAGACGGCGCCGCACGCATCACCGCTGGTGATTTTACCCCTCCACCAGCCCCGGAGATAGTCCGCGACGAACTTGATGGCTTGGCCGTTTCCATTAACCGCATGACAGAGCAGCTGATTCGGGTCGTGGCTGCCGAGAAGCTTCTGGAAGGCGCCGAAGAGGAGCGTCGACGTATCGCCATGGATATCCACGACCAGACCTTCTCCGATCTGTCGGCCGTTCGCAGAGGCTTGGAGCAACTGTCTCAGAAGACCACGTGCAATGAGGCAGTTGTGTCGATTGAGGCTGACCTTCAGCGGGCAATGACCAACCTGAGGGTGGTGATGGATGATCTGCATCCCCAGACACTCGACATCCTTGGCCTGCCTGCAGCCATAGAATCATTGCTGGAGAAATCCTGCGAATCATCAGGTTCTCCGGCGTATCATTTCCTGGCGAACGCCGGTGCAGCCACTCTCGATTTGCCACGCTTGACCCAGGTGACAGTCTACCGGATCGTTGTTGAAGCCCTCAACAATGTGCTGCGGCATGCCCATGCCAGCCAGTTGGAAGTCTCTATGGCTCTGCGTGGCGGCGCCTTGATTGTCGCAGTGGAAGACAATGGCCGAGGGTTTGATCATGCACCCCAGTTGCCGACAAACTCCGGCGGTAGGGGGCTGCATAACATCCAGGAACGGGTCCGGGCAATTGGAGCCCGGGTCTGTTGGCGTAATTCACGTTTTTCTTCAGGAACGCGGTTCGAGCTGGTGTTGCCGCTCACTAAAGCTTAAGGAGAGAATCGCATGACACCCTATGCCTTGGTTATCGCCGAAGATAACCCAAAAGACTTCGAATTTCTCAAACAGATGGTCGATGAATGGGAGTACGACTGCGTGGTTGAGCACGCGCCGGATGGATTGGTTGCCTTTGAATTGGCGCTGGCACACGACAAGCCTTTGATCATCAGTGACATCCAGATGCCGCAGATGAATGGCGTAGATTTTGCGAAGGCCCTGTGGGAGCGCAAACCTCAGGCGCGGATCGTCTTCTGGAGCCAGTTCAAAGACGAGATGTACGTGCGCACCCTGGCCAAGATCGTCCCGCCGGAAACCGTCTACGGCTACGTTCTTAAATCAAGCCCACGCGATAAGATCTCGGCGGCAATGGCCACGGTCCTGTTTGATGATCAGTGCTGGATCGATCCGGAAGTGCGCAAAGTTCAGGGACGTGCCGGCCACAGTCAGACTGCGCTATCCGACATCGAGTACGAAGCCTTGATTGATATCTCTCTCGGTTTGACCGACAACCTCATCGCCCAGCGCCGTTATCTTTCGCGCCGCGGTGTGCAAAGCCGCCTCAATTCCCTCTATGGCAAGTTGAGCCTCGACCAGGAGCAGTTTCAGAGCGACAATGTCGGAGAAGCCTTTAACCTGCGTAACCGTGCCGTTTCTGTTGCCCTGCGTCGTGGCCTGATTAATGCTTTCGAGCTCGGCCATGAAGAAGAATATCTGCAGGGCTGGTTAAAGCGATACAAGGGTGGGCTTGGCTGAAGGCTGGAGGCTGGAGCTTTGCGTTGTAATCTTTATGCTGTTGTGGTAAAAATTGGTCATACCAAATTACGAGTGGGGTAAAGGCATGACCATTGTTCTTGAGCCGATCCGGCCGAAAAAAATATCCGAGGAAATTGTCAGTCAGATCAAACAACTGATCTCCAAGGGAGAACTCAAGCCGGGGGATCGCATCCCGTCGGAACGGGAACTGGCAACCATGCTGGGAGTCAGTCGACCCTCCGTTCGTGAAGCGATCATGGTCCTCGAAGCGATGGGCTTTCTGGATTCGCGCCAGGGCGGCGGCACCTTTGTCAAGGCGCTGACCGAAGGCAGCATTATGAATCCGCTGGCCAAGCTGGTGGAACTGCGCGACCCGGAACTGCTGCGGGCCCTTGCCGAAGTGCGTATGGGACTGGAGAGCTGGTCGGCCTATCTTGCCGCACAACGGGCCAATGCTGAAGACGTGGCGGATATGCGCCGACTTTATGCAGTTATGGAAAAGCAGGCTGCCAAAGGCGGCTGGAATTCCGAAGTCGATGCGGAATTCCATTATGCGATTACTGCGGCAAGTCACAACAGCTTGCAGATGCACGTGCTCGACTCGATTCACTCCCTGTTTACTGCCACCATTCAAGTTGCCTTGATGGAGTTCTATCAACAGCAGGGGCATATTCAGCTGTTGTTGACCCACCATCGTGAGATTATGGAAGCCATCGCTGCCCGGCAACCGGAGCTGGCCCGGCAGAAGATGATGGAACATCTTGCGATGGTTGAGGAAAAAATGGCACAGCTTTTACAGGAAAAAGCCAAATAAAGCCGCTGCCCTTCTCACCGGATTGTGATGCAAATCTGACCCGCTTGTTCTGTTTGATCATCAGTTCGGAACAGGCAAGGCCAGCAAAATATGGTTGAGATCATATTGCAAATTGTTGTTAAGTTTGCTTTTTCACTGTATAGTTGCACGATAATTAATCAAGCCCGTCTTTATCTCTTGCAAGGGTGACTCCGGAGTCTCTGGGCTATGCTTTGGGCGGGAATCAACACCAACGGCTTGGCCACTGTCGAGTAGAAGGGAGAGCAGATCATGCAGAATAACCTGGTGCTGCATTTCGCCGATGGCACCATTCGCAAGGGAACCACGGATAACTTCTTCCCCAACAAGGATCAGTTCCATTTCAGGGGAAAGGACAACAACCAGGTCGATGAGATTCAGGTGAGAGTTCTCAAGGCGGTTTTTTTTGTCAAAACATTCGAGGGGAATCCCGCTTACCAGGAAATAGCCGATATGGAGCGAGCCGGTTTCGGCAAAAAGATCCGAGTGGACTTCAAGGATGGCGAAACCCAAATCGGTTATACCCAGGGATATACTCCTGCCAGGGCCGGATTTTTTCTCTTTCCCTGCGACCCTTCCAGCAATAACGTCCGAATCTTCATCATCAACGCCGCGACCGAGAAGGTCCACTTCCTTTAGCAGAAACCGCATGTGGGATTGACTGACGCCAGCCCCTGGCGTGGCGTCATACATTGTCTCACGTTCCTTGCAAGGCCGTCTCTTCTTCAGTCGGGTATTGCCATACCCAACAGTTCCGTAATATGTACAACTTTCTGCGGCAGGCCGGCCCGCTTCAAACCCCAGGCCAGTTGCAGGTGGCAGCCGGGATTGGCGGTGACCAGCAGCTCGGCACCGGTTGCCTGGACATTCTCAAGTTTGCGGTCGAGGATCTGCTGGCTCTCGTCAATGTACTTGAGGCTGAAGGTCGCAGCACTGCCGCAGCACCAGCTGGCTTCGTTGAGTTCGCGGTAGTCGATTCCGGGTATTGCCTTGATCAGGTCACGCGGTTGTTTGCTGATACCCTGGGCATGGCAGAGATGGCAGGGCTCGTGGTAGGTGACAATTTTCTCGACCGGCCGCAGACCCTCTGTTCTTAACCCCTGTTCCGCCAGAAATTCACTGACATCCTTGATTTTGCCGCGGAAAGAGGCCAGTTTGTCATGTTCACCAGCCCCTTCGAGCAGTTCCTCGTATTCTTTCAGGGCCGCACCGCAACCGGCGCAGTCGGTCACAATAGCATCAACATCGAGGGCCATGAAAAGATCGAGGTTGTGTTGAGCTATCAGGCGGGCAGTGTCGCGATCTCCCTCGGTCAGGTGAGGAGCACCACAGCACTTTTGTGCCTTCGGCGTCATTACCTCGAAGCCCTGATGGGTCAGCACGCGCACGGTCTGTCGTGAGACTTCGGCGTACATCAGGGTCATGATGCAACCGAGGAAAAATGCCACCCGGCCGCGTTGTTCGCCAACAGCCGGAACAATATCCTGCAATTGCGGGCGTAACGGCGGATACAGCTCAGGTATCATCCCCTCGGCCTTGTCCACCCATTCCGGGCCCAGCTTGAGCAGGTGCGAATGACGAACCAACCACTGGATGCCGAGTTTCTGATAAAGTCTGGCCGGTAGCATCGAGGTCTCCAGCAGGTCGGGATTGGGCAGCATCTTCTGCAGGACAAATTCGCGGAACGATTTGCCAATATACTTGAGCGGGAAAAACTGGTGTGCCTGGCTGCGGCAGATTTCCATGACTTCGCCGGCTCGCACGCCGGAGGGACAGGCGGTTGTACAGGCTCGACAGTCGAGGCAGAAGAAGGCTTCTTCCTTGACCGCTCCTGTGAATTCGAGCTTTTGTTCGGCTACGGCCCTGGCCAGGGCCACGCGGCCGCGTGGGCTGGAACGTTCGCGCCCGGTCAGGGCGAAGGTCGGACAGGTCGGCAGGCAGAAGCCGCAACGCATACACTGCAAAACAGCTTCATATTCCGGAGCATTCTCGGGGGTAAAGTTGCCAAGTTTCTTTTTATCAGCCATCAATTCACTCCTGACCGGCTGTGAAGATTTTTCCAGGATTGAGTATTCCTTCAGGGTCAAACGCCTGTTTGATTCGCTTCATGACCGCAACGCCGCCCGGGCCGATCTGTCTGGCCAGGTATTCTTTTTTGGCAATACCTATGCCGTGTTCCCCTGAGACCGTACCTCCCCAGGCGAGGACCTGCTCGTAAAGTTCATCGTAAAAGGCGTGGGCACGTTTCATCTCGTCTGCGTCTCGTTCGTCACAGAGGACCGTCGGGTGCAGGTTGCCGTCACCTGCGTGACCGAAGGTGCCAACCGTCAACGCGTACTTCTTTGTTAATCGCTCAATGAGAGCAAAGGTGTCAGCCAGCATCGAGCGTGGTACCGTAGCGTCTTCCAGCAGGGTGGTCGGCGAAACCCGCGCCAGCGCCGACAAGGCGGTACGTCTTGCCGCAGCCAGGCTGGCAGCTTCTTCAGCGTCCTTGGCAACATGCACTTCTGCTGCTCCGACTTGCTTCAGTATTCTCTCGACCCCCTCGGCCTCTTCGTTAACCATCGCCGGGTGACCGTCAACCTCGATCAACAGCAATGCTGCCATCTCGCGCGGCAAACCGATCTTAACGTAATCCTCGACGCAATTGATGGTCGCCTTGTCCATGATTTCCATGGTCGAGGGGATGATTTTAGCAGCAATAATCTTGGAAACCGCCTCACCGGCAATGCGGATATCATCGAAATAAGCGAGGAAGGTTCGCTTGTCCTGCGGGGGTGGAATCAGTTTAACTGTGATTTCGGTGATGATTGCCAGGGTCCCTTCGCTGCCGACCAACAGATCCTTGAACGCGTAGCCGGCGACGTCCTTGACGCTTTTGCCGCCCGTGTTCAGCAGGCTGCCATCTGGCAAAACGCATTTGAGGGCCATGACGTAATCGCGAGTGACGCCGTACTTGAGGCCGCGCAGGCCGCCGGCGTCTTCCATAACATTACCGCCGATGGTTGAGATCTTCTGTGAACCAGGATCAGGAGGATAGAAGAGTCCCTTAGCAGCGACGGCGTTGAACAGGTCAAGGGTAACAACTCCAGCCTGGCAAGTGGCGGTCAGGTTCTCCTCGTCAATTTCAAGGATCTTGTTCATCTTGTTCAGGCAGATGACGATACCGCCGTTGATCGGGATGCTGCCACCGGAAAGACCGGTGCCACTGCCACGAGGAGTAAGTGGTACTTTGTGGTCACGGGCGACCTCCATAACGCTCTGTACCTGCTCACTGCTGGTCGGGTAGACGACCAGGTCCGGTGTCGCATGCAGGCCAGGCGTGGAGTCGTAGCCGAGGACCAGCAGATCTTCCGCTGCGGAAATGACATTTTCCTTGCCGAGTTTGTCAATCAGTTGCTGAATAGCCGTTTTTGATATCATGGCATTTCCTTTAAATATTTCGGGGCACGCAGGCAACGACTGTGTGCCCCGAAAATGGTGGCGGCGGAGTTTGCTCTGTCAGCTCAGAACCCCTCTTCGTGAAAACCTTCCGGAATCCGTACAACTAAAACAGGCTGGGTGGCACTGTGCAGCACCTTTTGCGTAGTACTGCCGAGGATCGCATCGCCGATCACGGTGTGGCGATGGGCGCCCATGATGATCAAGTCGACAGCGTCTTCTTTTGCGGCAGCCAGGATGATCTGCGCCGGTTGACCCTCTTCGATGCGGATCTCGTTGACCCGTTGTTTGCATTGCTGGTCAGTTGCACATTCCTTTTCGCAGAGTCGCGCGATGCGTTCCCTGAGTCGTTCCTTGGCCTGCGCCTGCGCCTTGCTGTGGATCTCTGTCGATTGCTCTTGGGAAATGTGCAATTCCACCAGGCTCTGGGCAAAGGTCGACGTGGGCTCCAGAGCTGAGACGGCAATGATCTGCGCGTCGTGCTGTTTGGCCAAAGCGAGAGCGTAACGGAACACGTACGGAGCACCTGCTCCCATTCCTGTGGCGTAGAGGATCTTCTTGATTTTGGGCAACATTGCTTAACTTCTCCAGTTTGGGGTCAGAAGACAAAACAATTACCCGCCGAAAAACACGCTTGGCAGCCAGGTAATGATTTCCGGGAACCCTATCATGATCGCCAGGCCGATGATCTGGATAATGACGAAGGGGACGATCCCCTTGTATATATCTCCCATCGTATACTCCGGCGGTGCTACCCCCTTGAAATAGAACAGGGCGTAGCCGAACGGCGGTGTCAAAAACGAGGTCTGCAGATTGACGCAGACCAGCATGGCGAACCACAGGGGGTTGAAGTCGAGATCCATGGCGATTGGGGTGAAGATAGGCACTACCACCAGCAGGATCGCAGCCCAGTCGATAAACATGCCGAGGAAGAAAACCACTGCCATCATGATTGCCAGTACCACGTAGGGGCTGACGTCCATGCCGAGCAGGGCATCCGCGACCACGTCGCCGCCGCCCATGCTTAGAAACACCACGCTGAACAATTTACCGCCGATGAACAGGGCCATGATCATCGCCGTGGTCTTGGCGGTCGAGATGGAGGCCTGGGTGATGACCTCCCAGGTGAATGTGCGCTTGAAGACGGCCAGCACCATGGCGCCGACGCAGCCCAGAGCCGCCGCTTCGGTGGGTGTGGCGACTCCGGCGAGGATGGTTCCCATGACGGTCAGGATCAGCGCGAAGGGCGGGACAAAGCTCTTCATGGTCATGGTGAACTTCTGCATTAAGGTGTGAGTCCGCTCTTCCAGGGGAATCGGTGGGCCGAGTTTGGGGTTGAACGCACAACGGATGCCGACATAGGCCATGTAGAGGCCGGAGAGCAGCAGACCCGGCAGGATCGCCCCGGCGAACAGGTTGCCGACCGAGGTCTCCTTGAGGCCGGTCAGACCGCCATAGACGACCAGCATGATCGACGGTGGGATGAGGATGCCGAGCGTACCCGAAGAGCAGATGATCCCGGCCGAGAGCCCCCTGTCGTAGCCGCGCCGCAACAGTGCCGGACCGGCCATCAATCCCATGGCAACGACCGAGGCGCCGATGATGCCGGTGGTTGCGGCGAAGACCGTGGAGACGACGATGACCGCAAGTCCCAGGCCGCCACGCAGCCCGCCAAGAACAATGTAGAGGGCGTCAAACAACCCCTCCGAGACCTTCGAACGGTCGAGAATCTGGGCCATGAAGATAAACAGCGGGATGGCAACCAGCGTGTAATTAAGAAAAATCCCCCAGGTGTTGTTGACGAACAGATCGAGCAGTGCGGGGACATTGAAGCCGTTGTCAATGAGGCCGTACAGGGTGGCGACGCTGGCCAGGGTGATCGCCAAAGGATGACCCAGGGTGATCGACACCACCAGCGTGCCGAACATCAGGATAGTGAGAACTTCTGCGCTCATAATGAATATATTCTCCGAGGGGTACGATTAATCGTCGCTGCGCAGAGCGCGGAAGTCTTG
>JBPPMB010000171.1:0-2712 GCA_051305855.1 Desulfuromonadales bacterium
AAGGTTGACCCAACCGGCGGATAATTTTTTTGCAAAAGACACCCCACCACAAGGTGCGGGTGTCGCGCAGGAATTTTACGGTAAACCAGGGCACGATAGGGCACGATAGGGCACGGAAATCAGGGATGCCGAACCTTGCATTGGAACGAACCGGCGGCGGAGCGCACAATTTTTTTATCGAAGGTGAAAAGCTCCGAGCAGTGACCGCAAAGCGCAAGATGCAGGGCGGCGGAGAAATCCATGCCGGAGCGACAGCCCTCGCAAGCCTGATAAATGGCGCGAGCATCGCGCAGGACGACATTAGGGAGCCCGAGAAGTCTCTGCAATCCTTCGTGAATCGTTGCCGGAGAAAGGTCGTAGGCACGATGATGATCTTATTCATGGTTCAGTTCCTGTAATTCCTGTTGGCGCAGTTCCCTCCAGTTGTCGGTGATGTCAAGCTTTCCGCGCATGGCGAGTAACTGCCTCTTGCGTTGCATATCGATAAATTCGGAAAGTGCAGTTTAGATGGCCTTGGACAGCGAAGGCGCAGAGGTGAGTCGCATCAATTCCTTGCATTTTTCGTCGTCAATATTCACAGTTGTTCGCATATTTTCATTCTCCATTCGGGAGCATTAGTTTTACAAAATAAACATAATTTCCAGGTTGATTGATGTCAAGGCCGACGATGCGGGATCAGTTGGCAGAAGTGTTAGTCGTGTCAACCCTGCAATACATTTAATTTTATCAAGAATGTCGGTTTGAAACCGGTTGCTCCGGGACACTCTCGCGGGACACTCACGTGGAAGTGTCCCCCGTGAGTGTCCCGCTTGGCTGTCCCCTTTTCCCGTCAGTCCCGGGCGGCATGTCAGTCGCTTTCCGGCAAGTTCAGCAGAAAACGCCATGCGGGCACCGCGTAGATGGTTCCGGATTCGATCTGGATCTGCTCTTCCTCACCACGGGTTACGATGGTGCCTGCAGCCAATTTCAATTCGGCCATGGCTTCTGCGAGCGCGGCTGTTTCCCGCTTGCGGGTCTGCGGATCGGCCAGCGACTCGCAGACCTGAACGAGCAGACGGGAACGATCCTGCCGCTGGGCGATGAAATCCACCTCCCGACCAGTCTTGGTTTTGAAGTAGGAGATATCCGGCGTGACCCGGCGCAGCGCGGTAAACACCAGATTCTCCAGAAGATGGCCCGAGTTGACCAGGATTCCGGAACTGATCGACGTCACCAGCGCGTGATCGATGCAATAGATCTTCTTCGGATTGGTGTTGGCCCGGGCCAGCGAGGCGTCAAAGATGCGCACCGTGAACAGAACGTAGGCGTCCTCGAACCATTCGAGATAATCGGAAACGGCGGATTTCGGCGCTTTGTGACCCAGAGATTTCAAATAGCCGGTCAGGTTGTTGATGGAATACAGGGAAGCGGTGTTGTCCACCAGCCAATGCGCCAAATCCGTAACCGCCTTGGGGTGAGAGATGTCGTGACGCTCGACGAGGTCGCGGAACAGCATGGCGCCCCAATATCCCTGATGAGTCTTGAGCCGCAGCCGCCGGTCGAGTCCGACGACTTCGGGAAAGCCGCCGGTTTCCCAATACTCTGCAAACGCCTTTTGGATAGTCAGACGCTTCCTGGTCGAGAACGGACCGTCGCTCTCGATTCCCTTGAAGTCGAGAAACTCCCGGAACGAAAACGGGAACATCTCCCAGGAGAGCGCCCGTCCACGCATCTGGGTAGCGATCTCTCTCGAAAGCATCTGGGCTGATGAGCCGGTGATGTACACCTCGCACTTTTCCGTGCGCATCAAACGGTCAACGAAGGGCTCCCAGCCGGGCACGACCTGGATCTCATCGAAAAAGCAATAGATCGTCTCGGCATTCTTTTTTTCCGGATAGATCGAGAAATAGGCTTCAAGGATGACGCGCAGACTTTCATGTTGCAGGCTGTGCAGACGGTCATCGAAAAAGTTCAGATACAGGATGTTATGGCGGGAGACACCGGAGTCCTGAAGCCTCTGCATGAGCTGGAACATAAAGGTCGACTTGCCGCTACGGCGCACACCGATGCAGACCGTCGTTTTACCCGACACCGGCGAGATATCGACTCTCCTGGGTACGCCCATCGGCAGATCGATCTCCTGAAAATCGAGGATGATCTCTTTGAGAATGTCGATCAAAGCATGACCTCCGGCAATAAATAATTGAATAACTGGGAATATTTATAGCCAGTTTTGGCCGAAAATGGCAAGAATTTTTTCTGGGTAACTCCCGTGGTGGACGCCATGTTTGAAATATGAAATGCTCAGGGGCATCTTTTCGTGGATGACAGCCGGGTGGTGGTCATCGTCGTGGCGGTGGGAGAGCGGGAGAATCTGACGGTGTATAAGGTGGCGAGTAAGCGGGTGAGGGGGTGAATATTGGTGAGTTTGATTGCTCAATAGGAAAATAGCAAGCAGCGTTCCTGTTGCCCAAAGTTCACTGAAGCTGGAAGCTGGGACACCCAATTGGGACACTCATTTTTGGGTGTCCCCGGCTCCCTGATAGCAACTTGACTGACATTAGAATAGGTATTATGTCCCCCGATTCCGTGTTCTGCTCACACTCCTTACACTTGAAGTAATAACCATATTTGCCATAAACAACTTAATCGCAAGTTCCATGGCATTTGCTACATTTTGACCAATGCTTACTTGAAATCGGGGGGCATATTATCTATTTTAATGTTCAAGAT
>JBPPMB010000184.1:0-3706 GCA_051305855.1 Desulfuromonadales bacterium
AATAAGCAGCGCCGGGGGAGACAGTCAGCATAAAATCTATTGACAGACTGACCGCGCCTTGATATAAACGGCATCCGTTCTGGGGCTATAGCTCAGCTGGGAGAGCGCTTGAATGGCATTCAAGAGGCCGACGGTTCGATCCCGTCTAGCTCCACCATAAAAACAAGGGGTTACGGTTGATTCCGTAGCCCTTTTTTTATGCCCATCTTGCTACACCCGACTCCATTTTAATCAGCAACATACCGGATCTTCACTTCGTCCTTACCGAACTGGTAACTGACTCTTCTCGATGAACTCTCACTTGACGACCGACTTGAACATCCTCCTGCTCAGCACCAGGAAGGGATTTGCTGTGCTGGCTTTAGTCCTGTCCTTTTCCTGACTGTGAACCCCTGTGAAAACGGGGATGTCTCTGGCAGTAATGGTGGACCATCAATCCTGCGCACTTGTCTCGGGCGGCCGCAAAACCGCATGCGCGGCATGTCGCATACTGCCGGTTTCGCCGATCGAACCGGCCGGCAGATGGGGCAAGGCGCTGAGGATGGAAACCGCCAGGGTGGCCACATAGGGAATGCTCTGAATCAACAGCATAATGCACCAGACGAGCAGATCCAGCGACTCTACGCCAATCCGCGCAATGATGGCGCCAGAGGCCAGCCAAAGACCGGCAAGGATCAGGGTTTCTTCCCGGGCCGCCTGCAGGGCTTTGATGAGAGCCTGTGTGCTGACCTGCTTGGGGGTGCGGAAGAAAGGCAGGCTGGTTTTGAAAAACCCGGTCAGCATGGCGATGCCGATGGTATGGGAGAGCGCCAGCCCGGCAAAGCCTGCGCCCAGAATCTGAAGAGCTCTGGCACCCACGCGTGTCTCGTAGAGGTAGATGAGTTTAACTATCTTGAAGACAAATAATACCAGCGGCAAGACGGCGAATACCAATAGGGGCGGCGCCACCTTTGTGGGCGCCAGCACCATGGCCGCCGACCAGAGCAAGGCAGCCAGATTAAACATCACATTGATGCCATCGGCAAGCCATGGCAGCCACCCGGCCAAAAAGTGGTAGCGCTGGCCAATCGTCAGTTTCCCGTGGCCGAACAGCAGCGTGCGACTATGCCGACGCATGATCTGTACCGAGCCGTAGGCCCAGCGAAAACGCTGCTTCTTGTAGTCGATAAAGGTGTCAGGCATGAGGCCACGGCCATAGCTTTGGGGAATATAGGTTGCCTTCAGACCCGCCTCAAAAATCCGCAGGCCCAATTCCGCATCCTCGGTAATGCACCACTCCGCCCAGCCGTTCACCTGCTCCAGAACCTGGCGACGCACCATGGTCATGGTGCCATGCTGGATAATGGCGTTGCGTTCATTGCGGACAATCATGCCGATGTAGAAAAACCCGCGATATTCTGCATAGGTCATTGCTTTGAAGATGTTTTCCTGGCTATCGCGATAATCCTGCGGCGCTTGCACTATGGCTATTTCGGGGTCCGAAAATTGCGGACACAAATCGCGTAGCCAACGGGGATGAACCTTGTAGTCGCTGTCAATGACCGCGACTATCTCGGCCTTGGCCGCCGTCTGTTGCAGAGCAAAATTAAGGGCGCCCGCCTTGTATCCGGCCAGGGGTGATTTGTGAAAAAACCGGAACCGGTCGCCGAGCTCTGCGCAGCGGGCTTCGACCGGTTGCCAGACCGAGGGGTCCTGCGTGTTGTTGTCGATCACCAGGACCTCGAAGTGGGGATAATCGAGTGACGCCAGGGCTTCCAGGGTTTCAATCATCATGTCAGGCGGTTCGTTATAAGCCGGCACATGAATGGAAACCATGGGCAGCCGTTCGTTGGTCACCTCTTCCGGCACGAACAGGCGGCGGTGTTCACGCAGCCAGAGTGCTTCGGCCCATTCATGGGCTTCGGCCAGCAAAACGACGAGGATGCCAATCATGCCGAAAATCAACAGCACGCCGACCACGATATTGACCAGGTTCAGGTACTGGTTGGTGTAGTCGAAGACGATCCAAACCACAGCGGTTGCCGCCATGTAGGCGATCACGGCGAGAAAGCTACGCCCGCGTTTGCGCAGGTGCCGGCTGTCGATGAGCAGCAGCGTAAAGGTAATCAATGCGACGACGACGGAGATGGCCGCCAGCATTGGCCACTCGGGGACCTTGACAATGGGCTCATCAAAGGTGAATTTGGGCTGCCGATGGGAATCGTAGACACCCCAGTAGGCCCCGACCGAACCTTCCGTTTCCTGCTTCCATGGCTGGTCAAAGGCCTCAATCACATAATAGATGTAACCTTCCTGGGCGGCACGCTCCAGAAACCGGCGCAGAAAGGTCGCCTGATTGGATTCCGAAGCCACGGCGTCCTTGATGGTCCGCCCATTGCTTGGCCAGCCAACCTCGGTGATCACAATGTGTTTGTCGGGGAACTGGGCTTTGAGTTCGTTCATGCGCTCGACCACATAATCGACCGCTTCATCAACGGAGACGCCCTCCCAGTAGGGCAGCATGTGGACCGCGATATAGTCCACATGATCGGCAAGTTGCGGGTGGTCGATCCAGACATGCCAGGGCTCCGCCGTACTCACGGGGATATCCGTCGCCGAGCGGACCTGCTTCAGATGAGCGGCCAGTTCTTGCACGGAGAGATTACCGCGCAGGATGGACTCGTTACCGACAATGATACGCACCACATTGCGCGCTCGGGATACGACCTCCAACAAGCTGGAGATTTCCTGCGCGTTCCTCTGCAGATCTTCATCAAGCCAGGCGCCCAGGGCTACATTGATCCGATGCTTGCGGGCTAACTCCGGGATCTCCGCCAAAATGCCGTCGACACTGTAGGTACGCACCGCGTGGGTGAGGCCAGAGAGCAGCGCCAAATCCCCCTCGAGCTGTTCCCGTTGGGGATAAAGGCGCAAGATGGCCGACTGGCCTTCATGATAGGGGGCAAAAGAAAAGCCCTGAATCGTCGACGGCCAGGGGGGTTCCGGTTCGGGGCGATTGACCAGCGCCCAGAACATGATGGTCATAACGGCAACCGTGATCGCGATGATAAAACTGTCTTTGCGCATGGCGCTTCCCTTGCGTGTTGTCCATGTACCAAGGATTGTCGAGCGCCTGAGTCGCGACCTTCTCTCGCTGTCCCAGCGCGCACCTGCCTGTCGCAGGGCTGATATTGTGCGACAAAAATAACTAATAATCATAGTCTTCTTTTCGGAATCTTAGCAAGTCGAACAGGCTGGACATAAGAAATTAATCAGCGTCAGAGAGGGTTTTGAGTTTTTCACAGGATGTCATCATCTGTTCGTAGCGGTAGCGTTTGCGCTGTCCTCTTAACGCTTGACCATATCGAAACGAAATCCTATAATGCACTCCGCTTTGCCGAAGTGGTGGAACTGGTAGACACGTCGGTCTCAAAAACCGATGGCTTCTAGCCGTGCCGGTTCGATTCCGGCCTTCGGTACCACTTAGAAGAAATAGCCCTCTATTCGTCGGGGGCTTTTTCTTTGTCCATTCCCGACCATAAGCGTCACACAAAATCCATATTTGACCATAATTTTGGCATCTTATAAAAAACTACCCGCCCAAACACATCCTTCATGATTCATTGCGATTCGTCCAGACTGTTATCATGTTGCTCTTTGATATCAAGCTCTTTCAGGGGTAGAATTTTAACTAATTCTACCCCTGTCTCAAAAAAAGTACCCCTGG
>JBPPMB010000217.1:0-2353 GCA_051305855.1 Desulfuromonadales bacterium
CCGGCTCCACCGTCGAGCCGGTATTGAAGCGGATTTCATTAAATGCCTGGATGTTGGTGGGGTCGCTGACCGCGAGATAGACCCGGTTCGGGCGTTTGAACAGCGGCAGCACCTGGTACTTCTGCACCAGCTTGAGATCGACGGTCTTCTTCGGGAGTTGGTCGATAGCGATGGCATCCAGATCGAATAGCACCATGCCATATTCTTGGGACACTTCGGTGGCCACTGTTCGCGCCGACAGCGTGCCGGAGTCCACCAGGTGACTGACCAGTGCCAGTTGTTCACTATGGCAGTGCTTCACCACTTTGAGCGCGGCCGCTTCATCCATCAGGCCGCTGGTGACCAGCCGTTTGGGGAGGCCGCGTAAAACCGGGTGGCTGGCATTCATTCCTTTGCCCTGCTGCTGTTGATCAGTTCTGGATCAGCTGTTGATATTGCGTCGGTTAGGGTACATCGAGGCAATCCCATCGCCACGGCGCCAGCACGGACTGGCCCGCACTCACGTTTATGCCTTGATTGCTTATCGGTGAGAGTAGAACACTCTTTAGGCCTGTGTCTAGGGAAGCCCTGAATAACCGGATTTCCCGCATTGTCCTCGGGGCATTGACCCTACCCCCGCAGCGCTGTTGATCCGGCACTGCGACGTGTTAAGTCCGTTCGGGCTGAGCTCGTCGAAGCCCGCTCGCATTTCGACAAGCTCAATGCGAACGGTAAGTTTCTGATTCCGTTCGTGGTGAGTCCCGAGTCTGTCGAGGGAGCGAGCCATAAACGGAATCGGGTTATTCAGAGCATCCTTAAAGTCCGTTCGCATTGAGCTTGTCGAAATGCGAACGGACTTCAGACTTAATCTGGCCGAATCGACACTGGCCGAACCAATAAGGGTCGGGGTTGGCGAACCGGGTTGTCGGGGCTGCCGTGACCGGGGGCCGCGGCAGGCATGGTGGCAGGACGCGTGATCATCGTGGTGACAATAATTGTCAGTTTGGAACCCGGACCGTCGGTATCGGTCGGTATGGAAAGTGCCGCAAGCCGCTCCGCTGTCGGCGTTGGCCGCTTGATGGCTGCCCGATGAGCTAACCAGCAGATTGAAATCAATGAATTATTTTATTTGGCCAGGCGATTGTTCAGCATCTGGCACGCATTCTGCTCAGTGTTACGTGCAGCACCATTGCTGGCAATGACACCGGGCGACTCTCAATGCCCTTTGTCACCACAACGCGGTTAACTGTTAGAGATTGTTTTCAAAACTTTCAAGGAGAACGACACCATGCAAAAGCGCAACTTACAACAGGGCTTCACGCTGATCGAATTGATGATCGTGGTGGCCATTATCGGCATTCTGGCCGCTGTCGCCCTGCCGGCTTATCAGGACTATACGATTCGCAGTCAGGTTGCCGAGGGATTATCATTGGCCGAGTCGGCAAAAACTGCGGTAGCGGAAACGTTCGCCAGCACCGGCACTGCCCCGGCTACTCGCGCCGCTGCCGGAATGAGCGCCTTAGCAACGGATACCGCAGGCAACTTTGTTTCCCAGGTCGCCATTGTAAACGGCGTCATTACGGCGACTTATTCAAATGTGGCGCCGCGGAGGGCTAACGCGCAGATCAACGGTTCAACCATAACTCTGGTTCCGTATCTGAGTGCGGATAGAAGCGTAAGCTGGAAGTGTCGAGTAGTCGGTTCTGTGGCAAACCCGTCAGCCACTATCATGACCGGTGCAGTGAATGCGGTGGGTACCCTGTTGGCACGGTTTGCGCCGACGGAGTGCAGAGCGTAACTGCTGCGCTTGGACGCTGGTAAGTAAATAGCAGGTTGCAAGACGGGTAGTTGGCTACCGCAACCCGCTCAATCCGTAAAGCCCCGGCAGTACCGGGGCTTTTTTATTGCGCCGTCTTATTTTGCCGTTTTTTGCGATACGGCTTTCAGGCCCACCAGGGCGCCCCTGATCAAGCTCGCCGAAGGATTGAAGGACTTCCTCAGAGCAGCGCTAAATATTTTTTGAGACGATGATGTTGCGGGTTTCGAGGTCGGCAATCTGCTGTTCGGTGTAGCCCAGGCGTTCGCGCAGTATCTCGTGATTGTGCTGGCCCAGGGTGCCGGCTTGCAGATCGGGGGTGTCCGGGAATTCCGAAAACCGCAATGGCGTGCGGGGTATGCGGACATGGCCGAAAATGGGATCGGAAACCGTCCTCACCGTGCCCCGCTCCTTGGTGTGCGGCAGTGCCATCACTTCCGGAATACTGAGTATCGGCGCACAGGGCACTCGGTGTTTCTGGAGCAATTCAATGGCTTTATCGACGTCGCCGACGGCATCGAGCCAGGCTTCAATCGCCGCGTTGATTTCATCCTTGTG
>JBPPMB010000156.1:0-2618 GCA_051305855.1 Desulfuromonadales bacterium
GTGGCCCAGTTCGAAGATTTCGTCTTTTCCAGCTATGCCCGGCTGAACGAGGAGCATCGCGAGATTCTGACCGATGTCCGGCAGCGGGGGAGTATTTATGGCAAGTGACGTCCTGCTCAACAAAGTGGCCATTATCGAGCGCTGCCTCAACCGGGTAGAGACCGAGTACCAGGGGCACGAGGACGAGCTGGAAACCAACTTTGATGGATCCGCAAAATACTAAATCAGCCTAACAACCTAAAAATATTGAACTATGTCGTTGGTTTCGCTTTCTCTGGCAGAGATTTTGTGGCAAGATAGCTGTGTTAAATCAAGCAGTTGACAGGAGTGAGCATGATTTACACAAAAGACCACAAAACCCGCGACATGTTTAACCCCTTTGAGCATCTTGGCCCAAAGCGACTGGCTTTGCTCGAATCAACCTGGGCCCATTTGTTTCGGGAGGAGATCCTCCACAGGTTGCCGGCGGAGAAACTGTTCTCCGAATACAGTCAGGATTTAGGTCGCAAGACCAAAGAGCTCTACACCATGCTCGGCATTATTCTCATTCAGCAAATGGAGGATCTGACCGACGAAGAAGCCGTTCATCAGTTTGCCTTCAACATCATGTGGCACTATGCGTTGAATGTCACCGACCCTTCGGATTTCAGCAGCTATGTTTCTCCTCGCACCCTCTGGAGCATGCGGGATATTGTCGGACGTCTTGGTCTGGACCAATCGCTCTTTGAGAATGTCAGCGATGCCTTGAGAAAACTGTTCGAGCTCGATCCGTCAAAACAGCGGCTGGATTCGGTTCATATCTTCTCCAACATGGCGCACTTGGGGCGGATTCGTCTGTTCGTAAAAACCATTCGGAAATTCCTGGTCAACCTCAAGCGTCATCATGCCGAGCAGTACGAGACGCTTGGTGATGTCGCTCTCCGGTATGAGGAGAAAAACGATGGACGGTTTGCCGTAAAGCCCAGCGAATCCTCCCGAACGCTTCAGGAAGTCGGCAACGACTGTTTCCTGTTGGTGGAGCGTTTCAAGGACCAGGAGGCCGTTGTTTCCATGACCAGTTATCAGCTTCTGTTGCGGCTGTTCGGTGAGCAGTGTGTGCTGCAGAAGACGGATGCCGCACCCTCCGTGGTCATCAAGCCGAACAAAGAGGTTCCGTCCGATTCGCTCCAGAATCCCTCCGACCCTGATGCCGGATACTGCGGGCACAAGGGCAAGGGATACCAGATGCAGGTCATGGAGACCTATTCTCCAGACAAGAGTCAGCCGAATCTGATCACCCATGTCAAGGTAGAGGAGGCCCACAAGAGCGATGCCAATGCATTGATTCCGGCCATCGAGGATGCGGCAAATCGGGAGTTTGCCCCCAAAGAGCTTTTGGCCGACTCCCTGTATGGCAGTGACGAAAACATAGCGAAGGCTGGCGAATTAGGAGTTGAAGTTGTATCACCGGCCATGGGGACCGTACCGGCGGGTATCAGTCTGGCCGACTTTGCATTCTCCGAAAACGACGAGATGCTCGCCTGCCGCCAAGGGCAAGAGCCGCAGCGGACAAAGACCGGCAAGAATGGCGGGAAAATCGTCCACTTCGATAAGGCCATCTGCGACAAGTGTCCCCGGCAATCCGAATGCCCGGTGAAGCGCAACAAGCAAACCTCAACCATCAGCTATGACGCCAAGTCGTTGAGGCTGGCCAGACGGCGGGCAAAGGAGAAGACGGAAGCCTTTCGTGAAGTTTATCGTTTTCGCGCCGGGGCGGAAGGCACCATGTCCGACCTTGACCGAATAACCGGAATCAAACGTCTCCGAGTCAGGGGCATGAAACAAGTAAGGCTGGCGGCGGTGCTCAAAGCGAGCGGATTGAATATCTTGCGCGCAACGACGTTCAAAAATCGTCTCAGAAGGCAGAAAAATGAAAATAGGGGGTCACGTCGCCCTCAAAATGGCCATGCTGGAGTTGTCAAAGAGCTATTCAAACGACTGCGGGAGTGTCTATGGAAGTTTCTCGGGATATTCAGTCCCGGAAACTACGCAGCTGACTATTTCATGCCGCACGCGGCCTGAATCTTTTTTGCGAATCCATCACAGTTCAATGAAAAAATCGTTGAAAGGGCTTTGGAAAAAGACCCTGACCTTGCCACCGGGGCGCTACGAGTACCGGTTTCTGCTCGATGGCCGTTGGGAAAATGACCCAGCGCAGACCCAGGTGGTTCCCAACGGCTTCGGCAGTCACAATAACCTGATTGTTGTCGAATGACCCAGATGGCTATAGCGCCGGCCTGGGAGAAAATCAGTCCCCTGCGACATACAGCCTTCTGCGTGTGCCGAAAGTGAGGCCAAGATGCGCGACTATTTGAGCAGCTGCCATGGTCTTGAAGTCAAGTTGGGCCAAATCTACCGGGCCCTGTCGGGGGCAGAACACCTTGGCGCCGAGACCCGAAACCTCTTTAGCCTGCTGGCCAGGGCGAAAAACCAACAGGCCGAAAGACTGCTGCCGACCCTCAACGCAACGACCTGGAAGGCCGGTAAACGTCCAGGCAATCAGGCCTCCTTCGGCTTTTTGCTCCGGAGCCTGAATGAGCTGGACGCGAGGCTATTGCATCAGCCAGTCTCCCCCTTGG
>JBPPMB010000161.1:0-2836 GCA_051305855.1 Desulfuromonadales bacterium
CTCATTCACTGCCAGGCCGACAGCAGCCGGAATCCCGCCGAGCAAAGTGACATAGCGTGCATAGCGGCAGAAACCCAGAGGCATGAGATGCGCCTTGTGGGTTGGCAGAACATCGATCTCTTTTGCAGCCAAGGCGGCCTTAACGTCATTCCAGGGAACAACAACCGGTTTGGCGCCCATTTTTCGCCAAAATTTCGCATTGAGCCCCTCCTTGGGAACTCGCACCCGCAACACCTTGATATCCTGAGGTGCGGTAATAAGCTTGCGGCTGACCAGCACCAGGGATATCCCCCTCTGCCAATTCCAGTCGGTATTCAGCAGTCGGATATTCTTGGCCAGCAGAGGCCCCCGGACCTGCTGGTCAAAGAACGGCGAATTAAGAAAGCCGCGCAGATGCTCGTAACTGCGGAAGCTGTAGGGAATGGAAAGATAGTCCAGCGCCGGGGCGAAAGCGTTGTAATGAGACAGGTCTTCGATAAACATGTCGATGACCCCTTCCGATAGAATTCGGACCTGATCCGCGCCACTCCCGAGTTGGGAGGGTTTCATCGGCAGTAGCGTCATGCGCCCGCCGGTTTTCTGCTTTATTGTCTCGGCAAAGTGAGAAAACCCATGTTTTTCCGGCCCCTCGATGGTAGCTAAAGTTCCAAGAACCCGGGGCGTATTCTCCTCAGTCTGAAAAAGATAGGCGAGAGGGCGATTTAAAATATCGCACAGCAGACTCAGGGTCTTGATCGAGATGGTCGCTTTCCCATTTTCAATCTTTGACAATTGGCTCTGCGATATTCTGGCGGCGCTGGCCAAATCCTGGGATTTGAGAGTTTTGGCCAGGCGCAATTCCCTGATCTTTTCCCCAACCATTTTCTGGATTTTTTCTTCAGGATTGGCCAATTGAAGATCTGTTTTCAAATCACGACTCCATTCAAAATTAAGGGCACTCGGCCGGTTTCCGAAACACAGCTTTGTGGCAGGATCCTTTTGGAAAAATCCTGCCAAAATCACATCATTTAAATTTCCGGTTTCAACCCAGCCATTTAGGCGCGAACCAGATCTTAGTCAAACTGGTTGAGTTGTGCCCTCAGCCGATCAGATGACAGGAAGCTATATGTTCACCTTCAACCGTCACCAGGGTCGGTTCAATGGTTTTGCATTTCTCCATGACGTATTTGCAGCGCGGATGAAAGTCACAACCCTCTGGAGGAGCAACCGGGTTCGGGATATCTCCGGTCAAGACCACCCTTTCCTGTTTTGTTTGCGGATTAGGGAGAGGGATGGCAGATAACAGGGCCTGAGTATAAGGGTGTGAGGGGTTTCTGAATAAATCCTTGCTGCTGGCCAACTCGACAATTTTTCCCAGGTACATGACCCCGACCCGGTCGCACATAAACTTAATGACACTTAAATCATGGGATATGAAAACATAGGTCAGACCAAACTCCTTTTGCAGATCTTTCAAAAGATTCAGGATCTGCGCCTGAACGGATACGTCGAGGGCCGATACCGCTTCATCATAAACGATCAACTTCGGATTCAGGGCCAGGGCTCTGGCAATACTGATTCGCTGGCGCTGCCCGCCACTGAATTCATGAGGATAGCGATTATAATGATCCCCGCTCAGACCGACCTTGGCCATCAGGTCTTTAACCCGAGATTCGAGTTCCTGTTTGCTTTGACAAACGTGGAAAATCCGTAAAGGTTCCCCGATAATTCGGCCGATCTTCATTTTCGGATTCAACGAGGCATAGGGATCCTGAAAAACAATCTGGATATCTTCCCGCGCCTTGCGGAGTTCTTTAGCTTTCAGCGCATAGATATTTCTCCCCTCAAAAAAGCACTCACCCGAGGTTGGTTCTATCAAGCGCAGCAGTAAGCGACCAAGGGTACTTTTCCCGCAACCGCTCTCCCCAACCAGCCCAAAGGTATCCCCGGTGTTGATGTTCAGGGAGACGTCATCTACCGCCCTCACCAGACTTTGCTTTTTTGCCAGGAAGCCGGAATCGATGGAAAAATTCTTCTTCAGATTCCGGGCCTGCATAATAAATTCACTCATCGCCGCTACCTTGTTTCTCATACTTTATGGGATTCCAACAATAGGCGAAATGGTTGGGACCGAACTCTTCCCGCAGAGGTTGTTCCCGATGGCATTTCTCCAGGGCATGTTTACATCTGTCAGCAAATCGGCACCCGATCGGCAAATTAAAAGGTTCGGGCAGGTTTCCTTCAATAGTGGTTAATCGTTCAACAGATTTTTCCAGAGAAGGGATGGAATTGAGCAGGGCTTCAGTATAGGGGTGGACCGGTCTTTCGAACAACCGCACCGTATCCCCCTCTTCCATCAGTCGGCCGGCATAGATTACACAAACCCGGTCACACAACTGCGCCACGACCCCCATGTCATGGGTAACCAGGAGCACTGCAGTATTAAAGCTCAGGTTGATTTTTCGGATCAGGTCGAGAATCTGGGCCTGGATGGTGACGTCAAGGGCGGTGGTCGGTTCGTCGGCAACCAGCAGCTTGGGTTCGCAGGCGAGCGCCATGGCGATCATCACACGCTGGCGCATGCCCCCCGAGAACTGATGGGGATAATCGCGCAGGCGGCGCCGAGCATCCGGCAGACCAACGGCCTCCAACAGTTCCACGGAGCGGTCGTCGGCCTCTTTCTTGCCCAACCCGAGGTGAAGCCTCGTGCCTTCCGCCAGCTGCCTCCCGATACTGAGTACGGGATTCAGGGAGGTCATCGGGTCTTGAAAGATCATGGAGATATCGTTGCCGCGCACCGCGCGCATCTCGCGCTCGGAGAGGAGGACAAGATCTCGTCCTTCGAACATGATCTTCC
>JBPPMB010000020.1:0-8259 GCA_051305855.1 Desulfuromonadales bacterium
TCGGCTGGACGAGGGCAGATTTTGTCGATTTTGAAGGTTAATAGTCGTTCTATTGACCAAGAAAGCGGCGAAATATGACCCGTTCGGACGGATTTGCAGCGGATTTATTCCAAGTCCGACAGACTCCTAGGACTAATGTCAGGCTGTCCAGCCCATCAGGCTTAGATGTTTGAGAAGGTTGATGACGCCCATGCCGGTGACGAGCAGGCCGGCGATGCGCAGCATCCAGGTGCGGGCCAGGCCGCTCAGCCAGTGGGTGGCGCTGCCGAAGATGAGCAGTGATGGAGCCGTCCCAAGGCCGAAAGCCAGAAGCATCAACGCCCCGGTTGTGACTTCAGCGCTCTGGGCTGCGGTAATTGCCACAGCATACAGGTAGCCGCAGGGAATAAAGCCGAACAGCAGGCCGAGGGGAAGAGCCGCCAGAGCTGGCGGAAGTTTGCGCAGGCTGTGCAGAGCGGCGGCCATCGTCCTGGTCGGCCCGGCGAAGTCGAGTTTCGAAGCATTCAACCAGCTGAACATACCTGCGGTTCCCAGGCCGATCAGGATGATGAACACGTCTGAAACCAGGAGCAACGACCGAGCCACCAAGCGGAACTGGTCGGTGTAGGCGAGGGCCGACCCGAGCCAGCCGACCAGGGCGCCAATGAAGGTATAGGTGGTGATGCGGCCGGTATTGTAGAGCAGGTGAAACATCCAGCCGCCCTTTTGGCCCGCTTCAGAGAGCGACAGGGCTCCTACCAGGCCGCCACACATTCCGATGCAGTGGCCAGTGCCCATAAGGCCGGTGATAAAGGCCATCGAGATGAGCGAAACGCTCATTTCATCAGAACCTCTCCGAGATTGAAAATCAGATCGACCACATCATGCCCGGGGCGCTGGATGATCATGATGGCTTGCCATTCCCCGGCCATGGTGAAGACCGCTGTGCCGTGATAGGCCTTCTCCTGCCAAAAAGCCTTCGGGTTGTTGAGCGGCATTGCCATGGCCGGCATCACCAGGCGCAGGCTGACGGCAGCATCGCTGAAGACTTTGCCCGTACCGCCAATCAATTCGATACGGAAGGGTGTCTCTGTCATTGTCAGCAACGGAGTGGCGAAAGCAAGTGTGGCTTTACCCCCTCCAGGCATGGCTTTTTCAAGGCGGAATTCTGCAGCGAAGGCCGAAACCGCCAGACTCAGCAGACAGCTGACCAAGAAGCTGCACAGGGTCGTACGAAATAACTTATTTCTCATGATTCTCTCCATGAAAGGATTGCCCAGGACCCTCAGCTGACTCATCGTCGTCCAGCATGCGATATTTAGGCCCCTCGACATCGTCGAAATCGCCACGCTTGACTGTCCAGATGAAGAAGAGCCAGGCACCAGTGCCGATACAGAGTGAAAGCACGATCAGGATGACAATTGATTTTAACATTTGCAGACCTTAATTGCTCGTCGTTCATTTGGCAACAGGAAAAGCACGGCGAATCACGCGGCCGAGACGTAGAGAATTACTGACGACCAGTACGGAGCTGCTGGCCATGGCAAGCGCTGCCCAGACAGGTGCCAGTTTGCCGCTTGCTGCCAGAGGGATGGTGACAAGATTGTAGGCAAACGCCCAGAAAAGATTCTGTTTGATGACCAGCAATGCCTTGCGGGCAATAAAAATGGCTTCATAAAGACGATTGAGGTTGGGCTTGGCGAGAACCAGGTCTGATGTTTCGAGAGCGATATCGGTCCCTCCGGCCATGGCGCAGCCGATGTCAGCGGAGGACAAGGCCGGAGCATCATTGATACCGTCTCCGACCATCATGACCTTATGGCCTGACCGCTGCTGAGCAACAATCCAAGCGAGCTTGTCAGCCGGGCTCAGGTCGGCCCGGAAGTCGCTGATGGACAGCTTGCCGCTGACCTGCTCTGCTGTTCCACTCTGGTCACCGGTGAGCAGCACGGTCTGCAGCCCATAGCGTTGAAGTCTTGACACGGCTTGAACGGCTTCATCACGCAGCGGATCATGAATCAGCAGGACACCACGCCAGGTTCCATTGAGGCTCACGTAGACTTCGGTCAAAGCCCCTGAGTCGACAGGTGGAATTTCAACACCATTCTCGGTGAGGAAAGTGCGACTCCCGACCAAAACTTCCTGGTTGCCGCCAGCCATCCGCAACCCACGTCCGGGAACGTTCTCTACCGAATCAGCCGCCCCCGGATCAATCCCTGCCAATTTGGCCCTGGCCATGATGCTGCGCGCAATCGGGTGACTCGAGCCGCTTTCCACTCGGCTGGCGAGTTGTAATAACCCCGCTTCACTCTGGCCGGGTGCGGGGATCATCTCTTCAACAGTCGCTTGACCGAGGGTCAGGGTGCCGGTTTTGTCGAAAGCGACCACATCAATGCGAGCTGCCATTTCGAGGATGTCACCACCTCGAAAAAGAATGCCGCGGGCAGCCGCATTCCCCGATGCGACCAGAACTGCTGTCGGCGTAGCCAGGCCGAGAGCACAGGGACAGGCGACGATCAACACCGATACGGCATTGAGCAGTGCTTGCGTGTGCGGCACGTTGCTGAAAAACCAGAAAGTCCAGCTGCCGAATGCAATCAGGGTGACGACTGGTACAAAGAAGGTGGCGACCCTGTCTGCCAGTGATTGGATCGGTGCTTTACGGTTTTGTGCATCCTCCACCATGCGGGCCATGCGTGCGACAAAGGAATCCGCAGCGACCCGCTCTACCGTGAGCATGATCGAGGTCGTGAGATTCAGGGTGCCGGCGGAGACCATTGCGCCGGGCCGGCGCAGAACCGGCATCGGCTCACCGGTGATGGTTGATTCGTCCAGTTCCGTTACGCCGTCTTGAATCCGGCAATCAACCGGAATCCGCTCACCGGGTCTGACCAGGATGCGGTCTCCCGGAATCAGGCTGGCGCTGGCAACGGTATGAATCTCTTTTCCATCGATCTTGCTGGCAGATTCCGGAGCGAGCTGCAGGAGTTTACCGATTGCCGAAATAGAGTGGCTGCGCGCAGAGTTTTCAAACAGACGACCGAGCAGAATCAGGGTGATGATCATCGCCGCCGTGTCAAAATAGACTTCGCCGCCGACCATCAATGAGTAAAGGCTGTAACCATAAGCCGTCAACACACCCAGGGTAATCAGCAGGTCCATACTCGGTGCACGGTTTTTGACACTGCGCCAGGCCCCCGCCAAAAATGGCCAGCCGGAATAAAAGACGACCGGAGTCGTGACTGCCGCGGCAAAATATTGAATCATTTGCCGGACGCCCGGGTCGATACCGTGGAAATATCCGCCGTAAAGGGCGAAAGAGAAACCCATCAACTGCATGGAGAGAAATGCCGCAGTCCCAAAACGGATCAGCAGAGAGCGTTGCTCGCGTTCTGCAGACTTTTGCGCCGCGCCTGAAGTGAAGGGGTGGGGCATGTAGCCGAGGCGGCTGATGGACAAGAATATCCTTGCCGGAGATGTCTTTTGGGGGTTGAATCTGATCTGTGCCCGGTGGGTGCCGTAGTTGACGCGGACGGTCTCTACGCCATGCTGCTTGACGAGATGTTTCTCCAAAAGCCAGACACAGGAAGCACAGCGAATGCCTTCAATGACCATGGCGATCTCGGCAGAGGTCCCAACATTGGTCGTGACATGACCAGCGAGGAGTTTGTCTTCGAATTCGGCATCGAAAACGCCCGCCGGAACACCTTGACCAATCCATTCGCGGCGTTGATAAAAGTTGCTCAGTCCGGTGCCGGTAATGATGCTGTAGACCCCCTGGCAGCCACGGCAGCAGAAGTGCCGTTCCTTGCCATCAATGACAGCGACGACCAGGTCGGCTGGCGGAATCGGCTGGTTGCAATGGATGCAGGAGTCAGAGCTGAACATTTATTTATAAGTTGAGGAGCAGCTGGCGGTTCATAAGGGCACCGTCGTATGCAAATTCCAGGCGAGCGTTCATCTCACCAGTCATGCCGGTCGTGAGATTGATTTGATAAACTCCCGGGTTGACTTCCTGCAGAGGAAACTTTGTGCTGGATGCCGTCTCAGGCAGGTAGAGAAAGATGGCCCCTTGTGCCGACCTGACTGGCAGACCCCGTTTGTCGCTCAGATGAAACTGCAGGGTGCGCCCCGTCAATCGGGTTGAAACTGTCCAGCCGCGTGTGATGGCAGCCCGCTTCTCAACCAGGGTGGACGTGTATTTCAAGCCCTTGCTGTAATAATCTGCATCAGTCACCTCTGGCCCCGATTCTACAGCGCGCATGGCCGACCAGATCGAAAAGCCGAGGAAGCTGCCGAGCAACAACAGAATGAGCAGGGGGTAAAGAAACGTCTTGATAAGCATTACTTAGAGATCCCGTCCTGCTTGATGTGCGCAGTGGTGACCGCCAGTTCTGCGCCAGTGAGATCCTGCAAGATGAATTCTACCTCTAAACGGGCGTTCGGTACAGGTGTCACCAGAACAAAATCAATACGCAGATTCTCGCCGGCCGCCAGTTCAAGGTGGTTGGTTTGCCCCTTCAGAAGCAGTGCCTCGCGATTGTCCGTGCGTCGGGCGGCAATATGATAGGTTGCCTTTTGATCGCTGCGATTGTTCACCCAGGCATTGAAAAATGTCGCCCGATTGCCGTCCTTGAGGTCAATGCTTGCCGCCGTGTGCGAGACTGAAATTTTCAGGGATGCGCGCGGACGATTATATGTGGCAAACAGCAGAATGACGATCAGCGTCAGCGTTGCCAGGCTCAATAGTAAAGTGCGCAGGTTCAGCAGCGCCCTGACTCCCGCTCCCGTGGTGCCGAAAGAGTAACTGATCAAGCCCGGCTGACTGCGTTTGGCCATCACCTGTCGACAGGCGTCAAGACAGCGGCCGCAGTTGATGCATTCCACCTGGTAGCCTCGGCGGATATCGATCTCCATCGGGCAGACCCGTACACAGGACCCGCATTCGATGCAGCGTTCAAGCTCTTTCGCGGGCAGATGCAGGGTCAGGGTCGCCTGATCGGCCAGGGCTGTCTGAAAGCGGCCGTAAGGGCAGAAATCACTGCACATCAGGCGTCGCACCAGGGCCAGGTCGAGATAGACAATTAAGGCAACCAGCAGCAGACAAATCCAGGTAGCGTAATGCAATTGCCCTGCAGCCAACTGTGAAAAAAATCTCTGTGGTTCGATGAAATACCAGAGCAGGTTGGCAGAAACGAGAAACGCCAGGACAAGGTAGATGAATTGCATGACAAGCTTCTGCCCAAGCTTTTCCGCCGGATGTTTTTTCCTCCGCAGCCCCAGACGACATGCGCACCATTCTGCGAGATCCGTCAAGGTCGTTTGCGGACAGAGCCAGCCGCACCAGACACGCCCCAATAACATGGTGAGCAAGAGGAAGCCGAGTGTCAGCGCCAGGCCGAAGAAAAGGACCAGGTAGAGCTCTTCAATGCGCAGTGTCAGTCCGAAAAAATACAGATTGAGGCCGGGGATGTCGATACGGAGAAGGCTG
The DNA here is from genome assembly GCA_051305855.1 of Desulfuromonadales bacterium. Taxonomy (GTDB): domain Bacteria; phylum Desulfobacterota; class Desulfuromonadia; order Desulfuromonadales; family BM103; genus M0040. The sequence goes on from JBPPMB010000020.1 coordinate 5,471, forward strand.
TTGCCATCGACGTGAAGCCATGGGATCAGCAGGATCAAGAGGGTCGTGACCCATTGGCAGCGATGCCGCCAGGGCGAGAGAAGGGAGGTCGCCACCCTGGGATGGTATATTTCAGTCATGGGAAAATAAAAGCGGCAGAGGGTTTTCCACTCTGCCGCTTTTCAACTCAGAGAGCAAGGATAAAGCTGGTGACAGCTTCAATCTCTTCGGGAGAGAGTTTTTTCTCGAATGCCGGCATATTGCTGGCACGACCGAAGGCGATGCTCTCCTGTACGGCCAGGCTGGTTTTACCATATTTGTAATCGCCGGACAGGTCCGGTCCGAAAGCACCCTTGCCTTCTGCACCGTGACAGCCGGAGCAGTGTTCTGCATAGAGTGCCTTGCCATCTGCTGCGGTTCCCGCAGCGACTCCAGCTGCTGTTGCCGGCGGCGTCGCAACGGGCGTGACAGAAGTCGTCGTGGCTGCCTGCTGCTGCGCCGGAGGCTCGCCCATATGGGCCGCCATTTTCTCCTGGAATTCAGCGTGCGAACTCCAACCCGAAAGAAGGTAGAATGACATAAAGGCCACGCCCCAGATGATCAGACCGTACAAGAGAACGGTGAAATAAACAGGTGGCGTTTTCTCACGGTCCTCGACGATTCCGTCTGCATGTTCTTCGTGATGAGGTTCAGTTGTACTCATGTGAATATCCTTTAGGCAAAAGTCAGTTCATTTGACCGGCACGCCAGGTTAATCATCATCCAGCATGCGATACTTGGCGATTTCCCCTTTATCCTTGCGCTTTTTGCTGTAAGTGCGGATTACGATCAGCACAAAAATTATGAACAGGCCGAGGGTTACGCCCAGGTATGTGATGGATCCCCAGTCCATCATTGGTGATCCTCGTTCCGGTTATAGTCCTTGATGAAGTTGGTCAGTTTCCAGACCTTGTCAGTGCCAAGGCTGGAAAACGACGGCATGCCGCCATCAGGTCTGCCGTTGAAGATGATTTCGAACAATTCGTTGTCCTCATAATTGCTGCCATCCAGTTCCGGACCAATCACACCTTCCATGTGCTCGCCGTGACAAGCGGCACAGTTGTCTTCGTATATTTCCTCCCAGTCCTCCATCTCCTCATGTGAAATTCCCGCATAAGGGTTAATCAACTCACCGACAATTTCGGTCTTTGCGGTGTTTCGCCAGGGGATGTCCGAGCCAAGCTTTTGCAGATAAGCAACCATGGCGTCCATTTCAGTCTTGCCGGCAAGAGCATTGATCTCTTCTGGCGTAAATGGGAAGCCGAGAGTTTCCATCTTGCGCTGGATTATCTGCGGATCGAGCTGGTTTTTGGCGATCCAGCCGTAATCGGGCATGTTGGTTTTCGGGACCATGGTGCGTGGCGAGTCCATGTGCTTGTAATGCCACGAGTCAGGGTATTTACCGCCGAGACGGGCCAGGTCGGGGCCGGTGCGTTTCGAACCCCACAGGAAGGGCCGGTCGTAAACGAATTCGCCCGACTTGGAATATTCGCCATAGCGCAGAACGTCCGAGACCAGGGGGCGAACGGTCTGGGTATGACAGTTGTTGCACCCTTCCCGAATGTAGAGATCGCGGCCTTCCTGTTGCAGGGCCGTGTAGGGCGCAACGCCTTCGATCCGGTCGGCCTCAGTATTGACCCAGGCGAAGGGGAGTACCATGGTGATGATGGTGCCGACCAGGATGGTGCCGGTCGCCAGGACAAGGAGGAGGACAGGTTTCTTTTCCCACATGATCAGGCCCTCCCTGCCAGGGTTGCGGTCTGTGCAACAGCTGGCTTGCCACTGTTGACCGTCCTGTACAAATTGTAGATGAAGACGAGGAGCCCGGCCAGGTAGATCAAACCACCGAAAATCCGGGCCCACCAGTAGGGATACATTTCGATCATGGTTTCCATGAATGTGTAGGTCAGGCTGCCGTCATTATTCATGGCGTTCCACATACCGGCCTGCAAAACCCCGGCGACCCACAGAGAGATTGACCAGATCAACTGGCCGACCAGGATCAGCCAGAACTGCAGATTGGCCAGGGGGATGCTGTAGACTTCACGGCCGTAGATGCGGGGTATGAGATAGTAGAGGCTGGCGAAGGCGATCATCGATACCCAGCCCATGGTGCCCATGTGGATGTGGGCAGGCACCCAGTCGGTGTAGTGGATGAATGCCGAAAAGGTCCTGACCGCCTGCATCGGGCCCTGCAGGGTCTGCAGACCGTAGAAGGTGATGCCGAGAATCAGGTACTTGACCAGGTAATTTTCGCGCATCTGGTGCCATTGGCCGTTCATCGACAGGTAACCGTTGAAGACGCTCCCCCACGAGGGGGCAATCAGCATGACAGAGAAGCCCATGGCCAGGGTCTGAATCCAGTCCGGAACCGGGGTCCAGAGCAGGTGATGGGCGCCGGTCCAGAGGTACATGAAAATCAGGCTCCAGAAGGCGATAATCGACAGCCGGTGACTGTAAATCGGTACCCCGGTGGATTTCGGCAGGAAATAGTAGAACATCGCCAGGGGCGGTGCCGTCAATGCCATGGCCACGGCGTTGTGACCAAACCACCAGTGGACGTTGGCATCGTTGGTGCCGGCATAGGCCGAGTAGGATTTGAAGAGCGATACCGGCATTGCAGCCGAGTTGACGACAAAAAGGATTGCCACGCCAATGATCGACGCCATCATGAACCAGAGCGAGATGTACATCTGCTCCTCTTTACGCTTCATAATGGTCATGATGATATTGATGGCGAAGGCGACCCAGAGGATGATGATCATGACGTC
>JBPPMB010000129.1:0-16939 GCA_051305855.1 Desulfuromonadales bacterium
AGAAACTCCGCTAACAGTATCTGCCATATTTGACGTTGCCGCAACATACGACGGGCAGGCAACCGAACCACTTTGTTCAGCAGTCTCTGTTAATGGCGTCGAAGTCCTGTTTTGCGGATGCGTTCGCGCAGCGTACTGATGAGGTCAGAACAATCGTTGCCGTTCCGGGCAAAACCGGAATTATGGTTGCAACGTTTTAGAATAATGATTGAATAATGATTGAAGGTCGGCAGGATATTGGAGCGGTAATTGAGGATTGAAGTCCTGTCAAGGCTTTACAAAAAGTTAAGAAAAAGATTCTGTTAGAGAAACATGCCCAATTCACCTGCCAGGAGGGTCAATGTGCGGTTGATTTCTCGTCGTAGCGACAGGCATCGCCAACAAACTACGCGGGCGGGTACCTTCGCGTCGCCCCTCCGGAAGAGATATGCCGTGTTTCCGTTTGCGTTCCTGTCTTGCCGGTCTATTCTGGCAGTATTGATCGCGCTGCTTACCACGCTCAGCCTTTCGTCATGCCCAGGCAGGCGTCCTCCTCACACTGCTGGCCTTGTCCCCTTTACCAGCGACGGATGCAGTCTCTTTCCTGACGGAACGTTCAAGGACCGGGGACAATGGTGTGACTGCTGCCAGAACCATGATCTCGCCTACTGGCAGGGCGGGACCGTGGACGAACGTCTCCAGGCCGATGCAAGCCTGCGCGACTGCGTGCTGACGACAACCTCCGACCAGATACTGGCGCAGACCATCTACCTCGGTGCGCGTGCCGGTGGCCACCCAGCCTTCCCCACCTGGTATCGATGGGGCTACGGCTGGCCCTATGGCCGCGGCTACCAGCCGCTTTCGAACGTGGAAAGAGAACAAGTTCAACAACAACTCACAGCTTACGCAAAACGCCACCCGGAGGGATATTGCGCAGAAAAAAAAGAGGCGCACTAACGGGGGTTGCTATTTGTTGACTCGCCATTATCTACTGGCTCTCACTCACGCAGAAAATATTGTTCATGACTGAAACTGCTCGCTGCGTTGAACCAATCCGCAGCAGGAGTCTGAACGTCAGAAGGAACGTTGCCAGCGCAGGCCGAGGAAATCAGGCCCGATAACCGGTGCAAGGAAGGAAGCATGTTCCGGCGTGACCGTGAGTTTTGCCACCCCATAAGCCAACACGCTGCTGGCAATGACGTCGCGCCAGTGGTGATGGTCCTCGTCAACGCGAACATAACCAACGTATGCGGCCGCCATATAGGCGGGGGTTCCCCACATCCAGCCGTAGCGTTCGCCCAGGAAGGTCGCTCCAGACATGACAAAGGCCATATGACCTGAAGGAAACCCATAGGTATGGCCATTAGGGCGTTCACCCAGGCTGGTTTCATTGAATCCGAGCCGGAGAGACGTGACGAGGACCTGATTCACGCCGGTGTTGCGCAGCCACTGTTTCTGGCCCTCGGTATCGTCCTTGAAATAGGCAACGGCCAGACCGGTGAGGGGCACAACAGCTGTAAAGATGTCAGTCGTCATCTCTGCATTACTGTAATCGCCACCGGCCATAGCCGTGGTGGCATGCAAACCAAGCGATGTAACTATCAAGCACACGAGCATGCATCTGGCCATAAAACTTCTCATGGATGGATCTCTCCTTAAGGGTTAGGTCCGCCTTCGCGTTTAGACCGCCAGTCGACGGCGCCGAAGCGGGTTTGTCCAAGATAGGTGTAGCCAAGGCTTACGGCACTTACGGTTTGGCGTGTGTCGGCCAGGTCGCCATATTGTGCATCCCGTTGCGAGATAGTATACCTGAACGTAATACCATGAAGGTTATACACACGCACGGTCAGGGTGGCGACCCCACGGATAATATTCTCCGCCCCATCGGACTCTTTGGAGGCCAGTCCGCTTATGTAGTAATCGCGCAGCTCAAAATCGAGTGATGCGCGGTCGTCGAAAATGAACCGCGTTGCCAGCAGGCCCTGCGGACTCAGTCCATTGTGATAGTCGCGTTCACCATCGCCATGAATCGTGCCGGCCGAACCATAGCCGACTCCAGCGAGGGCTGTGCCCTGCAATGCCACTCGTCGTGAAAGCCACCATTGAGCTGTGGTGCCGAGCCCTAAACCCGAGGTGGAGACGCGAAAGATTTGCGGCGCGATGTAGTCGTAAGTACCGTAAAGGCCATACACACCGCGGTAGTTGTCGCCAAGAGAGTAGTCTGTTCCCAAGAGCAGGCCACGACTCATGATGTTCTCGAAGACGTTGCTGCCGGCGGCGGTGAATTGGAAATCAAAATAGTCGAAAGGGCGGGTGTAGGTGTAGCCAGGCTTGCCCGGAAGCCCATAACTGATGGTGAAGTCCAGGATCGGCTCGCCTTTCTGGTAGCTCTGCGGAATCACTGCTTCGTCCGGGTTGGGATTCCGGTTCACGTCTGAGCTCACGTTCGCGTTCAGGTTCACGCCGAGCTGCAGACGCGTGAAGACGGCTGGATTGTTGCTCCGGAAGACGCCGTGGAAGCGTTTACCATAGGCAATGCGGTTAAAGCCGGTTGCCGGGGAAATTGCGGCTGCGCCAAGCTCTCGCCATAATCCCGGCTTGCCGTCGCCGCTTTCCAGCAAAAGACTCGCCATGCGATATAAGGGCTCGCCGAGGATGGTCCCACCATACCCGGTGGTAAATTGGTCGTTAAAGGCGGGCGGGGTTTTTTCTCCGGCGAGCTCCCAGAGGAGGCTGCCGCTAAAGCTATATCCGAGTGAGCTCCAGTAGTCGAGACCGGCGGAACGCGCAAAGCCATGGTACATGGACCCCGCATACGGATGCATGAACTGGTTGATAGCAAAGGGGTCGTCGTCAACGACCCAGGCTCCGGTCAGGTTGTCTTCGAATGAAGAAAAATTTGAGTGGTAGTCATCGGAATCGAGAAAATTCCGGTCAAATTGATTCAATAGGAGCAAAAAGCCGGCAATATCAAGGGCCGGGACAAAGTAGCTCTTGCCGTCTCCTTCCCCCCATGACAAGACAGGCTTCGGCTTTTCATCGGCAAATGCTGTCGGGGCAATCTGCTGCGACTTGGTATCGAGCTTTGGATCCTCGGCTAAAGCTGCACCAGGAGTCATCAAGGCAAGCACAATGAGGGTATTGCTGAGGAGCCGGCGGCTCGTGTTGTTAACCTGTGTTCTGATCAAGGTCAGTCCTCTTCTGCAAATCTGAGCGCTTTCCTGCCGCAGATTGCCATCTATATCCAGTGCTTTTGACCTTCCCTTCTACCTTCGCAGAAAGTCCACTGGTTTTCGTGTTTGGTTGACATGCCGAAAGCAACTAACGTGCCGATAGTGACGGGCAGAGGCAGTACCTGCAACGGCTTGTTTATGCAGGGTAAGATGGACGATGACCGGTCTTGGCAAAGTGGACGCCGCCAGTTAATGCATCACATTTAACGGAATAGTCATATGTGGCGGACCACCGTCAACCCCGCCGCAGGCAGCGAGGTAAACCGAAACAGACACGAAACTGGCGAAACTCGAAACTGCATTCATTGGCCTGCTAGTGAGATCCAATCGGTAGTCAGTGAATCAGACCGGAGATTCCAATCAAGATCAGGTAGATAGCAACGATAAAATTCAGGGCTTTCGGTATGATCAGGATCAGGATGCCAGCCAGAATTGATAAGACTGGTTGCAATTGCACATACATTCTGGATACTCCTTTTGTGGTTAATTGCTCAGGCTTTATTCGACTTTTTCCTTGGCATCCTTCAAAGTATCCTTGGTTTTTTCAACAGCCTGATCTATCTGTTCCCCTGCCTTTTCAGCGGGTCCCTTTTCGCATGCGCTGAACATCATCGTCAAACTGAGAGCGAGAATAATAGTCATCGGAGTAATGAATGATTTCATGGCCTTTCCTTTCTTTTCGGAGAATAACTTTTCGTAAAAAAACGGCAACGGGATGATTTCTTTGTTAACTTGCAGCGAGTTGACTTCAGCGTCAATTCTCTGCCTGCCTGGACTATCCATGATCCGAGACACTCAACAGATTCTATCCACGACCGCAGCTCGGTAGAGCTCAAGATCATGGCGGGTATTTTCAATAATTTTACCCGGCATTCCGGGAAGATAACTGCCGGTATAAAGCAACTTCGCCCAATTGAATTTCTCCATGGCGGCATCATGCTGGTCGAGGAACACCAACCTCAGCCCTTCTAAGGCAGTGCAATAAAACTCATAAGCATCGACATGGATATGATGCTTGTCAATTCTTATTCCCTCAGTGTCTGCGATAATAGGGTTGAAACCGAACTCCATGATCAGGAACTTATTGAGTGGCTGAATGAGAACCTCTTCGAGTTGCTGCCGATTGGTCGGGGTCACCGGTTCGCCCCACATCGAACGGCAGATACGATCCCAGGTGAAGGACAGGTCCAACGGCGAAAGAAGCGAACAGAACAACAATTTGACTGCTTCGTCCGGCCAATCGTTCGCAACCACTTTTCCAGCAACAGACATGCTGAAGCGGCCCAGGGTTTGTATTTCCAGCATGGTGGCAGGGATATGCATAGGTCTCCACCTCAATAGAGAACAACTCAAAGTCAGCAGCAAGGGCGTTAGTACGCATGCCCTGCCAAGAAGACCTGTCGCAACTAACGTGCCAGCGCCAAGCGGTAAGTGTTTGGAATGTAAGAGCTTGATTGTACAGGTGAAAACAAAAGGAAGTCAGCAAGGGGGGAAGGCAGGCGGCTGGATGAATCCGTCAGGTTTAACATAACCGCATCATATGAAGGATCATGCAGAGGTTAAAACCTCTCCCCTCCTATGGCAGGAGGGGGGGTGGTAGGAGGGATTTATTTCCGGGCGATGCCGTACTTGCGCATCCGGGCGCGCAAGGTGCTGGCGTTGAGACCGAGGAGGAGCGCTGCCCCGCTCTTCCCTTCGATGCGCCACCCGGTCTTCTGCAACACCTGAAGAATGTGGTCATGCTCCAAATCGACGAGAGCCTTGATCTCCCGCCCCTCCGTATCCAGATGATCGTGGAAGGTATCGAAGCGGTCCAGAACCTGGAGGGAACTCCCCTGGCTGACGATGACAGCTCGCTCAATGATACTCTCCAACTCCCGCACATTGCCGGGCCAGTGGTATTCCTGCAGGGCGTTCAGGGTCTCTTTGGTGACGGTCTCGATCTTCTTGCCGATCTTCTTGTTGTATTTGACGACAAAATGATTGACGAGAAGCGGGATATCTTCCTTGCGTTGCCGCAGTGGCGGCAGGGTGATGGGGAAGACATTGAGCCGGTAAAAGAGGTCCTCACGAAACATGCCATTGCGCATTTCTTCGCTGAGATTCCGGTTGGTAGCGGCGATGATCCGCACATCGACCTTGATGGTACGGGGACTCCCCAGGCGCTCAAATTCACCATCCTGAATGACCCGGAGCAGCTTGGATTGCAGCTCCAGCGGCATCTCGCCGATTTCATCAAGGAAGATGGTGCCGCCATCGGCCAGCTCAAAGCGCCCGATCTGTTTGATGTCAGAGCCGGTGAACGCTCCCCGCTCCCGGCCGAACAGCTCGCTTTCCACCAGGGTCGCCGGCAGGGTCGTGCAGTCGACCGTGATCAAGGGCCGGTTCTTGCGCGGGCTGCTGCTGTGAATTGCGCGGGCCAGCACACCCTTGCCGGTGCCGGTCTCACCCAAAAGCATAACGGTCGCATTCATTGGTGCGACCTGCTCGACCTGCAAAAAGACCCGCGAGAGAACCGGACTTTGGCCAATGATCTCATCGAAGTTGAACTTTCGGGCGACTTCCTTCTGCAGGTAAATGTTCTCCGCTTCAAGTTTGTCTTTTAGCTTTTTAATCTCCTTGTACGTCCCCTGCAGAGATATTTCGGCTTTTTTGCGTTCCTCTATTTCCTGGGTGAGTTGCAGGTTCGACCTGGTCAACTCACCTGTCCGTTCCTGCACCGTCTGTTCGAGCCCCTGGTTGGTGCTTTCAAGTTTTTTGTACAGCAGCCGCACTTCCAGCATGTTGCGGATCCGCGTCTTGATTTCAACCAGATCGAAGGGCATACTGATAAAGTCCCTGGCGCCGGCGAGCAGAGCACGTATTTTGTGGTCGGGTTGGGCCGTGATTACGAGAACAGGCAGGTAGTCATCCACTGCGTTTTTCTTGAGGCCTTCCATGACCTCGAATCCGTCCATGACAGGCATTTGCAGGTCAAGCAGGATCAGGTCGTAGGAATTTTTCTGATGCAGCGCGCAGGCCTCCTCAGGATTTATTGTTCCTGTCACGCTGGTATAACCGGTTTCACCCAGCAATTCCTCAAGCAGGCTGACATTGGCCTCCCGATCGTCAACGATCAGGATCTTGGCGTTTAGCATATCGACTTCGGTGATCATTATATTGCTTCCTTCTTGGCTGCCATGGCCACTGTCTTTTTTGCATATTTCAGTGATATGTCCAATGTTGCCATGAACTCGGTGACATTGATCGGCTTGGTGAGATAACGGAAAAATCCGGCTTCCAGCCCTTTTTCAATATCGCGGGGGATGGCATTGGCGCTGAGCGCAACGACCGGGATATGGGCTGTTTCCTTGATGTCGGCCAGGATTTTTAGCGCATCGATGCCGCTGACGCCAGGCAGATTGATGTCCATCAGGATGACATCCGGCAGGGACGTGCGCGCAATCTCGATGCCCCTGATGGCATCTCGCGCACTCAGCAGGCGGATATCCGGCCGGCGCACCAGGAGATCTTCGACCAGCATCAGGTTCGCCGGGTTATCCTCGACGTAGAGCAGGGTGTACTCCTGCCCGTCGACCTGAACGGCTGCTCCGCCGGCCGTGGTCAATTCGGCATTGTGGGGGGATGTTTGATGCGGGGTCGTCTGATTCAGCACAAACCAGAAGACGCTTCCTTCCCCGACCGTGCTCTCCACTCCGATAACGCCCCCCATCAATTCGACCAGCCGCTTGCATACCACCAGGCCAATACCGGTGCCCTCTTCGACGTCTCCCTTTTGGCCTAAACGATTGAACGGCTGGAAAAGTTGATCAAGCTGTTCCGGTGTCAGACCCACGCCGGTGTCGCGGACGCTGACACGAACGTTATCCGGGGGGGCCAGGCTGCAGGTTACCGTAACCTTTCCGTTAGGATTGTTGTATTTGATTGCATTGGAAAGAAGATTGAGGAGCAGCTGCTTCACCCGTGTCCGGTCGGCGTTGACAAAAAAGAGGGGCTCGAGAGGTGTAAAGATTACCTGAATACCGTGTTCTTCAGCCTGCGGCTCCACCATGGTCGCGCATTCATGCATGACGTCTTCCAGGGATACCGGTTCCAGCAACAACGACAGTTTTCCTGATTCGATCAACGCCAGGTCGAGGATTTCGTTGATCAATTCCAGCAGGTACCAGCCGGCCTTGAGAATCTGACCAATGCTCCGTTTCTGGGCAGCCACTGGTTCTGGCACGCCGGATTCCAAGAGTTGGGCAAAACCGAGGATCGCACCGAGCGGCGTCCGCAGCTCATGGCTCATGCTTGAAAGGAAATCCGATTTCGCTAGATTGGCTTTCTCTGCCACGGCCTTAGCAGTTTCCAGCTCGATGTTTTTCTCCAGCAGCTTTTGATCCAGGCGTTTGCGCTCAGTAACGTCGCGCGCACCATAAAACACACCCTGCAGCTGGTTGTCCCGGTCGTAGTAGGTGGTTGCGTTAATGGAGACCACGGTTTCCTTGCCGTCGCTGGCCCGTGCGGTTAGTTCGTAATCGGAAACCTTCTTTTCGCTCAGCACCCTTTTGACCCCCGCCGCGGCAAGCTCTGGATCAGTGAAGCAGTCTTTGAACGGCGTGCTGATCAGTGCATCGCGCGTGCTGCCGGTGAGCGCCTCCATCTGCTTGTTAACATCGGTAATGATGCCGGACGAATTGGTGGTCGTAATTGCGTCGATACTGGATTCAATGAGGTTACGTGCATAGAAATGCTGGTCTTGCAGCCGCTGGCCCAGCACCTTCTGCTCTTCCTCGATCCGTTTGCGCGCGGTGTTGTCTGTGCCGATCAACAGGTAGCCGATGATCGCCCCCTGCTCATCGCGCAGCGCGGTTACGGAGACGACCGCCGGGAAGCGGCTGCCGTCCTTGCGGATGTAGGTCAGTTCGTAGATGTCCTCAATGCCGCGCCGGGCCTTGAAGACCAGGGCATCAAAACCAGGGGTTATCAGGGTTTCGAGTTCGTCGCTGAGGGCTTTGGCACGGGCGATAACTTCCAGGGGATCGGAAATCTCGGCCGGGGTGATCTTGTCCACCACTTCGGCGGCAGAGTAGCCCAGCATCCGCTCGGCGCCGACGTTGAAGATCTGGATAACCCCTTTGGCGTCAGTCGCGATGCTCGAAAAGTTGGCACTGTTGAAAATCGCGTTCTGCAACGCTCCCGCCTGGAGCAGTGCTTCCTCCGCCTGTTTGCGCGCAGTGTTGTCGGTGCCGATCAACAGGTAGCCTATGATCGCCCCCTGCTCATCGCGCAGTGCGGTGACAGAGACGACCGCCGGGAAACGGCTGCCGTCCTTGCGGATGTAGGTCAGTTCGTAGATGTCCTCAATGCCGCGCCGGGCCTTGAAGACCAGGGCATCAAAACCAGGAGTTATCAGGGTTTCGAGTTCGTCGCTGAGGGTTTCGGCACGGGCGATAACTTCCAGGGGATCGGAAATATCGGCCGGGGTGATCTTGTCCACCACTTCGGCGGCAGAGTAGCCCAGCATCCGCTCAGCACCGACGTTGAAGATCTGGATGACCCCTTTGGCGTCGGTGGCAATGCTCGAGAAGTTGGCGCTGTTGAAAATCGCCCGCTGCAGGGCTCCGGCATTCAGCAGTGCCTCTTCAGCCTGTTTGCGCTCGGTTATGTCATCCATAGCCAGCAGGATAATGTCCGAGCCGATTTTTTCCCGGAAAATCTGCCGGGCGCTGAGCAGAATAGTCTTACGGCCGATTCCGGGAAAATCATGCTCGACTTCATAGTCGTTGATCACCGTATCCAGGGGGAGGATTTCCTCAACGAGAAGCCGCAGCTGGGGAATGTCCCATGGCCGGTTGCCGACGTCGTAGAGGACATTTCCGATCGTTTCTTCGGGTGTGACCTTGAACTTCTCGTAGAAGCTGTGGTTGGCTGTGAGAATCTGCAGCTCGGAATTGAGCACGACCAGAGGCTCGCGCAGGGTCTCGACAATATTCTCGGCATATTCCCGGGCCTCCTGAATTTCTGATTCCAGTTCCTTGGCTATCGTGACATCAATGATCGAGGAAAGGATAGCTTTGTCCTGGCCAGCGCTTGTGCTCAGAACGGTACTCTGAATTTTGGTGAAGATCACCTGGCCATTTTTTTGAGACAGTTCGATTTCACAGGACTGTGTGTCCTCTTTTTTTAAAACTTTCTTGAGATGACGGGTAAAGACCTCCCTCCCCGTGTCATCAGCGATAAAACGGCTGATGGGTATATTCTTCAGTTCTCCCCGCTCAAGTCCCAGCAGTCGGGCGCCGGCCAGATTGACCTCCCGTATGAGCCCGCGCGCATCAAAGGTGAAATAGCCGACCGGGGCAAAATCAAAAAGCTCGGTATATTTGTTCTGCCCGATCTCAAGCTCATCTCGTGCTTGCTGCAACTCTTGGTTTTGCATCTCCAGCTCGGCCTGGTAGACCTCTAGCCCGTGCTCGAGCCATTGCATGCCCTCTGCGGGAAGCATTTCGCAGGTCTTCGCCTGCAACTTATCTTGCGCTCGGCGTTGTCGATTGCTGGCGGCTGCCGACATTCTATTCTCTTTATCATTTTCCATTGCTAACCTTGTTGAACTTCTGTAGATTCAGGTAGAGACCACCAGTGTGGCGGTGTAAAGGCAATACGAACATGCCGGGTCAGTCTGTTTTTCGTTACGCAAGGTGCGCCATCTTCAGAGCCGCCCTGCGCTGTTTTCAGAAATTTGAACATCAGCTACATATATCAGTATTACACTTCAAAAGCACTAAAAGTATTCCGATACCAGCCGTATCATTTCACATTTCGACAAAATTTACCCGCAATATGTTGAGGGCCTGCCAAATATTGAGGCAGGCCACGGGCTTCTCTCCTCTCGCCTTCTCCGCTCTCCCGCATAGAATTCATTAAAGCAAAACGATGTTTAACTGTCGGTTATGGCGAGACCCAACCGGCAGGATATGAAGCGTCCCTGGCAAACCTCTTCTCGGACACAGTCAAAGTCAACATCCGCGTCCCTATAGATAAGGGTTTTCTGCCTGTTGTGCCCAGCAGACCGTAACATTTGACGGCTCTGTTGCATGTGATGTTTTTTTTAACGGCCGAGCTTCTTCCTGCCAATAATTCTTCAATTTATTTAAACAAAACCAGTATGTTATCCACAATTAACCAACCACCATTCCTTGGCACGATAGTTGTGTTACTCTATACCTACAAGCCGACACCTTGCAACGAAGTGTCAGGAGCAATGACGTATGGCCGCAATGATAGACCCGGTGAAAAGCAGTCTGCTGCGAGCGACGCCGCGACTCATGCAAATCCTGCGTGTGCTCGCAAGGCACAAGTTCCTGGGCGCCCTGCGCGGCAAAAGGCATTGGCCGCCGCCGAAAGAAGTCAGGGAAACCTTTGAGGAACTGGGACTGACCTTCCTTAAATTCGGACAAGTGCTCGCGCTGCGCCGCGACCTGCTGCCGGACGCCTACATCAATGAGCTGGAGTTGTTGCACGACCAGCTGCCAGCACTTGGCTTTGACGCGGTGCGCGTGATGGTCGAAGCCGAACTGGGCGCTCCACTGAGTAAACTGTTCGCATCGTTCAGCGAAACGCCGCTGGCCTCCGCCACCATCGCCCAGGTGCATAAGGCGACCATGAAGGATGGGCGGCACGTGGCAGTGAAGGTGCAGCGGGCCGGCCTGGAAGCGATAATTGCTACGGATGTCGCGGCACTGAGATATCTGGTTGCGCTGGTGGAAATGCTCTCTCCGCGGCTACGCGCCCTCGACCTCCCGGTTCTGGTCCGTGAATTTGCCAGCAGTCTGAACCGGGAAACCGATTTCAGTCACGAAGCGCGCTCCATCGTACTGTTTCGCACTGCGCTGGCAGATGTTCCCGACCTCTGGATTCCAGATATCGTGGCCGAGTGTTCGAGTGCAAACGTTCTGACGATGGAGTTTGCGGCCGGCGAGCGCGTAGACCTCTACGCCAAACTGCACCCGGAGGCGATGCCGCGGTTGATCAACACCCTGGTCAGACTGACGCTGCAAACGATCTTCGAAGAAGGGTTATTCCACGCCGACCCACATCCCGGCAATGTTTTAGTTCTGCCCGACGGGCGACTCTCCCTGCTCGATTTCGGCATGACCGGCGAGCTTGACGAGCCGATGTGCGAATCGCTGACCCTTTTGCTCGAAGCGGTCGTCAAAGGCGATGCGCGAGCCGCCACCGAGGCCTACCTCGAAATGGCGCCTCAAGGGAGTGAAAAGGTCAACCGTACAGCGCTGCTTCTGGACATCAAGGCCGTGCTCTACGAAATCCACCGCAGCGACCTGGCAGAGGTTTCCATCGGCGATTCCTTCGATTCACTGCTGCGTGCTGGCAGCCGGCACGGGGTCCACAATCCCGGCGAGTTTTTCCTGCTGACGCGTACCTTTGTCATTCTTGAGGCGATGATCCGCCAACTTGACCCGGATCATAACTATCTCGGTTCGTTTCGTGAAGAGATCGCGCGCCTGACTAAGCAGCACTTCTCTGTGGAGCGGATCAAAGAAAAGACCGGTAAGCTGGCGCGCGATCTGGAACGATTGTTGAGTGATGCCCCCGAGGACACGCGCCGCATCCTCCGCCGTTTTGCCGAAGGCAATATGGGCCGACTGCAGATTCCGGCGGTGGAAGCTCTGGGAGGTCGCGTCAGCCGCAACCTCGAACGACTCACCGTCGCCATCGCTGCCGCCGGGCTCGTAATCGGCGGCGCCATGTTGTCACTTGCTTCTCTGCCAGGGGATTGGAACAACCTTTTCAGCATAGCAATGGTCTTAGCCGGGGTTTTCGGCACGCTCTTCGTAGTGGTCGGTGTTTTGCGGCAAGACCGTGGCCGTGGCGGTGGCCGCCGTTAATGCGGACGTTCGGTCACACCGCCGTCTAGCAGCCTGTCAAGACGGGTTGGTCTCTGCTGGAGCTGATCAGTGCAATCCTTGATCTCGCATTGATCAATCCGGCTGGTTGTTGCTGGAAGCTGCGAAAAAAAGCTGACGACATAAATGAACGGGAGAAAAGTGATGGTGACTAAAGCTGATATTCTGAATGCCAGACTTCTGATCGTAGACGATCTGGAAGCCAATGTGCAACTGCTCGAACAGATGTTGCTGGGAGCCGGCTATGTGCACATTACCACGACGCGGGATCCGCATGCCGTCTGCGACCTGCACCGTGCCAACCACTATGACCTGATTCTGCTCGACCTGCGCATGCCCGGCATGGATGGCTTCCAGGTCATGGAAAACCTGAAGGAGATCGAAGCGGATGGCTACCTGTCAGTACTGGCCGTAACCGCCCACCCGGCGCAGAAGTTGCGCGCGCTGCAGAGAGGTGCAAAGGATTTTGTCAGCAAACCGTTTGATCTGGCCGAAGTGTTGTTGCGGGTTCATAACCTGCTGGAAGTACGCCTGCTTCACGAGACTGACCGCATTCGCGGAAAGGAGCTGGAAGCCCTGGCGCTGATTGATCCGCTGACCGGGCTGGCGAATCGACGCCTGCTCGCCGACAGAATGACGATGGCCCTGGTCCATGCACACAGGAACAAAAGTCACATGGCGGTGGTCTATCTGGATCTGGACGGCTTCAAACAGATCAACGACACCCTGGGGCACGGAGTCGGAGACGTGCTGTTGAAAATAGCCGCAGAACGCCTGCTGGAAACAGTGCGCGAAGAGGATACGGTGGCACGTTCGGGGGGTGATGAATTCATCATTTCTCTTTGGCATGTCAGCGATTCAGACTATGCGGCCGCGGTGGCGTCAAGAGCGATCAAGGCACTGTCGCAACCCTATGATATCGACGGTGATTCCGTGCAGATAACCACCAGCGCCGGGGTCAGTCTCTATCCCGACCACGGCGAAGATGCGGAGACACTGTTGAAGAGCGCCGACCTTGCCTTGTACGGGGCCAAGCACGCGGGGAAGAACGCATATCGGATCGCGGAGCCTCAGGAAATGGCTTCGGCGAGACCCGCAGCCAGTCAGCCATAGTGCAAGAGGGTGGAGAAAGCATGTTCAATTCAATCTAGACAAATAATGCATCCCATCTTCAGGCCAATTTTGGGCTGCATCTCCCCTGGAAGGCGATCCCAAAGGACTGTTGACCTAAATGCATTAGAGAGGTTTGTACCAGATGTTCATACTCTCCAGTTGACCGGAGATCTGGGTGTTATTGGTCAGGGTTCCTGCAAAACTGTAACCGTGCTTGGCAAAAGTGATGTTCATGCCAAAGGAGTAGGCACGGGCGATGGTATAGGAGGTCCGCACCCCGCGACTGCGAACATCTTCTTCCATTTTGTCCAGGAGATAAGTTGCCAACCCCCGTGCGCGAAAATCCGGACGGGTCGCAAAATCGGTCATCTCGACGTTCTCCCCGACACAATCCATTTCTGCGGACGAAAGTGCAATCAGTTCATCCTCATTCCAGATGCCATGATAGATCACATCTTCATCCATACAGTTTGCCAGGTATGCAGGGTCGTCTACCGGAAAAGGGTAGGTTTCGAAAACCCGCTTGTAGAGCATGGACATGGTCTGTACATCACTCTTCTGCATAATATCCCAGTGTAGTTCAGTGCCGAGCACAGGGAGCGGTGCCACTTCAACAAACTTGCTGATAGCGGTTTCAAGAATCTTTTCGACCATCTCTGGTTTTTTTTCCTGGCGGCGTTCAGGATGTATGAATTGACTGTAAAAGCAACCATCCTCTTCACCGTTGAACAGCTTGGGAACCTTAGCCTCTTCAGTGAAACCGTTCTGCAAAAAAGGGTGGCAACTGGACTCCGGGGCTTTGGCGAAAATCTTCGAATAGCCGTTGGTCTCAGAGAGTCTGATAGCGTAGTCGACCAGTTCAGGGCAGTCATTCACATTGACTTTCATCAGGTAGGCACGATCGTTGTTTTTACCATGATGGATCACAGATTCACCAAAGACTTCTACATGATCAGTCATTATGTTCTACGCTCCATTCGTTCGTTGTCGTTCGGGGTAAGAGAGATCGTCTTGACATGATCGGAAAGAAGTTTTTCGATACCGATCGTACGGCATTCTTCGGCGCCGTCGAGCTCCAATTGCAGGTCGCATTTGTCGCATTCGCGGTTGCAGAAGGTCTCTTCGTAGCTGTCAGGCTCCTTATAGGTGGTAATAACCCCTTCAAAATTTCGCAGGATGACTTTGTTGGTCGAAAGCGAGATCAGGTAGTTCGGGTTCAGCGGAATCTTGCCGCCGCCCCCAGGCGCGTCGACGACAAAGGTCGGCACGGCAAATCCGCTGGTATGCCCGCGCAGACTCTCCATGATCTCGATCCCTTTACCGATCGGGGTCCGGAAATGCGACAACCCTTCCGAGAGATCACACTGGTAGATATAGTAGGGGCGGACTCTATTCTCGACCAGTTTGTGTACCAGTGATTTCATGATCCTCGGGCAGTCGTTAACGCCGGCCAACAGAACGGTCTGGTTACCGAGCGGAATCCCCGCATCAGCCAGTTTGGCAAGCGCTTCGCGCGACGATGCCGTGATCTCCCGCGGATGATTGAAATGCGTGTTTATCCAGAGCGGGTGATGTTTCTTTAACATCGCGACCAGACTTTCCGTCACACGATAGGGAAGAACTACCGGCATGCGCGTCCCGATACGGACCACCTGGATGTGTGGAATCTTGCGTAGCTCGGTCAGAATCCAGTCCAGGTATTCATCGGAAAGCATCAGCGGGTCACCACCGGAGAGCAAAACGTCGCGTACGACTGGCGTCCTGCGGATATAGTCCAAACCAGCCTGGATATCGATTTTGCTGGGGATTGAGTCGACATCGCCGACCTTGCGTTTACGGGTACAGTGTCGGCAGTACATCGAACAAACATTGCTGATATGGAACAGAACCCGGTCCGGGTATCGATGAGTGATCCCCGGAGCGGGACTGTCTTTATCCTCTGCGAGAGGGTCGGACATGTCGTGCTTGAGAATTTTGAGCTCCTCCGGTGCCGGGAAAGCCTGGCGGAACACTGGGTCATTTTTATAGTCATCGGTGTTGATCAGAGAGAGGTAGTACGGTGAGATGGCTAACGGAAATTTTCTAACCGTCAGCTCGATCTTCTTCCGGTACGTCTCTTCCAGCGTGATGCCGAGCAACTCTTCAACTTGATCGATTGTCTCGATACAATTTTTAAGTTGCCATTTCCAATCTTTCCACTTACCGACTTCAACCTTCTCATCGTCGAGCTGATCTGCAATCTCCTGTTGTGCGCTTGAGAATATAGGCATGGTCCCTCTGTGTTGGTTTTGTGTGAATGGTCTGAAAATAAAAAAGCCAAGAGCATCTCTTGACCTGGTGAAACAGACGGAGTCCGCTCCGGTTATTATATTTGTCGTCAGGTCTTGCTGAACTCTTCGGTTTTGTCTCTGATCAAAGGGATCAAAGGGTCGCTCACCAGGGCCGGTACGGCGTCAAGAGTGCCTGCTTCCATCAAAGCGACAATCTTCTCCAAAGACAGGGTGATTGATACTTGTTCGATTTCCGGAAGGCTTCGCAACGAGTTGGACAGGGTCTCCTGGAGTGGAGACGGGGCTGCCTCTGCCAACTCGCGCCCTGCTTGCGTGATGCTGAGGATGACAACCCGGCGATCCTGACTGCTTCGATGACGTTCTACCAATGCTTTCTGTTCCAGGCGATCAAGGATGCCGACGATGGTACTCGGGCTGAGGTGAACCTCTCGGGCCAGGGATGTTGCGGTCAACCGGCCATGCTCATTCATGGCGAGGAGACATGCAAGTTGTGGCCCGGTGATGTTGCGCTGCATGAGAAGCTTTCGCGAATGCAGGTCGACAGAACGAATGATTCTGCGCAAGGACTGCAGGATCCTCAGGTCATAACAGCTCTTCGGGATTGCATCGGTGGCCAGATCCGGATTGTCGGTGAGCGGAACAACCGTTTGGGTAACGTACGCCGATGTCAGACTGTTTCGGGGTTTTCTCATCATATATTACCTACAGAAATGATTTGTGTTGAAATGATTAGTACCATGATTAACATTGCGGGTCAAGTCTCCCAGTAGACAGTTGCCCAGTGAAAAGCCGCGCAGCTTAGGCTGCGAGGCTGCCAGTTGATCGCTATCCTGTAAGCCACGCTATTTGTTTACAGCGACCCGGCAGATTCGAGAGAGAAACCGCACCCGTCAAATATGGCAGTTATGCCAGAAGTGACAGATTTTGTTGACGGCTCCTTCCTTTCTCCAACCTTTGACTTGTTTTTTACCTCATAATATCAGTCTGTTAGTCTTTAATGGCGTGTAGTTCGTCACTGGCACGTTCATTGCGAAACACCTTATATGACAGATATGAAAAAACAGGCCTCGAAAAAAATGTCATGGCCACAGGGAGGCAACTTTGAAATCGAGCATCAGGGACAAGGCAGAAGGCGCGCTTCACCAGGTGAAGGGCAAGGTCAAGGAGGTCGCCGGGAAGATCAGCGACAATTCAAAGTTGCGACATAAAGGCCGCGCTGAAAGGATCGCTGGCAAAGTGCAGATGAAGATCGGACAGGCCAAGAAGGTTATGGGGAAGTAGTGTCTACTGGCGCTTCCCGCTCCGGCAACACCTTGTGCCGGTGAGAGTTGCCGCAACCAGCCCCTCTGCAAGGCATGGGCCTACAATTACGGCCGGCAGGTAGAGTGAAGTCTTCGCCGACTGTGGAAAGGAGTAA
>JBPPMB010000228.1:0-20039 GCA_051305855.1 Desulfuromonadales bacterium
GCCACCCATGGCGAACGCAGTTAAACCGCTGCTTAATGCCAAAGAAATTGCCAGAAAGATGATTGTCAAACGTTTCTTGTTCAATTTGCTACTCCTTTTCTGCGAACCTGAAGGCAGTCTGTCAACCTGGCCCATTCACATCGAAGGACTTTTTCTAAGAGGTTGAAGTTGGTCAATAAAGGCCAGGCCCTAATGCTCAGCCTTTTGTCTCCACAATTGTTCTCTTTTATCTTACACCTTGGAATATTACTGGACGATGTCCTCAAGATTACACGTTGGCATGCTTTTTCATAAAAGTTGCCGGTTGTTGACCAAGCATTGATTATCGTAAGAGATATTCAAGATACCCCTCATCGAGAATTTCAGGCCACCTGGCGATAAACCGGGTGACCTGATATTCCTTTGGGGATAATGCCGGTCTGTTGTGAACATCGTAGATGTTTTTCCTGTTCAGTCTTTACGGGCTACTCCAGGATGTTGTCGGATTATCCATGAACCGGCTGAAAATTCGGTCCGTATTGTCCGACAAACTCCTGGGCCTACTATTTAAGTTTAGCAATCACTGCATAAAGCACCATTTTTCTTTGCATCAGTTGCTTGTGCTGCATTTCCTTTGGCTTCCGGTGCTGAATTGTTAAACTTCCAATCGCCACCTTCAGTCGCAACCAAAGCCAGGTGTTGCTGGTTGTAATTGTAGTCTTTTGCTGCGATAGCAGCGTTTGATTCGGGAGCCGCAAAATCAATTTTCCAGTAGCCGGCTTCAGTGCCGACAGCGGCGAGTTGCTTCTGGTTGTAATCGTGATTTATTGCGGCTTCGTGGTTCATGCTTTGTACATCAAAGCTGAACTGGTCTGTGCCGACTGCTGACGTGTAATCACCTTCACCAGCGAAAGCTGTACCAAGCAGTCCCATCAAGAAAAAAGTAGCCAACACACCAATAATCAATTCTTTTTTAAACATGTTCATCTCCTTTAGGTTTGTTTAAAGTTGAGCACTCCATTCAATAACAGGAGTGCTTAGGATATCACTTTCTTTTTCATTGAATCCATTTGAACAAAGCCCCTTGCAAGGTCGGTCTTATCTTGTGCATGCGGTGTGCCAAATTAGCAAAAATCTGTCTAACTATTTAATATTGTTGTTATGTTGTCTTTTATAGGCGCACGCAAAAAAACATTGGCCATGGCTTTTTGTTGAATATTCAACATGTAAACGTAGCTTATTATCCTAAAACAGACATTCCGGTCACAAACGAAAATATATTTCAGGAATACCTGTTACCATAGACCATTCGGCTTCTTGTTAACGTAAACACCTGCCTATTCGGCTACTGCCTGGCAGAAAAAACAATGTGGTGCAAGATGTCGGACAAATCCTTCCCCCAATCAAGAGATTATTTATGGGGAACAGACCAATAACCTCGCCGCGATTTCAACGATATTAAACCCTTGTAAGTATCTAAAAAATAAATATATTTTTGTATCTATTGTGATGAGAAAGGGATAACGTACCAAATATAAGATTCCGACAAAGGCAAACCTGGTGAAATCCGGGGGCGCAAAACCACGGGTCCTCGGTCATCCAATGAAAGGATGACACGGATAGCCGGGTTGCTGAAGAAATCATCCAAAGTGAATGAGTCAAAGGCTCGTCTTCGGTATGAAGGTGGGCCTTTTTTGTTTTGCAGTTGAGACGATATTCATGCCCCAGGAGTTCAATCTGTAAGACACCGCTTGCACTGCCATATCCGATACACGCCAACTGCCATCGCTCGATAAGGCGGTGATTCACCAAAGGAGGACAGAAAAAATCATGTCCAAACGGTGGTTTCTCAATTTGAAGTTTGCGGGGCTGCGGGGCATGTTCTGCTGGGCCATGCTGCTGTGGACTGCCGTGGTCGCCGCCTCCCTCCTGTTAACCTGGCGGCAGCAGGAAAAAGCGGTGTTCGACCTGGCCACCATCGAGGCGCGCTCCAGTTTCAACAAAGACCTGGTTTACCGACACTGGGCCACCATGCACGGCGGCGTTTACGTGCCGCCCACGGAGGCTACCCCGCCCAATCCATACCTGTCCCATCTTGCGGAACGGGATGTGGTCACCACCGACGGCAAACACCTGACCCTGGTCAACCCCGCCTACATGACCCGGCAGGCTTATGAGCTTGGAGAGAGTCAGTACGGGTTGCGCGGCCATCTCACCAGCCTGAATCCCCTCAGTCCTAGCAATCATCCTGATAACTGGGAAAGAACCGCCTTGCTGGCATTCGAGTCCGGTGTCCGTGAAATCAGTTCGGTGGAAATGCTCGACGGAGCACCCTTTCTGCGCTTTATGCGGCCGATGATCACCGAAGCGGGATGTCTCAAGTGCCACGCTGCCCAGGGGTACCTGGAAGGAGACATCCGCGGTGGAATCAGCGTATCGGTCTCCTTTGCCCCTTTCCAGGCAACGGCACGTACCCAGCAGTTGTGGATGACCACGGTCCATGGTTTTATCGGGATGCTCGGATTGTTCGGAATCTGGTTTGGCGGCAGATCCGTTTCCAGGTCCCAGTCTTCGCTGCGCGAGGAAAGAAAGCAACTGGAACTGGCTTTGTCTGGAGGTGATCTTGGCACCTGGGACTGGGACCTTCCCAGCGGGAGGATAACCTTCAACGAGCGTTTTGCCGAAATGCTCGGCGACCGCCTACTGGCAAAAATAACGCAAATCAGTGAATTTCGAGCTCTCGTTCATCCAGAGGATCTGGATCGGGTCGAGACGGCCATGAACGAACACCTGGCCGGGAAAACCGTCACCTATGAAATTGAACACCGCGTGTGGCACCAGTCGGGTCACTGGGTCTGGGTGCTCGACAGGGGACGGGTACTCGAGCACGATGGCAAACACGCCCCGCGGCGTGCCTGCGGAACCCTTCTGGACATTACCGGACGCAAGATGGCAGAGGATGGTTTGCGAAAAAGCGAAGAAAGATTTCGCGCGCTCTTTGACAACAGCCCGGACGCAGTCTTCCTCACCGTTCCGGACGGTACGATTACGACGGCCAATCTATCAGCTGTCACCATGTTCGGCTGGTCAGAGCAGGAATTTAAACAGATGGACCGTTCTGTCCTGCTTGACAGGGACGATCCGAGGCTTGCCGAGGCATTACAAGAACGGCAACAGA
This sequence comes from Desulfuromonadales bacterium, assembly GCA_051305855.1. Lineage (GTDB taxonomy): Bacteria > Desulfobacterota > Desulfuromonadia > Desulfuromonadales > BM103 > M0040. The sequence continues at coordinate 3,158 of JBPPMB010000228.1, forward strand.
CGGGACGTGTCAAGGGAGTGGAACTGACGGCGATCAACAAGGACGGCAATAAATTCCCGGTCGAGGTCGATTCGGTCATTCTGTCTGGGGAGCCCTTGCGGTCATTTGTAACCATGCGCGACATTACCCACCGCAAGCAGGCTGAAAAGGAACGGCTGGAACTCGAAAGCCAGTTCCGCCATTCCCAGAAAATCGAATCGGTGGGCCGCTTGGCGGGTGGAATAGCCCACGATTACAACAACATGCTCAGTGTGATTATCGGTCGCGCCGAACTGGCCAAGATGAGAAGTCTTGATTCAACATCCCTGCCTGACGACCTTGATCAAATCCTTCAGGCGGCTATGCGCTCACGGGACATTACCCAGCAGTTGCTGGCCTTTGCCCGTAAGCAGATCATATTCCCCAGGGTTCTCGATTTGAACGAGACCGTCGAGAGCATGCTCGCGATGCTGAGACAGCTTCTGGGCGAAGATATCGACCTGGCCTGGCGACCCAAAGAGGGCTTGTGGCCGGTCGAATTGGATCCGTCGCAAATGGACCAGATTCTGGCCAACCTGTGCATCAACGCTCGTGACGCGATTGACGATGTCGGCAAGATGACCATCGAAACCAGGATGGTGTCCCTTGATCAGGCGTACTGTCGTGACCACTCGGGTTTTGTTCCCGGTGATTTTGTGATGCTCGCGGTCAGCGACGATGGCTGCGGCATGGACAAAGAGACCCTGGACAAGATATTCGAGCCATTTTTTACGACCAAGCCGACAGGCAAAGGCACCGGATTGGGCCTGTCGATGGTTTATGGTATTGTCAAGCAACACAACGGCTTTATTAACGTCTATAGCGAACCGGGTGAAGGTACGACCTTTAAAATCTACCTGCCCCGGCATAAGGGTCAGATTGCCGAGGAGTGCGGGGCCATCGGCGGAGAACTTCTCAAGGGGCAGGGTGAGACGGTGCTGGTGGTTGAGGATGAAGCCTCAATCCTGGCATTAATCGAAGAAATGCTCAGTGACTTTGGCTACAAGGTCCTGGCTGCCAACTCACCCGCAGAAGCTCTGGAGCTTGCCAACGTTTATCCGGGTGAAATTCATCTGCTTATCACGGATGTGGTGATGCCGGGAATGAACGGGCGGGTGCTGGCCGGCCGCTTACAGTCAATGCGTCCTCAACTCAAGTGCCTGTATATGTCAGGCTACACAGCGGACGTTATTGCTCACCACGGCGTGCTGGACGAGGGTATTCATTTCATTCAAAAACCCTTTTCGGGAATCGACTTCAGCGTTCATATCAGAACAGCCCTTGGCCTGTGAGGTAGGCTGGGAAAAGAGACCTTCTCGCCCCCCTGAAAGGAAAACGTCCCTCCAAGCAAATGCCTGGAGGGACATTTTCAACTCGTAAGTTAAACGGCCTGGCAGACATGGCTCCTGAGGATTGGGTCCAGGAGTTGATTCTTATGGGTCACGATTAACAGAACAGATTAAAACATCTACCAGTGTCCTGGATTGCAGGGTATTCAGGATAATAATGAAAACAATCAAACAAGTAAACTCCAGCCATTTTCCTTATCGAAAAATGTCATATGTAGCGCTTCTGTCGCATGTAACAGATTACGTTGCGGACTTTTACCTCTTCTCATCCAGCCGCTTTCCATGTTGCTATTGTAAATACGAGTGTTTGCCTATGCCGTGCCGATATCACTCTGCTGGCACGTTCGTTGCTGATTATTAAAGTAGAGTCCAAACAGAGTGAACAATGTCGCTGTTTGCCTCCTGAATAAAATTACCCCGTGACTTTTAACCTCCTGAGTCGCGGGGTCTTTTTTCTTCATAGGACATGGGGACAGGTCGACATGGGGACAGGTCCGGCGTAACGACGTAAAAAACTCTTATGCGTTGGGCGCCTTAACTTCGAGCGCGCAGCTTGACATGACTAGCGGAGGTGCTCTTTTGCATCAGTTGAAACTGAGCAAGGCTTTTACTCTGATGGAATCAGGGCCTGTGGTCCTCGTGACAACCCATGATGGTAAGAAAGACAACATCATGACTATCTCCTGGACCATGGTGATGGATTTCACTCCGGTATTTGCTATCACCACGGGTGAGTGGAATCACTCCTTCGCGGCGTTGCGAAAGAATCGGGAGTGCGTCATTGCAATTCCCACCGTCGACTTGCTGGATAAGGCGGTTGGTATAGGGACGTGCTCAGGGGCAGACACAGACAAGTTTGCCAAGTTCAAGCTCACACCGGTGCAGGCCAAGTTCGTCAGGCCGCCCTTGATCAAGGAGTGCCTCGCTAACATTGAGTGCAAGGTCATCGACATCGTTACAAAGCACAACATTGTTGTGTTAGAGGCAATTGCCGCATACGTCGATACCGCACGCAAGGAGAAGCGCACGGTTCACGCAGTTGGTGATGGAACTTTCATCGTCGACGGGCGCAAGATTGACCGGAAGAAGATGATGGCCTCCAAGCTTCCATCGGGCATTTAGCGTTCAATGGCCAGCGACGAAGCAGTCCTCGAAGCCACAACGAAAAGCACAGCGGCGCTCAACAATTCTCCCTGGCAAGAAACAGTACTGCATATGCCAACCTGGATCGCGCTCGGTAAGCTTAAGACATAGTCGACATGGTCATTTCACAAATTCCTCATACCTTGGTTCCCACTGTTTCGATCGCACGTATGCGAGTACATCTTTCGGCTTCTCGATGCCTGCCAACCCATCTTTAAATGCTACCTCGGCTACGGCCGCACCGATGTGCGCCGAGACTTCACGGATACGTTTCAGCGAGGGGTAGATGCGGCCCATCTCGAGGTCACTTTCCAAGACCTGCTCCGCTAGCGCCTTGGCCGCCTGCGCAAACATGCGATCGGTAATTCGCTTTGCTTCACAGGCAACGGCACCCATGCCGATGCCGGGGAAAACATATGCGTTGTTGCCCTGCCCTGAAACAAATGTCTTGCCCTGGTACACACAGGGAGGGAACGGACTGCCGCTGGCAAAGATGGCTCGGCCATCGGACCAGGTATAGGCCTCCTCTGCGGAACATTCCGACTTGGAGGTCGGGTTCGAGAGCGCGAAGATGATCGGGCGTTCGTTCATTTTTGCCATCGCCTCAACGACGCCCCTATTGAACGATTTGGCGATTGTCGAGACACCGATGATGGCGGTTGGCTCAAGCTTTTGAACAGCGCTCAAGAAGTCCGGTGCATATGGGAAGTCGTGCGCATACCGGAGTTTGTGCGCGACCAGGTCCTGGCGACTCTTCACGACCAGACCCTTCGAATCCACGAACCAGCAGCGCTTCCTTGCGTCCTCGAGGGTCGACCCTTCATCCACCATAGCCGAGACTATGAGATCGGCGATGCCGATGCCAGCTTCGCCCGCGCCGAGAAAAAGAATCTTCTGGTCGCGCAGAGGCTTTCGGGTGATCCGCAGCGCCGAAAAGAGGCCGGACAGCGTGACGGCAGCCGTGCCCTGCATGTCATCGTTAAAGGTACAGACTCTGTCGCGCCAGTACTCGAGCAACCGGAATGCGTTGATGTTCGCGAAATCTTCGAACTGGATGAGGACTTTGGGCCATGCTTCTCTGGCCGCAGTGATAAATTCAGCAACAAAGTCATCGAAGTCCTGACCTCGCACCCGATGTTGACGGAGACCCAGGTAGAGAGGATCTCTCAGATACCCTTCGTTCTCTGTGCCTACGTCAAGCAACACTGGCAGGCACTGCGCCGGAGGTATTCCAGCGCAGGCGGTGTAGAGCGCGAGTTTGCCGACCGGGATGCCCATGCCGCCGGCACCCTGGTCGCCCAGGCCCAGGATGCGTTCACCATCGGTAAACACAATAACACGCACATCTTTGTGCGGCCAATTCCGCAGCAGCTCTGCCACATGACCACGATCCTGGTAGGAGATATAAAGACCACGCGGTCGCCGGAAGATATGCCCGAACTGTTGACAAGCCTGCCCAACGACAGGAGTGTATACGATGGGCATCATCTCATCGAGGTTCTCCATCACCACACGGTAATAGAGAGTCTCGTTGCGATCCTGAAGACTTGCCAGGTGGATATAGCGCTCGAGATCAGTCATTTTTTGACGGTAGTTTTCAAGAACTCGGGCCACTTGCTCCTCGATCGTGAAGACATGTGGGGGTAGCAACCCCCTCAGCCCCAGTTCTTCGCGTTCTTTTTCAGTGAACGCAGTCCCCTTATTCAGTAAAGGATCATGGAGAAGGGCGGCTCCCAAAATTTTGTTGTTATTGGCCTCTAAGGGATTCCTGGATATTTCGTTCATGTTGTTCACCTCGGGAAGATAGGAAAAGCTGGGGTTTCATCTGCAGCATTTGCTGCAAAATGGCCTCTATTTGCCACTATTGTCTTCTGAAACACACTAAAAATTTAGCACCAATATTAGTGATGTCAAATTATAATTTACTAAAATATCTCATTAGATCACCTACTTGTTATAGGAGATAACGTCAGAATTCCTCTCGTTCATTCAAGTATAAAGCTGATGGCGATCTGGAAACGGCTGCTCTCCTGAAGCGTTGCCGGCAGTTCCGGGAAAACATCAACGGCACGCACAGCTTTAAGCGCCGCCCGGTCAAGCAAAGTGAAGCCTGAAGATTTTGCCACTTTCTCAGAACCCAGCGCACCAGTCCTGTCGATGCTGAACTCGATGACAACTTGTCCCTGCTGCCTCCCTTTGCGAGCCATTGGTGGATACTGCTTGTGTCTTTCGATCAGTTCCTTGAGTCGCTTCAGGTAGGCCTTTCTGATATCGATCGTTCGCGCGATGCTGGTCGAAGGGCTCACCTCGGCCGCTGTCCCCGCTGCGTTGTCGTCATGTCCCGCCAGGTTTTCATCCTGGGGGGGGCTTTCCTCAGCTCTCGGCGCTAACATGGGCTGGACATGTTCCACTTGAGACGCCGCCTGCAATCTCTGTTGCGCCGGCGGTTGCCGCTTTGATGGGGTCACGACTGCATCGATCGGCTGCTCTTGAACCGCTGGAACAGAATGGCGCACTGCAGGCTTCGGTACAACTGGTTCTGGTTTGGCAGCAGGGGGAGCCACCGGTGTCGGAACAGCACGTTCAACGACCTCCACCTCGACAACCTGCGATCGCAGGTCCATCTCCTCAGGGCTTGTATGCCACCATGTCGTGGCGATCCACAGCAGAGCTGCGTGAATAAACACTGAGACCAAAAGCGGTTGCTTCCAGAGGAACTCCTGAGGAGAGGATGCCGCCCGGGGCCTGGTGGAGAGCTGCTGGGGGTCAGGCATGCGGACCTGCGCATCGACTATGCCGATCACCGGCCTGGCTTCCGATCCCTGCAATTTTTCGAAATGACACAGAGGAAAGTAATGGCAAATGAAAACATTATTTGTTATCTTGATAACATCAGAGGTTGACTACTGGCTTAATATAAATAATTTATAATCAATTCATCAGTCAACATGATTCGTGATGTTTTTGCTTTATCTGATACCAAAATAACATTTGAGGTGCATATGAGTGGATCTGACCGACGGCAAGCGCTGCTTGCATGGCTGAACGAAAAAGGGAGTCTGTCTCTGACCGAAATTGTCGCACGTTTCGAAGTCTCGAAAATGACGGCGCACCGTGACCTGGACCTGCTGGAAAAGCGTCAGGCCCTCAAGCGAATTCACGGTGGAGCCATTGCTGCCACAGGCGGCAAAGACTCAAGCCCAGCACCAGCATCAGCGGTTCTTCAGCTTCGCGAAGGGTGCTCAATCTGCCACCAGCCGATCAGACAACATCTGCTTTACAGCGTGACACTGGTTAATGGCAATCAGTGTCATTACTGCTGCCCCCACTGTGGTGTCTCTGCACAGGTCGCCGAACCTGATCAGATGGTTATGGCCCTGGCAACGGATTTTCTCACGAGCCGTCCGCACCCGGCCCAGCAGTCCTGGTTTGTGCTTGGCAGCGAGGTCATTCCCTGCTGCCGGCCGTCGATGCTGACCTTCGCAGACCAGACAATGGCCAGACGTTTTCAGGTCGGATTTGGAGGCCGAATTGGCCGGCTAGACGACGCTCTTGATTATCTGCGCCAGGAAATGAGTCTTCATCGGGAGGGCGATGGGTGCCCGCATTGTGCCAGCAGTCTGTTGAGCGAGAAGAAGAGCCCATCACAAGACAGGTCGCAGTAGGCCGAATTTGCAGCCGGTTCATACACAGTCCGACAAGCTCTTTGCAGAGGATGTTGTTATCTGCCAAAAAAACGCTAGAGATAATAAGCTGACGTTTAGAGTATCGCAAAATCTTTAAAAACACGACTCCAGCCATGATCTTCACGTCTTAATGTCTTTAGTAAACCCAGAATTTAATTCTAAGGGATGTCGTCCTGTTGCCAAGGCTTCTAAACTCCCTAAAAATAACTCTGCAATATCAAGAGCATGCAATTAAATTAAGAAATATGAAAATATTTTAACTTTTATTGTTGACATGAAATGTTTTTAATGGTAAAAGTTTAATCAACAGTGAGGAACAACTCACAAACCAAATCGACCAGGAGGACATCATGAAAACTCAAAGCCGCTTTATGGATAGTGTGAAAAGTAGTTACCTGGTTCTGGTCATCGCTGCACTCGGTATCTTTGCTTTCATCTCGGCCGTACTGATCGCCTGGCCGGCACTTGCTTACATCGGATCGAAACTTTTTAACTAACCTTTAACCAACCCTCTCACCCGGTGGGAGAAACCATAGGAGTACTGCCATGACAACCGCAGCCAATATCATCAACAATGTAAAAGCCAGCTACACAATCGCTATCATGGGTGTCCTTGGCGTCTTCGCCTTTGCCTCCGCCGTTTTGATCGCCTGGCCGGCTCTGGCTTATCTCGGCGCCAAGATGTTCAACTAGAGATAACGCAGGCTGATTTATTCCTGCTCAGAATAAGCAAATGAAAAAGGCCGCTCTCTCTGGAGAGTGGCCTTTAGTTTTTCTGCTTCATCTGCTCAGGGTTATAATCCTGTAGATGATGGTGTAGCTATTCGTCAAGTCAAACAGTTGGCCGGCGACAAGAGGACCAAAAGCGCCACCTGTCGTACCTGCGATTAACGATCGACCCTGGCGCCACCACCACCGACTATTTTTTTCACCTCGTCCAGTGAGGCCATGGTCGTATCCCCCGGGGTGGTCATGGCCAGGGCACCGTGTGCCGCACCGTAATCAACAGCCAGTTGCGGATCGTCCAGATGCATCAGGCCATAAATGAATCCAGACGCGAAGCTATCGCCTCCACCTACCCGGTCCATGATCTCCAGGTTCGGACGTTGAGTAGCGGTATAAAACTTTCCGCCAACCCAGCACATGGCGCCCCAGTCATTGACGGTTGCACTTTTGACCCCGCGCATTGTCGTTGCTGTGGCTTTGAAGTCGGGAAACTCGGTGATGACTTTTTTGATCATCTGCTGGAAGGAAGAGACATCCAGGTCGGTGAGATTTGCGTCTGCGCCCTCAATTTCAAAACCCAGACAGGCGGTGAAGTCTTCTTCGTTGCCGATCATGACATCGACAGACTTGGCAATTTCACGATTGATTTCACGACACTTTTCAATGCCGCCGAAGCCTTTCCATAGTGAGGGGCGGAAATTCAGATCGTAAGATACGAAGGTCCCGTATTTTTTGGCCATCTGTGCTGCTTCAATGACAACGTTGCCGGTTGTTTCGGACAGAGCGGCGAAGATGCCGCCAGTGTGAAACCAACGGACACCGAGTTCACCGAAGATATATTCCCAGTCAATATCACCAACTTTGAGTTGTGACGCCGCGGTGTTGCCTCGGTCAGAACAACCGACAGCACCACGTATCCCAAAGCCGCGTTCGGTGAAATTCAGGCCGTTGCGCACCGTGCGGCCAATCCCATCATAGTCAACCCATTTGATCAGCGAGGTATCCACGCCGCCTTGCAGGATCAGGTCTTCCATTAACAGGCCAACCTCATTTTTTGCATATGCCGTCACCAGCGCAGCGCGTTGACCAAAGCAGCGCCTCAGTCCACGAGCTACGTTATATTCGCCGCCGCCCTCCCAGGCACGAAATTGACGCGCCGTACGGATACGCCCTTCGCCTGGATCGAGCCGTAGCATGACTTCCCCCAGGGAGAGGATGTCATAACGACACTTGTTCGCCGGTTTTACTTTCAGAACGCTCATAACTTTATCTCCAATATACAGCTCCGGCCTGTGCCAGGGCGACTGCCTTAGCCTTGCCGATGCCCCGTTTGCACCCTGTCACCAAGGTGGTTTTTCCCGCGAGAGAAAATTGTTCAAGAACATTCATATGTTCAACACCTCACAATGCCAGGAAGCAAAGGCCATGACTGCAGAGCCATATTCCCCCTGCAGAACATTCAGCATATCTTCATCGGCATGAGATACGATCCCCGGTACCAGAACGTCTTCATTTTGCAATAGATTTGCGCAATAGCAACCGTAATTTTATGTGGCATTTGACGTATATTTGTGTATAATTTTTATATTCGAATTATCATATTATATAAAAGATTAGGGAATTCAGCATGTTTGAAGCATTGATCGGGATATTTGGGTTTGTGACGGCGACTGTCAGCTTCCTGTATGGGACGAGAATCGCCTGGGTGTGCGGCAAGAAATGCCATTTCAAAGAAGATCCAGAAAACAAAAAACTGCTTCTCTCCGAAAGTCTCCCCTCTGCGTCGGCTGTCTATTTTTTCGGGTTTGTGATTGTATTCAGTCTTTTCTTCGATGGGTTCCTGACAGTATTCGTCTCCTCGCTGACGAGTGCCATCCTCCTTTCACACATGATTGTGACTATGGCTATGCCTGAGATGAGGCGTAAACCATCGGCGGAGATGTCCAGGGTGCCGAAGCAAAACAGTAACAGGGGAACATGAGGTCATGATGTCCGAGGCTTAGAGTGTGCATTTACGTAGTTGGTTTTTGTGGGGTGATGCATGTAATTTTACGGAACCCCACCTTTATTTTTCAAAAACAACCCATTACCCTGCGAGCTATCGAAGTCTGTTGTGGCAGGCAGACCTGAGATTCCTGTAAAACCTCCTAGAAACTGGCCCCATAGCTCTGTCATTCCAGAGTGGTGGGGTTTTTTTGCACTCAGCTTAAAGCTGGCTTCATGTCTGTTGAAAACGTTAAGAAAGGGGTAAAACCATGGAAATAGAATTGGCTGAAGCGATTGTTGAGGTTTGCGGACAGAATGGTGTCAGTGCCGCGTTACAAAAAAATTATTCGGCCTCCTGGATGCGTGGACGGAAGACAGCCGGTGTTGAGATAGTAGGGGGAGATTTAACGAAAGTTATCACAGCAATAATTGCTAACCCTCACGTCTTTATTGAAGGGGAATCAGCGAAGTTCTCTATCAAAGAGGATCTTTGCGTGAGTCCTTTCCGGCTCAGCTTGATTCTATACTAGATGGACCGGTCTCCGACTCCAGATGCGGTTTCTGTGAAACGACTCTCCCCTGCCCGCTCTTTGCACAGACTCATCGACTTATTCAAAGGGAATGACAACATCGATCTCGCCCGGATGTTTTTGCGTTGTAAAGCGCTGTATCAGCTTCCTTGATTAAAGCATCTATGTCAGAGGGCAGCGGTGGCGCAGTCGCAACTCCTATGCTAACCGTGACCTTTATAGTTGTTTCGGGGCCGATTTCAATTGTTGTACTGCGCACCCTATCCAACAAACGCTCTGTCAACTCAGCGGTCTGCTCCATACCGGTCTCAGGTAATATAACGGCAAATTCTTCGCCGCCGATCCGGCCGAGGATATCAGTTCCACGCAGACATTCCGCCATGACCCTACTCAGTTGGATTAAAACCTGGTCTCCAACCTGATGCCCGTAAGTGTCATTAACGCGCTTGAAAAAGTCGATATCGATCATGAGAAAAGACAGTGGCCTGCGATGGCGCTTTGCCAGACCAGACAGAACCCGGGCTTCTTCCATGAAAGCTCTTCGATTGCGAATCCCGGTCAGGCTGTCTGTGTTTGCAACTTCCTTCAGTTTATTGTTCGCTGCAGACAATTCCAGGGTTCTTTCCTGGACTCTCTGCTCAAGACTCTCATTTAAATCAACCAACTGCCTGTTACGGCTGGAAATCTGGTAAAGAAGTTTTTTAACTGCCGTAAGCAGCAACGTGTTTGTATTATGGTTGTTTTTTTCTTCCCTGGTATAAGCCTCTTCGGCAGACATCCCTTTGTCAATGGCTTCAATCTGGCTCGCCATGAGCATATCTGTTCCAAGGATGTGGAAGACCAGCCAGTTGACCAGAAATTCGAACATGTAATTTGCCGCTGCCAGATTTCCAGCTGCGACAAGCTGAAGTAATGGAATTATTTCATTGCGCAAGTCCTCATGCTGCTGCCGATGCTGGGACATATGCCGTTGATCAAGGCTCTTCGTCTCCATAAAGCGCTCTTCTGCCTCAAAATGATAATTTGCATACTCCATCAAATCGGAACAGAGTTTTTCGATTTCTTCCGTTCCGGAGGCATTACGCGCAATTAACGCACCAAACTGATTAGTGATAGTGACAAGGTGTTGGTGCTGCTCATCAACAATCGCACTCCTCGTTTCAAAAGCTTGATCCCACTGAAAGAGCTGCATAGAATTTCCCAACCTTTGAAATAGACAATTGATTGGCAGGAGTGTTGCTGATTAAGTCTAACAGGGGAATAGTAGTAATTTCAATGACGTATTGTCCAGCCTGGTTTATTCACAAAGCCCGGTCAAAGCACGGGGTGCCTCAAAAGCTGTGTGAGTGGTGCTCCTCGCCTCTTCTCTACACAAGTATGGCTGATGCCAAGCCGAGCGCTTCGAACTCAAAGCTCAATCTTCGTCCCTAGAACCTTCAGGAACTTGGAGAGCCAATCTGGATGGGCAGGCCATGCAGGTGCAGTGACCAGGTTTCCATCAACGTAAGCCTGGTCAATGGGAATTTCCATGAATTTTCCACCAGCGTTTATGACATCAGGCCCAACCGCAGGATAACAGGAGCAGGACCGGCCCTTGAGAACCCCCGCCGCCGCCAATACCTGAGCACCATGGCACACGGCCGCGAGCGGTTTGTTGCTCGAAGCGAAATGTCGCACGATTTTCAAAACGGCTTCATTGAGGCGAATATACTCTGGCGCACGTCCTCCGGGGATGATCAGGGCATCATAATCTTCAGCCTTGGTTTCGTCAAAGGCCGCATTCAAGGTAAAGTTATGGCCAGGTTTTTCACTATAAGTCTGGTCACCTTCGAAATCATGTACCGCAGTACGTACAGACTCACCGGCCTTCTTGCCGGGGCAGACAGCATGGACCGTGTGACCAACCATTTGCAGTGCCTGAAAGGGCACCATTACCTCATAGTCTTCAACAAAATCGCCGATCAGCATCAGGATTTTTTTGGCTGCCATGATGAACTCCTTTTCGTTGAGGTTTTTACAGGCACAAGCTTTGCTCTGGTGATTTTCCCAAAGCTCTTCCATCCTATCAGAGTTTCTTGATGCTGCAATTTGGTCAGCCACTTGACCAATGAGAACGGCCAATCGGCGATTCGACAGTTGACCATGATTTTGAGGATTAATGAGCTTCTGATTGACAGAGTTGTTATGGTGGTTATTTTCGTTTCAGTCAGCCTGGTTTGCGAGAGCCAGCAAGTCCAGCGAAATGATCAGGCTTGCGAAATGCAATCCTTCCCCTGATTCTTGGCCTTGTACATCGCCTCATCAGCAAGTTGTACAAGTTGCTCATAAGTATGGACGTTTTTCCCGACAACGGTCGAGGTCCCGGAACTGATGGTGATATGATCGCCATGCAGGCCCTCAAATTGGTGCTCCCTGATAATTGTTGCCAACCGCTTGGTCACATCTAGAGCTCCTGAAGCCGTTGTGTTTGGCAGGAGAAGAGCAAATTCTTCCCCTCCATAGCGTGCTGCGATATCACTCTCTCTGGCGACTTTCTTCATGAAATATCCGATTTGCTTAAGCACCTTGTCACCCTCGGTATGGCCATAAGTGTCGTTCACCCGCTTAAAATCATCTATGTCGAAAAATACCAGAGAGAGTGGCGAATTATAGCGGTTAGCTCTACTGAATTCCTCTTCCAGCCGGTTGTAAAAGTGGCGATGATTGTAGAGCTTGGTTAAGCCGTCTCGAACGGCCATATCTTCAAAATATTCCTGGGCAGTTTTCATGGACTCAAAAAGTATCGCATTTTCCAAAACGTTTGCAGAGATGTTCGCTACCAGCTGACACAGCTTTTGGACTCTTACGGTGATCCCATCTTTGAGCGGGGAGGCTGTTCTCAAGAAGAAAGTGCCGATAACACTCTCTTTTTTAATGATCGGAACGACAATAATAGAATTAAAGTCAAGGCCGTGAATGTGGTCCCGGACGGATTCCATCAACGGATCATTTTTAATATCATTAATTATAACGACCTGTTTGGATTCAAGAGACTCCCTGATTTCCGGATATTTGTTCAACTCCAGCCTAATTTCTTCATTGTTTTTCAAGTCGCTGCTTGCCTTGACGAAAATGTCTCCATTAGCGTTGATACTGACAATTGAACATCGTGAAACATTGATCACATCCTTCATATTTTCAACAATGAGACGGAGGATCGCCATGGGACTACGTATTGCAGATATATTTTCCAATAGCCCCAGGACAAAGAGCAGGTCCTTATGCTCCAATTCGGAATAGTAATCTTTTGCGCGCAGATGTGCATCCACCCTTGCAATAACTTCAGGAAGATTTATCGGCTTTGTAATGTAATCATCAGCGCCAGCCTTTAAACCGAGGATAAGATGTTCTTTTTTTGAGCGCGAGGTCAACAATACGATCGGGATATGACTTGTCTCAGCCATGCCTTTAAGATCCTTGCAGGCATTGATACCATCTCTGACTGGCATTTCAATATCCATGATGATCAGATTGGGTTTGTGCTTTAGAGCAAGAGAGATGGCCTCGTCACCATTTCCACCTTCAATGACATCGTAACTTCCCTTGAGAGCGTCCACCAGGATCGACCTGAAAAAGGATTCGTCATCAACAATAAGTATTTTTTTCTTCGGTTTCATTAGAGACTTTTCCTAAAGATCGTTCTAAACTGGAGGCAGAGGAAAGCTTCTGGTCAGCATCATACTGACAACGGCTGATTTAGCGTGTTTAAGCTTGCTCAGGTTGCCTGTTGTTCATGCCAATCACCCATGAGAACATATGACATAAGAAGTGAAAAATCTACAGCAGAAAGATAATCAGGTAAAGGTTTCCTTCTTACGGAGCCTCCTGGATTATTGTGAAAAGGGTTCAATCAATATTTATTCCCAATTGAGATGATTATGAAGAAAATCCTTATAGTCGATAATGAGCCTGATTTCATGGCAGAGCTGGTCGGCGCATTACAGGGCTCTTACCAGGTTCTGGAAGCGACGAGTGGTGATGAAGCGATCGCGCTGGCCGAAGCTCAGAACCCGGATCTCATCCTCTTGAACATCGAGATACAAAACAACGGACTCAATGTCTGTTTAGAGTTGAAAAACCGAATTAGCACGAGAAATATCTCACTGATATTACTCTCTTCGCACTACCACCGGGAAGATCTGCTTGGCGGTCTGCATGCTGGTGCCGACGACTACATGATCAAACCATTCTGTTTCGACGAACTCAGGACAAGGATCGACAACCACCTTCAGACCAGGGGTTATTATAACGATTTGTCCAAGAGCGATCTGCTCATGCTCCTTGAACTCACCGAGACCGTTTCGGTAACCCGCAATCCCTTGAAAATTCTCCATACGATCGTTGAAAAAATGAACAAGGTGATTGACGTCTCACGCTGCTCCATTATCAGCCTAAGCGGTGTCGGGGAACTGACAGTTAAAGCGAGTAGTGATCTTCCTGAGGGCAATGAGATCAAGCTTGATTTGAGAAAATACCCTGAAATCAGGGAAGCCCTTGAAACCAAGAGGCCTATCATCGTTCACGACATTAAGAATAACCCGCTAATGCAAACAGTCTGGGAAGAGGTCAGGGGCCTGTCGGACAATTCCGTATTTGTGGTTCCCATCATTAAAAAAGAGAGCGTTATTGGCACTTTTTTACTGAGGACTGCCTCGCCATTTAAAGGCGGTGTCACTGAAAGGATATATAAATTGTGCCAGGTGATTGCCAATATCTCAGGGAATGCACTTGAAAACGCCATTCTCTTCGAAACGATGAAGACCGCCAAGGAATATCTTGAAAACGTTGCAATCCGCGACGGATTGACACAACTCTATAATCACCAGCATTTCTACACACGCCTTGAGCAGGAATTCTCTCGTGCAAAGCGCCACAAGCACGAGCTTTCCTGCCTATTCCTTGATGTTGATGATTTCAAAAAGTTGAACGACAATTTTGGCCACGTCATCGGTGATGTGGTTTTGCGAAAAATAGGCAGCCTGATCAAGCACGTGCTCAGGGAAAGTGACGTTGCAGCACGGTATGGCGGTGAAGAGTTTGCAATTCTATTACCGGACACCGACCATGACGGCGCCCTGGATTTGGCTGAACGTCTGCTTGAAATAATACGTAGTCAGTCCTTTGACGAGTTGGGCGGGGCCAGGGTTACCGCCAGCGTTGGTATTTCAACATACTCAAGAGACAGTGAGAGACAGTCCCCGGGAGAGCTTGTGCAGCTTGCCGACGATGCAATGTATCTGGCCAAGATGAGGGGTAAGGATCGTGTTGCCATATCATCATAGGAGGCCTGAAGACGGCACTGTTGCTGAAAATGGGTTGAATGATTGCGGGCGGAGAAGCAGTCAGAATCGCATAGCCTGGACGGGATTATATTGGCAGAGAGTCACATTCTCAGAAGCCCTGCCCTGCAAGAGAATAGCCTTCCGGCGCGCCCTCTCTTGACGCTGGTCACAATTGCTGGCCGCCTCTGTTTATTGTAGAGCCGGAATCAAACTGCGGAATGGCGTTAACCATTCCGCAGCATCATTTACTTCGTATGACAACCCTTGCAATCGGTCGGACCGGCCCCTATATTTTTATGGCAGTCCTTGCAGAGCACGTGGGCTTTTTCCTTGTCCAGGTCGAACAACCCGGGAGTCGCTTCGCCATGGCAGGTAGAGCAGTCATAGCTGGCCGAATGCACCGCATGCGGGAAAGTAACGTTGCCGTAGCTGGCTTCGAACACGATCGTCTCGGGGCTGACCGCTTGCTTCGCTGCATCGACAGCTTTGCCGGCGGCCATCGTGGTTGCGACGGCAGCATCCTTTGTTGTCTCTGCAGCTGCATCTGCAGCCTTCACGGTGGCATCCTTGGCTTCGCTCATCGCTTCTTTGGTCGCTGAAGCGGCCTGGCCGGCCATTTCCTTGGTCTCTTCTACAGCTTCCTTGACCACCGGCTCAGCTTGTTTCTCCGTAGCGGCGGCCTTATCGGCGGCGACTTCAGCCGTTTTTTTCGCTTCCTCGGCAGCAGTTCTGGCTGACTCGGCAGCTTTCTCCGTGGCTGTCTCCGTGGAGCCCTGTGCCGGTTTCGATTCCTCGGACTGCCCACAGCCGAATATCGCCAGTGCCAGTAACATTACACCCAGTCTCGTTAACCTGATCATCTCTTTTCTCCTTTTGGTTAATGGTTTTGTAAACATAAAAAGCATAGCAGAATTTTATTGCCATTCATCTATTTCTCTGTCTTCGCAATAGAAGAAGCAAAATTTTCTCTAAATCGAGCAATCTTTGCTATCCATGTGTTTTTACGAATCTGATGGTGATTAGCTCGAACATCCTGGCCTTTGGCACTGCAACGGCACTCAGCGGACAGCCTCTGCATTTTGAAAAAGCAATCGGTTCTCACCGAGCATGAGCCTTTCTTCCTCTCAGTGCCGAACATACTCGAGCGGGAAGGACTCCTTGAGAGGCATCGACTCTTTGTCCAATTTGACTTTTTGCCTACCCCTGCTGCGCATGGCAAAATGTCTTGATTTTGACTATTAAGGGTGCTAAAAGTGTTGGCCTTACTTCGTAAAGTCAAAATCGGGATGTAGCGCAGCCTGGTAGCGCACCTGCTTCGGGAGCAGGGGGTCGCTGGTTCGATTCCAGTCATCCCGACCAGTATTTACAAGAGAGCGGCCTCATCGGGGTCGCTCTTTTCTTTTGGGCTCCGGTCCATGTCTGGTCCAAATCACATCTCTAACTGACACCTTGGTGTTTCCAGAAATGGAGCGTTGGTGTGCTCCGGGGCGGGGTTTTGTCTCCGGGGCATCTCTGGGCCGGTACGGAGCGTCTCTGGGGCGTTATAGAGTGGCAGGATTGAGAAAAACTCGGAGACTGTTCGATACAAATATACGATTATTTTGAGGTCTCGACCCAACAGTCGATCAGCTGTAATGAGTCTGATTTATCGAAGACAAGACTCACCAACTGTTTCGCAGTTTGTACATTCTCATCCAACCAGTTACCAGAAACGATCGCTTTACGACAATCCGGGATCTTGCATCCCATTCGCTTGGTCCTATTTAAGAACTCAAGCCCAGTCATGTCGGGCATAAAATGGTCGGTTAATAGGAAGTCACAGCAGGGAGTTTCGACCGGACAAGACACAACCCTGGGATCTGAACAAAAATAGAGGCTTGGGTTTGAATAGATTGTAACCTTTACTCCCCTCTTTTCGAAAAGTCTGGTGAAAAGAGAACAAAACAAATCATCATCCTCAAAGACAACCGCTGTCTGTTCTGCCATAAATCCCCCGTGGATATGCGTGTATAAACGATAGCATATACATCTCACAATTATCTCACAGCTTATGTGGGTTTACTTCCCTGGCTATATGATTTTGGTTTACAAACGGAAATTTCTTCTATCGCCCTAGCCACCTC
>JBPPMB010000187.1:0-10589 GCA_051305855.1 Desulfuromonadales bacterium
CGCTATCTTTCCCTCGCCGCAAACCGCGAAGCACTCGATCTTGCCCGCAAGACCATGGCGGGCCGGACAGAGGCCTACGACCTGTCGCAACGTCGCTACAACTCAGGGCTGACCTCGGCCCTTGATGCACAACAGGTTCAAACCACGGTCGACACGGCACGGGTCGATCTCGCCCGTTACACCCGCCTTGCCGCCCAGGACGAGAATGCCCTGCAATTCCTGGTCGGGGTAACGGTCCCGGCGCCCCTCCTGCCGAACTCCCTGCCCGACGAGGCACTTGTTCTCCAGGAGCCTGTGGCCGGTCTCGCCTCGGAGACCCTGCTCAACCGTCCCGACATCCTGCGTGCCGAGCACCACCTGCAGAGCGTCACTGCCCACATCGGTGCCGCCCGCGCCGCCTTCTTCCCGAGCATTTCCCTGACCGGTACTTACGGCACCGGCAGCGTCGAACTCTCAGGACTCTTCGACGCCGGTTCCAGTACCTGGAGCTTTCTACCGCGGATCACCGTGCCGATCTTCGATGGTGGCGGCAACCGCGCCGGTCTCGAGGCTGCGCAGGCAGAGCAGAAGATCGCTGTTGCTGAATACGAAGCGGCAATTCAGACGGCCTTCCGCGAGGTCGCCGACGCCCTGGCCGTGCGCGGCACCATAAACGAGCAGCTGAACGCCCAGGCATCTCTGGCCGCCGCCAACGCCAACATCTTCACCCTGGCAGAAGCGCGCTACAGCAAGGGGATCGACAACTATCTTACCGTCCTCGATGCGCAGCGCTCTCTCTATGACGCGCAGCAGGAGCTGATCGCCACCCGGCTTTTGCGCATGAGCAATCTCGTCACCCTCTACAAGGTTTTGGGGGGAGGAGCGGAAGCCGTTGCGGAGTAAGACACGAGAGAGTCTCCTTTGCAGGTGACTGTTCTTCTGTAAAAATAACGCCCTGCCGGACAACCCGGTGGGGCGTTTTAAATCGGGAGGCAGAAGAGTTGCTCTAATCTAAACCCATAGGCCTCCTGGAGGCCGTCTAAGTACTTTCTGACCTGTCGGGGTTCTGATGTGTGCGACTAAATACGGCGGTTTTCCCGGCGCCAGTGGTGAAACTGAAAAATCCCCATGGAATCCGATGGATTTCAACATCGCACTGACCTTCTCAGCTTCAGGGTGAAAACCCTCCAGCCGAATAAGCGAACACCCTGCATTATGCATTGTCTCTGCGGGATGAATCCCCTGCCATTGGATCAGCGCTGGTGCTATACCGCCAAGAGGCAGACTGACGTCCTTTGGTATAGTAATTTGCCAGTTGAAGTCCCCTCGGTTCATGGATTCAATGTCTCCTGGAAACACCGGCGAAGAGGATACCGCAGCTTGTATGTCGTCTGTCCGAACTATCCAGGTTGCCAATCGAGCGGTTCGCTCTGCATCCGGATTGTCGAGATGAAACCATCGAGGCCGGTCTGGGCCTGGAGCCTTTGGATTGATCGAAATTACCTCAAGATAAATCTTCTTGCCGAGCTTTAGACAGAAGTTATGTGTCCCCATGCGGGGATGTTCTCCACCGACCTGCGGAGTAACGCCAAGAGCCTGGCTGATGTACTCCACACCTGCCGTCAAAGAAGGGGCGGTCACTGCTAAATGATCGAGTTGGGAATGAAGCATGACGGAAGCCTCCTGGCATTTGATTCTCATGGACTGGCGGCGTGCAAGGTCCCCAGCATTCTAACAAAAAAATCCCCACAGTCAGGAGGGGGAGGAGACTGTGGGGTTATGGGTAACGGGTTTTTAAAACTTTATAAATAAGGTTGTTGCAGACCCGTTATCCACAACAACTCTTTGTTGGTTGCCAAGTTACAGGCTTGCTCAATAAAAATGAACGTGCGTACTCGTAAAATATGCATCGACATGTCGCGCAAGCGAACTGTACAAAGGCACATCCCGATACTCTGACGATGATTGCCTGAAGCGCAAAACTCTTACAGTTGAGGAGGCCTGGTCTGTTCAGCTGCATCGGCCTGGTTCCCACCGCGGCCGCATACTTCTGCTTTTTTGCAGTCCTGCACCATGTAAAGGCTTCGACCGCCTCCGATCTCAGCGCGGGACATGCCAGCCTCCGGGAATGCCCTCCTTGGAAAGGACGATCTGCCACAGTTGGTTCTGGCGGCTCCGGAAGCAAGCTGCGGCACAGCTCAGGTAATAGAGCCACATCCGGCGGAAGCGCTCATCATAGTTGTGCGACAGCTCCGGCCAGGCCTTGTTGAAATTGTCCTGCCAGGCCATCAGTGTGCGGTCGTAATCGGTACCGAAATTGTGCCAGTCCTCGAGCACGAATAAGCTTTCGAAACCCTTTGTGATCTGCCCGGCCGAGGGGATCACGCCGTTGGGAAAGATGTAGCGTTCGATCCAGGGGTCGGTGCTCAGCAACGGGTCGTTGCCACCGATGGTGTGCAGCAGAAACAGCCCGTGATCCTTGAGCAGTTCAGCAGCCTTGCGGAAATAGGTGCGGTAATTCTTGGGGCCGACATGCTCGAACATACCGATCGAAACGATGCGGTCGAACCTCCCTTCAATGGAGCGGTAATCCTGCAGCCGTATTTCGATCGGCAATCCGGCACAGCATTCGCGTGCCATCTCGGCCTGGGCCGAAGAGATCGTCACAGCGACCACTTCTACCCCGTAGCGCTCGGCCATGAAGCGGGCCGTTCCGCCCCAGCCGCAGCCGATATCGAGAACCCGCTGGCCTTCTTGTAAAAGCAGCTTGCTGCAGGTCAGTTGCAGCTTGTTCTCTTGGGCATGGTCGAGAGTCTGCGCATTCTCCCAGTAGCCACAGCTGTAGATCATCCGTGAATCGAGCATCTTCCGGTAGAGATCGTTGCCAATGTCATAGTGCTGTTCACCGACGAGGTGAGCGCGGCTGCGGTGTTGCCGGTTGAGCAGTTTGGCTCGCAGTGCATCGTAATACAGCACCAGGAAACCGACCTGCTGGTTCAGCTTGGCATTGACCAGGCGATAGAGCAGCTGGTCCAGCGACTCGCTTTGCCACCAGCCGTCCATGTAAGCTTCACCAAAGCCGAGGGTGCCCTGGGCCAGAACGCGTTGGAAAAACTTAGGATGCGAAACCTGCAGGTCCCACGGCCGATCACCGTCAACGGTGACATCAGCGCGGGCCAGCAGCATTTCGACGCGACGACGGAAACTGTCTGCAGACATGACTTTTCTCCTGGGAGTGAACCGGGAGAACATCCGGGTCAGGTGCAGCATTTAAACAGCTGGCAGTTAAGAGGGCGCCGATTAAACGTTACGTAACCCGAAACCTCCCGGGGCCGAACCTGGCTATGCAATCCATTGCTACGGAAACTATTAAAATCTAACCATAAAATCATCTAAAATCCACTATCTGGTTTCAAAAAAACAGGAGTTTAGCACGAATTTGTCGCAAATTTATGATTGCAGGGTTTTGCGGGCCTTCAACGGGAACAGCTCTCTTCCGTCGAACAAAGGCGGTGGCCACCTGAACGAAACCGTCAGCTCTGGCTGTATCATCTCCTTTTTAATTACACGT
Organism: Desulfuromonadales bacterium; assembly: GCA_051305855.1. Taxonomy (GTDB): domain Bacteria; phylum Desulfobacterota; class Desulfuromonadia; order Desulfuromonadales; family BM103; genus M0040. The sequence goes on from JBPPMB010000187.1 coordinate 3,551, forward strand.
ATCGCTGAAAACGCGCCAAAATCGTAAACGTGCTATAATAACAAAAATTTGTATCGGGCCAGTTTCCTAACGGTGTAAGGGAAGGGAGAAATTTATGGGCAAGGGCATGGACAGCAAGAAGTCGGATAAAAAGGCACCTGCCAAAACCTTGAAAGAGAAAAAGGCCGACAAAAAAACTAAAAAAGACGCAAAGAAATAGTAACCTGGGCTTTTTTTGTGTCCGCCCGGTGGTATACATGACACAAGTGGGACGGCCTGAAATCGTCATGATTTCAGGCCGTTGTTTGTATCCATTGCACAGTCGAATCATATCGGCCAACGATTCCCCTGCGCTGCAAGTCCTGATAAAAGAGCATCTATGAAAATCCCCAAAAGGTTAGCACCCCTGCTGCAGGATGGCCTGATCGAAGAGGTCCTCGGCCAGTTGATGAGCGGTAAAGAGTCAGAAGTCTATGTGGTGCGCTGCAATGGCGAAATCTGCTGCGCCAAAGTTTACAAAGAGATCCAGCACCGCAGTTTCCACAAGCAGACGCAGTACACGGAAGGGCGCAAGGTGCGCAACAGCCGCCGCTCCCGCGCCATGGAGAAACACTCCAGATTCGGGCGCAAAGAGCAGGAGGACGTCTGGCAAAACGCCGAGGGTGATGCCCTCCGTTGCCTGGCCGCCGCCGGAGTCCGCGTTCCCAGATCCCATGGCTTCTCCGAGGGGGTCCTGCTCATGGAGCTGGTGGTCGATAAAGACGGCGCTGTCGCCCCGCGCCTCAACGACCTGCTCCTGACCGGGACGCTGGCCCGTAAATATCATGCTTTCCTGATCGACCAGGTCGTGCTCATGCTCTGCGCCGGACTCATCCATGGTGACCTCTCCGAATTCAACATACTGCTCGCCGGCGACGGGCCTGTGATCATCGACCTTCCCCAGGTCATAGACGCCGCCGGAAACAACAATGCCAAGCGGCTCTTCACGCGGGATGTCGACAACCTGGCCGCCTATTTCGGCCAGTTTTCTCCCGAACTCCTTGCGACTGACTTTGCTGCGGAGATCTGGCACCTTTACGAAAACGGCGACTTGAAACCGGGCGCGCTGTTGACCGGCCAGTTTGCACGCAGCGAGAAAATAGCCGATGACGGCCTCGTCATGCGCGAGATCGTCGACGCACGCGATGAGGCTCTGGCCAGGCTCGCCGACCGTGTGCGGGTTGCATGAACCGAAAGGGGCAGAGGGTGGCCAACTTCTTGGGGATGATCTGCGCCGACCACTGTAATTATTCCTGTAAAGAAATCTCCCCCTTCTGCACAACATGAATCCGCGGCCTATAGCTGCCGATATCGAGTTGTGCCTCCAGCTCATAGGCGAAGGCCTCCTGCTTTGTCTTCATCATCGAAGCAAACAGACCGATGCTGTTCAGCAGATCGGCAGTTGCCAGCAAAACAACCTCCCCCTCGCTATAAGCGGCAATCACCGGCAGATCGCTGGTAACCCCTGTCAGTACCTTGTGCCCTTCGAGGGTCACAGAGTAAACAACGCCTGCGAGCTTGAGCTCCGAGCGGTTCGGGTTGACGATTCGCAGTCCGATCTCAAACCGAGGCACCGTTCCCGCTGAGGGGAGGATGCGAAAAGAACTGACCCCTACCGTGGGCGTTTCAAAGCCTGGATCCAGCCCGGCACAGCCGCACATCACGGCAAAGAGGGTCAGGCAGACGCCAAGCTCGGCGAATCTGGTCATGGCATTTCTCCTTCCGCCAATTTGAGGCGCAGGGATTGAAAACAGAAAAAGGCTCAGCATTATTTATAACACGAAAGCATTCAACCGCGAGTCCATCGACCTAGGAGTCTGCAGGTCTCAAAATAAATCCGCTGCAAACCCCTCCGCACGGGTCATAATTCGCCGCTTTCTAGGCGGCTTTGCAGACATTGGAAACGCTTGTTGAGGTGTACCGGTTACTGGGCGGGACGTGGAATGCGTTGCACTGCCAGCAGGGAAATCAGGCTGAAAACGGCCCCGACGACAAACGGTATGCGGTAATCGATCATCCAGAGAGCTCCGCCGATGGCCGGCATGACCACAGCGGCAATGTGGTTGATGGTGAAGCCGACCGCCATGCTCGGGGCGATATCCTTGGGGTCTGCGACCTTCTGGAAATAGGTGCGGATGGCGATAGCAAAATTGAAGAGGATATGATCGAGAATGTACATGGTGACAATCACCATTTTTGTGTCGCTGAAGGCATAGACCAGGAAGACGGCGATCAGTCCACCATATTCCAGGGACAGGACCCGGCGCTCCCCATAACGGACAATGGCCCGCCCGATGGCGGGACTCAGGACGAAGTTGATAGCGTTATTGGCAACAAACAGCAGGGTGATTTCGGTCACCGTGCACTGGAATACCTTGACCAGCAGATACACCGAAAAAGCAATAAAGATCTGGCGCCGGGCGCCGGCCATGAAGGTGAGGAAGTAATAGAGCAGATATTTGCGCCGGAAGATCATCTTGCGGTGCTGCAGCGCCACATCCTTGTGGGTGGGGTCCTGCAACAGCCCCCAGATGCCGGCCGCGGCAACCAGAATGCCGACTGTCAGGAACATGACCCGGTAACTGAACATCAGGCCCATCAGAAACAGCAGCAGGCCGATGACAATACTGGTCGCCGCAGCCAGGCTGCGCAGGCGGCCGAAGATCAAGGGAGAGGTCGCGGTGTTGAAATACTGCAAGGTCAGCGATTGGTTGGTCGTCTCGTAATAATGGAAGCCAAAGCTCATGATCAGCGTGGTGATCACCAGGCCGGTGAAACTGGGGAACAGCCCGGTCAGGCCGGTACCGATGCCGAGAAAGACGATGGAGAGGGCTGAAAGTCGGTGCTCTTTGACCACCAGCATGACGAAAACCGCCAGCAGTGCGAGAAACCCCGGAATCTCGCGCACCGAGCCGATGATCCCGATCTGAAGACCATCGAGGCCGGCAATCTCCACGGCGAAATTATTGAACAGGATCATCCAGCACTGCAGGCCGACGACCGATGCGGCAGTCTGGACGATCAGAAAACGCAGCATGGGCCGCTGCTCGGTTGTCACCATTCTCATAGCCTTTCTTGGCCAGGACGGGGGGTGTTCATGCGGAGACAGTCTGCGCCTGTTTTCGTGACAAGATAAAGAAAAATTTCTTGAGGACCAGTCCGCTGCAGATGGGGCAGTCGACAGGCTTTGCAACTTATCTGGCCGATAATGCCGACGACGACGTCCTGCCGGTCGAGAGTTTGCGCATCAGGGAAATCATGACGTTGGTGGTGGAGAGATTGTCGCTCAATTAATAAAACGGCAGGCTGCTCCTTAGCGGATAGCCTGCCGTTTGCCATCTAGTCTCTCTATACTGGTCGGACCTGTCGCGCCATGCTGCCGGAACAGGCAGAGGGGCAATCACACGTACTAGTACTAGCGACGTTCTACGATACGACCCTCTTCATCAGAGATAATGACTTCAACCCGACGATTCAACTGGCGCCCCACCGGAGTTTCGTTGCTGGCAACCGAGTAGGACTCCCCGTAACCGCGCACCGCTATCCGTGAAGCTTCAACGCCACTGGTAGTCAAGGCCGAACGCACGGCATTGGCCCGCCGCTGCGACAGGTCAAGGTTGTAACTCTCGGAGCCACGACTGTCAGTAAAGCCTTCCACCAGCAATGTCCGCGTCGGGTAGGTTCTCATGAAGTTGGCGATCTTGCTGATCGTCACCATCGCACTCCCTTTAAGATCAGCCCGCCCTGTATCAAAGAGCACATCCCCGAGGGTGATGACCAGGCCGCGCTCGGATTTGATCGCCTGCAACTGGGCGACTTCGGCTTCAAGCTGTTTAGCGCGCGCTTCAGCAGCCAAAGCCGCTTCAGCGGACTGCTGACCCTCAACTGTCTTGACTGCGAGAAGAGTGGCCTGTTCCTGAGCCTTACGACGCTCCAATTCTGCGGATTTGTTCGCCTCATCGGCCTCGTAGGTTCGAGCTTCAAGCAGAACCTTGGCGCGAGCGCTGCTTGCTGCCTCGACACTTTCTTCAGCTACTTTTTGATTGGCAATCTCCTTGGCGATGGCCGTGCGTTGCAGCGAAAGATAGGCTTGGTGACTGACCTCTGCCGGTTTGGCGTCGGCTTTCCACAGACGTTCGGCCGTCTGCAAAGATGTTTCAGCCGTCTGTAATTCCAAAGGGGCGTTTTTTACCACAACCGGATCCATCTTTGCTGCCGCGAAGGAAGCCTGGGCTTTCTCCAGATCAACATTCTTTATCGGTGGCCCACAACTTGCCAGCAGAACACTGGTAAGCACAACAAGGGCAAAAGAGCAAACAAATCGATTATTGCGATTCATGAAAAAACCTCCAGGTAAGGGTCAGGGTTAGACTCAAGGATTGGCCTTGCGTTCGATTTCCTTTTTCAGGGTCTGAATACTTTCCTGAAGTACATCAACTGTCTTCTGTGCCTTGGCTGTCCGCGCTTTGGCTTCGGCCAATCGGGCGTCGACTTCAGCCTGTTCAGCTAGATATAAGGCTTTTTGGTTCTCTTCCTTGGTCATGGCCTCCCGGGCCTGCACCAGCTTTTCCCGGGAAGAGCGCATTTCCAACGGTGCAAACTCAACGGCGCCGGCAGCTTCCGCCTGATTGATGGCCGCCTCCGAAAGGGCCAGCTTCTGGGTCGGTGGTGGGACCTTGGACGAACAACCGACCAGTGATCCGGCGACCAAAAGCAATAACAGCAAGTTGAGCAGGGATAATGTGCGCATCTTTCCTCCTTGTTTCTATGGATGGGTTGAAGGTGAACAGTCCCCCGAGAGGGACGCGGGATACATCCGGAAGTGTCCCTTGAGTGTCCATCCTTATGTAAACTTTTCGTAACAATTCAGCACATAAGCATGCATGTGGTCTGCAGCCATTGCCTGCGTCCAATGTTATCACTTAACTTCCCGCAAGCAACAGCTGCAGCCGGCAACTTCCTTGACCTTGCGCTTCACTTCGTGGAATCTTCATTCTGCCTTGTCCTTGGTGCTGTTTTCCATGGCTTCCGCTTATCCCGGAATACGTTTTGAATTTAGAAGAAAGCTCGACTGAGCCCGTACTCTGCTCATATAGTGCTAGTATGTGTATAAGAGCAACAAGCGTGCCGAAGATTAGCCATGCATGCTGCGAGCGCAAGGGGTTGGTATAACAAGAGAAAGCTGAAGGTGAAAAATCGTGCGCGCGGAAAGCCGCCCGCTGGAACCGTCATATATGACATGCCTGCCATATATGACGGTACGGCTGACGGTATTGCAAACCAACGCATCAGCCTGTCCGCCTTATCACTTTTTCACAGGAAAAAACAGGAATGAAACTGACCTTCACGTCATACTTGCAGAGGTTGCGTCGGCCGGGGTGGCTGCTGAGATATTCTCTCCTGCTGCTGGCCGCCCTGGTTCTGACTGCCGGGGCTCTCGCGACCTGGATTCTCTGGGACCTGCCCGACGTCGCGTCACTCGAAAATCGCAGCATCTCACTGACCATCGAGGTTCCCGATTGGCAGGGAAAGATGCACCCATTCAAAGTTGGGCCGAAGAATCCATACTGGGTGCCCCTGGATTCAATTCCTGACGAATTGAAGTGGGCGGTGATCGTCGCCGAGGACGCCAACTTCTACGAGCACAGCGGCATTGATGTGCCGGCGTTGAAGGAGGCGATCAAGTATGATCTGAAGCGCAAGCGCCTGGCCCATGGTGCTTCGACCATCACCCAGCAGCTGGCCAAGAACCTGTTTCTTTCCCGTGACAAATCAATCCGGCGCAAGCTACGCGAAGTGTTGATCGCGCAAAGCCTGGAGAGTGAACTGACCAAAGGCCGTATTCTGGAGCTTTACCTGAACGTGGTTGAACTCGGCCCGCTGGTCTACGGCATGGGGCACGGCGCCCGCTACCATTTCGACAAACCTATTCATCTGCTGACTCTGGCTGAAGGAGCCTTTCTCGCGGCCATGCTGCCCGGGCCGCGCGTTGCTTACAACCCTGAGACCAAGGCCGCCAAGGTTCGCCAGCGGGCTGCGCGACTGCTCAAGCTGCTCGGGCTTCGTCAGATCATTACCGAGGACGAGATCGAAGAGGCCCTGGCTCAACTTGATCAACTTGGAGGGTGACGGACAAGGGGCAACGACTGATGATTCATCCCTCCTGACATTCCATCCGCCAGCCTTGAACAACAGCGAACGATCCTGTAGACTCAGCCAAATCCAGAACCCAGCGAGTCAAACGATGCGCTTCATCCACACCTCCGACATCCATCTCGGCAAAACCTACCGCACCTCCGACGGAGAATCGCAACGTTACAACGATTTCTTCCGCTGCCTGGCCGGGATCGTCAACGATGCAGTCGCAGCTAAGGTCGACTTCGTGATTATCGGCGGCGATCTGTTCCACGTCGGCCAGATCCTGCCGAAAACTTTTGCCAAAACCATCGAAACCCTGCAACCTCTGAAAGATGCAGGCATCCCCTGCCTCGCCATCGAAGGCAACCACGACTGGATCCACCGCCGCGACAGCATCTCGTGGATGGAGGCGCTGTCACAAATGGGTTACATCAAACTGCTGCGCCCATCACGAATCGAAGCAAACGGTTATCGCTTTGACCCCTTCGATGAAGAAACCGGTACGGGTGGACATGTCGAGATCGACGGTCTCAATATCTACGGCCTCGGCTACATCGGTGCCCAGGCGGGCAGCCACGTCGAGCGCATCTGCGAAGCTGTCACCACCGAGAACAATCTGCTGCTCTTTCACGTTGGCATCTGGACCTTCTCTCCGGTTGAGATCGGCAACATGAAGCTGGAAGAGGCTCATCCTCTGGCTGATAAATTTGGCTACGTTGCCCTCGGTCATGGGCACAAACCCTATGTGATCGCAACACCTGCAAAGAGACCCTATGCTTACAACCCCGGTTCGCCGGAGCGGGTCAACTTTGGTGAAGAGAAATACGACAAGGGCTATTATTTCGTAACTTTTGAGAACGGCGAGTTCATCCCCGAATTCAGA
>JBPPMB010000062.1:0-43480 GCA_051305855.1 Desulfuromonadales bacterium
TTCTGGCGCGTGGGACTTGAGGAGCATGGCCGCTCCTTTTCGAAGGGGCTGTTCGTTAAAAACTTACAGCGGCTCATGCCGGAGATCAGAAGAGAGGATCTGGTTCCCGGAGGCAGCGGCGTGCGCGCCCAGGCGGTTGATGCGCAGGGTCGAATGGTCGATGATTTCTGTATTCAGACCGAGGGGCGCATGATTCATGTCCTCAATGCCCCTTCTCCAGCGGCCACCGCATCCTTGAGCATAGGTGAACACATTGCCGACCGGATCATGGAGGTCCTCTAACGAAGATAGAGAGCAGTCGGCAGAGCTAGGAAGCTTCTGATTTTCTGCCAAAGCGGTAGTTGGTGATCCAGGCGCCGGTGATAACCAGCGCTGCACCTTGCAGCAGGGTGGGAGTCAAGGGTTCGTCGAGGAGAAGAAGACCAAACAACATTGCAAACAGGGGAACGAAGTTGATGAAAACACCGGACCTGACAGCACCGATCTCTTTGATCGCCTGGTAGTACCAGAGAAAGCCAACAACGGTGCCGAAAAGCGCAAGGAAGAGAATACTTGCCCAGGCGTCAGGACCGTAACCGGGAATTCGACCAAGCACCCCCTGGATCAGGGCCACCGGAGCAAGGAACAGGGTGCCGGCAATGGCTGAATAGGTCACTGTCGTCAGGGCTGACATACCGCGCATGGCACGCCGACCGATCACGGAGTAGAGAGACCAGCAAAGGACACATCCCAACAGTGTCAGCTCCCCGATTCCAACGCCGTTGGTCAAGAGCGAGAGATGGCCGTTACTGATGACCAACATCGCTCCGGCGACCGATATCACGACGCCCAGGGTCCGGATCATGCGCAGAGGTTCACCACCGAACAGAGCCGACAACAGGGCAATGCCGACCGGGTTGAGGGCGATAATCAGCCCTGCCCTCCCTGCAGAGACCGTCTGCAGCCCGGTAAAAAATGCAACATTGTAACCCAGAACGCCGGTCAGGCCCAACAATACCACAGCCCCCAACTGGTGCCGGTCAATTGCCGGCAGACGCCCTTCGACGCGGAGCAGCACAAGCAGCAGGATTCCCCCGGCAATGGCAAAGCGCAGAAAGGCCGCATGAAAAGGAGGAACCACGCCGGCGAGCATGCGGCCGGCGACAAAGGTGCCGCCCCAAAAGGCCATGGTCGCCAAGAGTTTGATATAGGTGAGCATCGGTTCTCCCGGTGCAACTGGCGCGCCACTGAAAAGAGGTCGGGCCATGGCCCGACCCCTCTCTGAATCGATCATTGACAGCCAGATTACCCGGTGGCTGCCATCAACTGCTCAGCGAGTTGCTCGACCTTTCCCTCGAATTCTTCGAGCGAGCCGTCGTTTAACAAGACCTCGTCCCAGCCGTGATATTCATCCAGGGAGGTTTCGCTGGCATGATTGTTCGCCCCGTCGAAGCCTGGACGCTCGATCTTGACGATCAGGCCGCCATGTTCCTTGATCACACGCAATTCGTTCATGAAACGCACATCATCGATCAAGACATGCATTTGTTCCAGGTCGAGCTGCTCAATCTTGCGTCCCCAGGCCTTGGTCCAGTAATCGGGATCCTGGCTCCTGCGATATTCCGTACCCCACCATTGCAGGATGCGCCGCACGGTAACGGCTGTTTGCCCGGGACGATCCCGGATATCCTGGTGCTCCAAAACAAAATGTGACCACTTCGGGCAGTGCGCCAGGGCCAGCTGCTCATTCACATAAAAGACCCGGACTTTATCATCCTGACAGCCGTAGACCAGAGGCACCGCTTCATCGGCTCCAATGGAGCGCAAAAAAGCCTCAACCTCGTCGCGCAGCACCATCGCCATCGGCACAATTGCACACTCTTTATCGAGTAACGGCGCCATGTGTTTTGCTGCCGTGGTTTTTCCTGTTGCCGCTTTGCCGGCAAAACCGAGGATCATGTCTTTACTCCAAGATGTATAAGTGTGTAGATCGAGCCGACACTCCGTATTGTTTGCCGAGTGAGTGTACTTGAATCGCTCATCCGCATCAATGCCAACCGATGCATGTTGCCAAGAAAAATAGAATGCGAGAGGATGCGTTGCGCAGCCATTCGCGGTATTCTATGTTACAGCCTGATGACCATTAATGCACAGCGCGGAACGACGGCTGCGGTCGCAGCGCCATGCACGGCAAGTCGTTATTCGTTTAAAAAGATCCTGCCATGGATATCATCTACATCCTCGACCTGGTCGGCACTGCCGCTTTCGCAGCCTCCGGCGCCTGGGTCGGAGTGCGCAAGCATATGGACCTGTTCGGTGTCCTGGTTCTCGGCCTGGTCACCGCTGTCGGCGGCGGCACCCTGCGCGACCTGCTGCTTGGCGATACCCCGCCTTTCTCTCTGAAAAACGAATATTACATCTACACAGCCATTACCGTTTCCATGGTGGTATTTGCCAACCGCAACCGGTTCGGTGCGTTTGAGAAGCCATTGCTCTATTTCGATGCAATCGGTCTCGGTACCTTTGTGGTGATCGGCGCAACCAAGGCTCTCGACTTCCATCTGGGGTGGCTCGGCGCGGTACTGATGGGCTTAATGACCGGCACCGCCGGCGGCGTAATCCGCGATGTCCTCGCCAACCAGGTCCCACTGATTCTGCGCCGGGAGATTTACGCCTCGGCCTGTATCGCGGGAGGCACGCTGCTGGTCACCCTCGAGCATCTCGGCACGGCACGCCCCGTTGCCGCCCTGATTGCCGCCGGTACGGTTATCGTCGTCCGGCTGTTGGCAATCCGCTACAACTGGGGCCTGCCAAGATCGTGAGCGGCGCAAGACACGTAAAAGCAAGAGAAAAATAATGATCGCTAAGACAACAATCGTGGAGAAAACTTATGCCATACGTCAACATCAGGATTACCCGTGAACAGCAACCGGTCACAGCGGAACAGAAAGCAGCCATCATCAAAGGCGTCACCGATCTGCTGGTCAAGGTCATCAACCGCGGCCCGAAATCAACCGTGGTCATTATCGATGAAGTTGACACCGACAATTACGGTCTCGGTGGTGAGTCGATCACGGTAATGCGCAGGCAGGGGCAGTGAGGATTCAACAGGCGAGCCTCTTGGTTGCCACTGCACACCATGACGGTCTTCGACCGTTTACCGGGCAGCGAGCTTGTCGCCCAGGAGGACACTCGGCTTCCTGTATCCCAGGGGAAGACAAGCAAGGAGAATATTATGCACACACGTCTCAAGTACGGTGAAGAAGGCCTGGATCTGGAGTTTCCTGAAACGCCTAACTTTGCCGGGGTTCTTTATCCGCAAGAAGCCGAAGTTCTACCGATGCCGGAGGAGGCTGTCCGGCTGTCTCTTTCCCGGCCGATCGAGTCCGCACCTCTCACAGAATTGGCCCGGGGGAGAAGCGACGCCGTCATTGTCATCAGCGACATAACACGGCCGGTCCCCAATGCCCTGCTGCTGCCGATTATCATTCAGCACCTGGAAACCGCGGGCATCCCCTCGGCAAAGATCACCATCCTGATTGCCACAGGTATCCATCGCCCCAACGAGGGGCAGGAACTGGAGCGCCTGGTCGGCAAAGAGATCGCCTCTTCCTACCGGATCATCAACCACTTCTCCAAGAATCAGGACGACATGACGCTGGTCGGACATATCGGTGATGGGGTGCCGGCACTGGTCAACAAGTATTACCTGGCGGCCGACTTGAAAATTCTGACCGGATTTATTGAACCGCATATGTGGGCAGGGTTCTCCGGTGGGCGCAAATCGATTCTGCCTGGGATCTCGTCAGTAAAAACCCTCGAATTCATGCATGGCCCGGAGATGGTGGCCCATCCGCTGACCCGTTATGGCATCCTGGAGGGGAACCCATTCCACGAAGCCGGCCTGGCTATCATGAAACAGGCCGGGGCCGACTTCATCGTCAATGTCACCTTGGACACCACGAAAAAAATCACAGGAATTTTTTCCGGTCACCCGGTCAAGGCCCACCTTGCAGGGGTTGAGTTTCTCTCCCGCCATTGTGTCAAAACCCTGGATCAACCTCTTGATTTTGTGGTGACCACCAATGCCGGAGCACCGCTCGACTGCAACCTGTATCAGACGGCCAAGGGCATCTCGGGCGTGGCAGGAGCGACCCGCGAGGGCGGTGTGATCCTGATCGCCACAGAATGCCTGGAGGGGTTTGGCAGCGAAGAATACCGGGCGGTTTTCGAGCATGCCACCACACCTCAAGCCTTTATTGAGAATCTTATGAAGAAGGAGTTCTTCCTTCCTGACCAATGGTGTGCTCAGGAAACTTACCAGGTGATGTTGAAGAACGAAATCTGGGTATACACCAAAGTGATCGACGCCGACACGCTGAAGCGGTTTCATTTTAAGCCGGTCGAAAAAATCAGCGCGGCGATTGCAGAACTACTCGAAAAATTCGGTCAGGATGCCCGCTGGGCGATTGTACCGGATGGTCCGTTGCTGATTCTCAGAGTCACATGAACGACCCTGTAACTTCTGGGTGTATGAAACCCGTAGTCTGGCTTATCACATTGAAGCAGGCGATGGAAAATTGAGCCCTCTTCCAGATTAAAACTGGAAATTTTTGTCCCTGTATATTTCTCAGAGACAGCATGCAGTAACAGCAGGTGTTTACTTTGAGTCTTGATGACTTCATGGCTGATCTTTGTTTTGCTAATAAATCGGCTTGCAAAAGCCGGATTATCGGTGACATCCACAATCAGACTGTTCAGCTTTCCTTCGTGGCAGATAATTTTGCACCAGCAGCGCTACCAGAACAATTGATGATAACAGGTAAACTCCGGAATCTGCCGAATCGCCGACCTGATCCATCCAGGTCGTGATGTCTATTGACAGCCACGAGTAAACGCGGTTGACACCCCAGCCGATGACAAGCGAGGAAACGGCAATAGCTGAAACGTAGACAGTGACCGCAGCCTTGCCAAGCTGCCTGGCAACCACAGTCATGGTGGCGGCATTGGTCGCAGGTCCGGCAAGCAAAAAGACCAGCGCCGCACCCGGCGAAAGACCTTTCAGAACCAACGCCGCTGCAACTGGCGTGGACGCGCTCGCGCAGATGTATAAAGGAATGCCGATGACCAGCATAATCAACAGTGAACTGTATTCCCCGCCCAGGTAACGCTCGACAAAATCAATCGGCACAAAATAGGAGATTATTCCGGCGATCAGTATCCCCAGCATCAGCCAGCCGCCTATGTCTTTCAACAGGTCGGTAAATGCATAAACCAGCCCATCCTTCAATCGATGAAAGACAGGTTTTACTGTTGCTGTTTGGGTGTCCATGTCCAGGCTGTCTGAGCAACCACAATCCGATTGGTCCGATTGGATTTCGCTGGACTGGAGGGGGGGACTCTCCGGCAAAAAGTTGATCAGGGTGCCGGTCACCATGGCGGTGAGAAAAGCAGCCAGGGGCCGGATAACCGTCATAAAGGGATCGAGAAGTGCCCAGGTGATGGCAATCGAATCAACGCCCGTTTCAGGGACTGAAACCAGGAATGAAGCTGTCGCGCCTTTGCTCGCTCCCTGTTTACGCAAGCCGATGGCTACCGGAATGACGCCACAGGAGCAAAGCGGCAGGGGGATGCCGAACAATGAGGCCTTCAATACAGAGCTGAAGCCGCTTCCGCCAAGGTGTCTGACAATCATTTTTTCAGGAATCAGCGCTTTGAGCACACCTGCCGCGAAGAAGCCGAAAAGTACAAATGGCGCGGCTTCATTGAAGATGTCCCAGCATTCAATGATGATTCCGGTTAATGCGTTAATCATAAGCGTCTCTATCCAGTAAAATTGCGTCCTGTTGCGTCCTATCTTTTTTGCAAGTGCGCCAACATCTCTGCCAGCAGATGTTGAACATGCTCATCAGCCAGCGAGTAATATGCCATTTTGCCTGCCTTGCGAAAGCGCACCATCTTTTTTGCGCGCAACAATCTGAGCTGATGTGAAACCGCAGACGGCGTTGTTTCGAGGATGGCGGAAAGATCGCAGACACATAGCTCCGTGGTGCTCAACGCCTGCAGGATTCGCAAGCGGGACAGGTCGCCAAGCATGCTGAATACTTCTGCAGTCTCGGTGAGAAGTTGCTCTTCCGGCATATTGAGCTTCGCCCGGTTGACATGCTCGTGGTGAATCACGTTGACTTGACAGATATCCTTTTCCATATAAATCCTCATTTCAATATGTATTCATTTATTATATTATGCATGGCCATTATTCAAGGAGTCAATGAACCGGGGAGAAATAACTGAGGAGAAACAACAAAAGAGAAATAAACTAACGCAAAGATGCTAAGGAGAAAAGAAATACGCAAAGAAAATGCAGACTGTCCCTGGCAGCCAGAATCATGATCTTGACCTTCCGGTATTGAAAAAAAAGGACCGCGCAAGGCGGTCCAAGGGAGTTGAGGGAGTCACATCACAGGCAAGCGCAGAGTTATAGAGCAAACCGTAAACGCCGGGCGGAGAACCGGCAGGACTGCCCACTCTTTGACAAGCACAGAATTAAATTCCAGCAGTGGCCATGGTGACCGTTATGTGCGGTCCGCCAGGATCTGCTCCTTTTTCAATCGACGCGTTTACGCAAGAACGTCGGAATATCGTATTCTTCGTCTTCATTGTAGGCGCCGATACGCATGCTGGCGCGCGGCTTGCCCTGATTCTGATTGCGGATGAAAGCAGGGATGTCGCGGTCAATCTTGCTCGGATTCGGGATGTTCGGTCGACCCAGAGCCGAGTTCGCGCGCTGGTTGGTGTCAAAGCTGCAACCGAAGCCGGTGGCAATCGCCGTAACCTGGATCTTGTCGCCCATCTCTTCGTTGATGACCAGTCCAATGAAGATGTTGGCATCTTCGTGGACTTTATCGTGAATGATGTTGGCCACAGCCTGGTAGTCGTCCATGGTCATGCTTGAAGAACCGGTCACGTTCACCAGCACTCCCTTGGCACCGGAGATATCGATCTCTTCGAGCAGCGGGCTGCTGATTGCCTGTTGTGCGGCTGTCACGGCACGGTTCTCACCTTCACCCATACCGATACCCATCATTGCCATGCCGCGTTCGCTCATCGCCGCCTTGACGTCGGCAAAGTCGACGTTGATCATGCCGTGGGTCGTGATCAGGTCCGAGATCCCCTGCACAGCATGGCGCAGGACATCATCTGCAGGCTTGAAAGCATCGAGAATTCCCATCTTCTTGTCGGCAAGCCCTGTGAGACGATCATTGGGAATCAGAATCAGTGAATCGACAACCTGTTTCAGTTCTTCAACACCCTGCATCGCCTTGGCCATGCGTTGTTTGCCTTCGAAAGCGAAGGGCTTGGTCACGACCGCGACAGTCAGTGCACCGATCTCTCTGGCAACTTCGGCAATCACCGGAGCGGCACCGGTACCGGTCCCCCCACCGAGACCGGCGGCTATGAATACCATGTCCGCACCCTGCAACAGGTCCTTAAGCCGGGCCCGGTCCTCTTCAGCCGCTTCGCGCCCCACTTCGGGGTTGGCTCCGGCGCCGAGTCCCTTGGTCAACTTGGGACCTAGCTGGATGCGCAGAGCCGCCTGGTTAGCCCGCAGTGCCTGGGCATCAGTATTGGCCACCATGAACTCCACGCCATCAATGCGTGCGACAATCATCGTATTAACGGCATTACTGCCACCGCCACCGACACCAATAACCTTGATTTTCGCTACCTGATCCACATTTTCGTCAAATTCAAACATAATGACTCCCTCCGCCATTGTTGTGACCGTTGCTTCTCCGTTGCTCAGGTCGGGTTAAGTTACAGATCTCGTGTGTTACTTGGTCTTTTAGAAGAACTCTCCAAACCATTCTTTCATGCGCCTCGCCACGCGATCGAACAGATTTTCCTGCCCTATCACAAAGTTGCGAGTCTGCATGTTGCGGCTGCCATACTTCACCAGGCCGACGCCGGTCGCATAGACAGGTGAATTGACGACGTCGATCAGTCCGCCGATATTGATCGGTTTCCCACGCCGCACCGGCAGATCGAAAATCTGCTCAGCCAGTTCCGGCATCCCCGGCAGAATCGCTGAGCCACCGGTAATAACCACGCCGGAAGCGATCAGGTCCTCAAAACCACTCTTGACGATCTCGCGATTGACCAGGGTAAAGATTTCCTCGACCCGTGGCTCGAGTATCTCTGCCAGCAACTGGCGCGAGAGAATGCGCGGTTCGCGTCCGCCGACAGAAGGCACCTCAATGGTTTCGTCTTTACCCACCATCGAGACAAGGCAACACCCCGAGAGCTGCTTGATCTTCTCGGCTTCCGCCGTCGGAGTCCGCAGGCCTACAGCGATATCGTTGGTCAGATGGTTGCCACCAAGTGACAGGACTGAAGTGTGCTTGATCGCCCCGTCGACAAAGATGGCGACATCCGTCGTGCCACCTCCGATATCGATCAAAGCAACGCCGAGGTCTTTTTCATCGGGCGTCAGCACGGCTTCCGCCGATGCCAGCTGTTCAAGGACGATATCTCCGACATCCACACCGGCCTTGTTACAGCTTTTGATGATATTCTGTGCACTGGCCACCGCGCCGGTGACGATGTGCACCCTGGCTTCCAGGCGGACCCCGCTCATACCCAGCGGCTCCTTGATGCCGTCCTGATCGTCGATGATGAATTCCTGGGGCAGGATATGAATAACTTCCCTATCCATAGGAATCGCCAACGCCTTGGCGGCATCAATGACGCGGCGCACATCTTCGTTGGTGACTTCACGATTCTTGATGGCGATCACACCCTGGGAGTTGATCCCCTTGATGTGTCCACCGGCAATCCCGGCAAAGACCGACTTGATTTCACAACCGGCCATCAACTCCGCTTCCTGGAGCGCCTTGCGAATCGCGTTGACTGTACTCTCGATATTGATGACCACACCCTTGCGCAGCCCGCGCGATGGACTGGTGCCAATGCCAACGATATCGAGGCCCTCTTCGGTCATTGCACCGACAATGGCACAGATCTTGGTTGTGCCGATGTCGAGTCCGACCACCAGATTCTCCCGCTTATTGCTCATATCTCTCCCCTTCTGTTTCTTCAAAGCTAACTCCTGTCGACCGAATGTTTGACATCTATCTTGACGATAACGCGGTCAGTCACGTTTAAGTCGATATACTTGAGAGCCAGCAAGCGCGGCTCCAGATCATTATAAATTTTCTCCAGGCGGTTCAGCTTGGCATTAAAACCCAGAGTGCCCATGCGTACAGGAACTCCGCCGACGCGCGTATGGAGGATCAGCCCTTCCTGTTGGTCATAATGGATTTCCGAAACATCCTCCAGGTTGAAGAGGGCACGGTTACTCAGTTCATCCATAAGCTGCAGTGCCAGATTCAGACAACCCTGGGTCTGGTCCGGGTTGTCAAGCAAGTACTGACGATCAATTCCGGTAATGACGGGATAATCGAGTTGATCCTCGGCATCAAGCATCTTGAACACCACTCCCGTCTTATCAACGTAGTACAGATATCCCAGGTCGATGATGGCCCTGACCTCCCTTTCCGCCACACGGATCAGCACCTGGTTAGGGAAGGAACGTTCCACGTCAGCCCTGGCAATCCATGGGTGCTCTTCGATTTTACGGCCGATCATGTGGAGTTCGAGATCGAACAGGCTGTCACCTGGCTTGATATCAGAGGCATCGAGGATATCGCTTTCGCTGACTCTCACCTGATGCTCCACGCGGATCTGTTGCACGTCGAAATAACCTGATTCGAGGAGCATCTCGGCTGTCAGCAGTGCGCCGCTGGCAAGCAGGAGACCACTTCCGGTTGCGATGCTGGCACGCAGCAGACAATGGAAGAGCTTTTTCCAATCGCGCGGCTCTTTTTTCTGCTTGCGCCGATTGGTCTTGGTCTTCTTTTGTTTATCGGATTTCAGGTCATTCATGGTCTCATCCGCTTGCTTGACTACTTGTTTAACCCTGCATCTTCCAGGATCTGCATCACCAGCTCGCTAAAGTGGATACCAGCCTCAGCGGCGGCCTTGGGCAACAGGCTGGTTTCGGTCATCCCGGGGATGGTGTTAACCTCGAGGCAGAAGAATTCTCGCTCGTGAACCATAAAGTCGACCCGCGCTGCACCCCGGCAGGAGAGTGCCCGGCAGACAGCGGCGGAGACCTCCTGAAGCCTGTTATAAAGAACCACTTGCAAAGGCGCCGGCAGAAGATATTCGGTTTGCCCGGGCGTATATTTTGACGCGTAATCGTAAAAACCGCTTTTCGGGACAATCTTGATAATCGGCAGAGGCTGGCCATTCAGGACACTGACGGTCACCTCATCCCCCTGAATAAAATCTTCGATCAGGACCAGGTCGTCGTGTTGTAACGCTTCAGCAAGGCCCGCTTCCAGTTCATGCCTGTCGTGAACGATGCTTATGCCAATTGTTGAGCCTTCCCTTGCCGGCTTGACGACCAGGGGAAAATGCCGACAGCGTTCCAGCGCCGCAGACAGGTTTTCACCGACCCGGTAGGTCACGAATCCGGGTGTCGCTATTTCGTGATAGAGCAGGATCTGCTTGGTAATCACCTTGTCCATGGCCATGCTCGAAGACATCACACCACTGCCGGTATATGGGATCTGCATCATTTCAAGCAGCCCCTGGACTGTACCGTCTTCACCGTAGCGCCCATGCAGGCAGACAAAGGCCAGCTCTGCTTCAGCTGCGCGCAATTGCTCCGGCAGATCACGACCGACATCGAGAGGTACCGCATTGCGGCCATTTTCCAGCAATGCGGACAAAACAGCCCGACCGGTTTTCAGGGAGATCTCCCGCTCGGCAGAGAGGCCCCCCATCAGAACGGCAATCTTCTTATTTTTCAGTTCGTTGCGATTCGTCATGACTCTTGTCTCGATCCTGTTGTTTCGCTCAAGCCTTTTCTCTGAGAAGTTGCAGCAGAGTCTCACCGACCTGCCAGACATTACCGGCCCCGAGCGTGATGACAATATCGCCGACCTGCAATACGGCCTGCAGATGCTCTACCGTCGCCTCGGCGTTGCCTGTAAAGCAGCAGGATTTGTGGCCATGACCGCTGATGCCTTCTGCAAGTTTTTCTGCGCAGACCCCGGGCCTCGGCTCTTCGCCAGCTGCATACACATCCATCACGGCTATATGATCGGCCTGGTAAAAGGCCTTGGTGAAATCATCAAAGAGAGCTTCGGTGCGGCTGTACCTGTGGGGCTGGAAGACTGCCACCACCCGCCGGTTCCAACCTGAACGTGCCGCAGCCAGAGTCGCCTTGATTTCTACCGGGTGATGGCCGTAATCATCCACGACCATGATCTCCTGAGCTTCGCCTTTTACCTGAAACCGTCGCTGCACGCCACCGAAATCCTGGAAACCTTCTGCAATTGCGGCAAAAGGCATATCAAGCTCCATGCCGACGGCGACAGCTGCCAATGCGTTCAAGACATTGTGACGCCCCGGCATGCGGATACTCAACCGTCCGAGGGGCTCGCCGCGGAAATGCACGAGAAAGTTGGTGCGGTCAGCATCGTGCTTGATGTCAGATGCCTGAAAATCCGCCTGACTGGTCAGGCCATATGTCATCAGGCGTTTTTTGACTGCAGGAATCATCCCCTGGAGATTCTCATCGTCCAGACAGAGAACAACCAACCCGTAGAAAGGCACCCTGTTGATGAAACTGATAAAAGTCGCACGGATTTCATCCAGTCCGCTGTAGAAATCGAGGTGGTCCTCATCAACGTTGGTCACAACCGCAATGGTCGGAGAAAGCTTAAGGAATGAACCGTCCGATTCATCAGCTTCGGCCACCAGGAATTCGCCCTGCCCCAATTTTGCGTTGGAGCCTATCGAGTCCAGCCGGCCGCCGATGACTACGGTCGGGTCAAATCCACCGTGGGAGAGTACCGTCGCCACCATGCTGGTGGTGGTTGTTTTGCCGTGGGTTCCCGCAATCGCGATGCCATGCTTCATGCGCATCAGTTCGGCCAGCATCTCGGCGCGCGGGATGACCGGGATCTTGCGCCGGTTGGCTTCCAGGACTTCAGGGTTGTTCTGGTTGACTGCCGTTGATGTCACCACGACATCCACGTCAGCAAGATTCTCGGTACGATGACCGTAGGCAATCGTGCCACCGAAGCTTGCCAGACGCCGTGTGATGTCGCTCTCCTTGAGGTCCGACCCGGACACCTGATATCCAAGGTTGATGAGCACTTCGGCAATCCCGCTCATGCCTATGCCGCCGATACCTACGAAATGGATTTTTTGAATCTTGCCGTACATAACTATCCCCTTTGCACCACTTCCGAGAGAACGGCCCGACATTCCTGGAGCAAGCGTGCAGCAGCACCACGGCGTGCCATTCTTTTTGCCGCTGCAGACATGGTCATGAGGCTGGTTCTATCATGCAGCAGTCCATTGAGCAGTTGGGCCAGACGCTCAGGGGTGAGATCGGCTTCCTCCATCATCAGAGCCGCCCCCTTGGCCGCCATGGCCTGGGCATTAACCGACTGATGTCCGGCTGCAGCGTGCGGGTAAGGCACCAAAACCGCCGGACGACCACAAGCCGTCAACTCGGCGAGAGTTGTTGCCCCGGCCCGGCAAACGATAAGGGTCGCCTTTGCATAGGCTTGTGCCATGTCTGTAATGAATGCCTGGACGTCAACATTCGGCCAGCCATTTTCCTGGTAACCTCGCACGGTTGCCTCATAATCCGGTTGTCCGGACTGGTGAATGATTTCAAGCTTCTCTCGCCATTCAACCATATACGGCAGGGCAGCAAGCACCGCGCGATTGATAGCCCGCGCACCTTGGCTGCCGCCGAAGACCAGCAGACAGACCTTGTCTTCTGGAGCGTTCGGGCAGTTCTCCATTGCCGCGCGCACCGGGTTGCCGGTCAAGACTGTTGCACTCCGATAAAAAGCCCGGTCTGCCTCGTCAAAGGAGAGACAGACTCTGTGCGCCCAGCTGCCGAGCAGGCGGTTAGCCAAACCGGGCCAGGCGTTCTGCTCATGGACCAAGTACGGGATTCCCAGGTTTTTGGCTGCCAACAGAACGGGGACCGACGCGTAACCACCGACACCAACCACAACATCCGGCCCAAATTCCCTCAGAATCTTTCTTGACTGTCGAAAACTCTTCATCAACTTGCCGAGGACTTTCAGGCGGGCGAGAGCGCCAAGCCCGGCCCAACCACTCATCTCGATGGTTTGTAAAGACCAGCCGAGTTCTGGCAACATTCGGGCTTCCAGTCCTCTTGCAGTGCCAACAAAGAGAATTTCACTCTGCTGATCTTCATGCTTAAGCTGCTCGGCCAGAGATATCGCCGGGAAAAGATGTCCGCCGGTGCCGCCACCGGCCAAAAGCAGCCTCATCGCAACTCCCCGGGCAGCTGGCGTGAAACGTTCAAGAGAATGCCGATGGCCGCCAGCGTTGTCACCAGGCTCGTCCCGCCGTATGAAATGAACGGCAGCGCCATCCCTTTGGTGGGGATCATCCCCATAACCACGGCCATATTGACAAAAGCCTCCATACCAACCAGAAAAGTAATACCGAAAGCCAGGAAACAGCTGAACTCACTCGGTGCATTGAGTGCCGTGCGCAGTCCGCGCAGTATCAGCAGCATGAACATCGCGGCAATGACGATCACGCCGATATAACCAAGTTCTTCGCCGATCACGGAAAAGATAAAGTCGGTATGCGCCTCGGGCAGGAAGAAGAGCTTCTGTTTGCTCTCACCGAGACCCTGGCCTAACGCACCGCCCGATCCGAAGGCAATCCAGCTCTGAATAATCTGAAAACCGGTGTTGCTCGGATCTTCCCATGGGTTCAGAAACGCCATGATCCGGCGCCGCCGGTAATCGACGTTCATTACCATGAAGTAAAGAAACGGCAGGGCAATCAGGCCGATACCAGCCAGATAGCGCATGCGAGACCCGGCCACCAGCAGCATGGCAATCGCCACAACGCCGAGAGTCAGGGCGCTGCCCAAATCCGGCTGGGCCAGCAACAGCCCGAGCAGGACGACAAGAATCAGCATGTACGGCAGAAAACCGAGGCGGAAGCTCTTGACCTTTTCCTGTTTGCGGGCCAGGGAATGCGCCATGTAGAGGACCAGGCCGAGCTTGACAAATTCTGCCGGCTGAAATGTTAACCCGGCAATTCTGATCCATCGGGCTGCACCACCGACCTTTTTGCCTACGCCGGGAATCAGAACAGCCAACAGCAGCAGGGCACAGATTCCTAATATCGGCCAGGCAGCCTTGCGCAGGATTTCAAGATTAACGCGCATCAGCAGTGCCATGATTCCAAAACCAAGCAGGGCGAAGACTCCCTGGCGCTTGAGAAAATAGAGACTGTCACCATAATCCCGCATTGCCATGATTGATGAAGACGAGAAAACCATGACAACACCGAGACAGGTCAGACAGATCGCCAGAAGCAATATGGAATAGTCGCTACCCTGTCTAACTTCCATTGCTGCATCCCCCGAGCGAGCCCAAAGCGCGGAACTCTTGGGCAAAATGCCGGCCGCGCTCTTCAAAGCCCTTGTACATATCGTAGCTGGAGCATCCGGGCGAGAGGAGTACCGTCCCACCGGGACGGCTCAACCGGGCGGCAAGTTGCACAGCTTCGTGCATATCATTGGCCCTGTAAATGTTGCTAAGCCCGTTAAATGCCCGCGCCATGCGTTCGGCTGCGGCACCGATCAGGATCAGGCTGGCAACCTTGTCTCGAATCGGCTCGACCAGTGCCGTGAGATCGCCTTGTTTATCCTTGCCGCCGGCAATCAGGATTACGGGCTTGGCCAGCCCTGCCAGGCTTTTCACCACGCTGCCGATATTGGTGCCTTTGGAATCGTTGTACCAACCGGTACCACGCCGTTCGCCAAGGAACTCCATGCGGTGCGGCAGACCGGCAAAACCCGTGGCAGAACACCAGGCAATCTCGGCAGGGCACCCTTCCAGCAGCAGCGGAATCATGGCGGCCATGACATTCTCCTGGTTGTGCCGACCGCGGAGCAGCAATTCATCAACCGGAAAAAAGATCTCGCGATCCTGCCAGCGCCAGCGGATCTTGCCATCGACCAGGCTCATGCCGTTTTCCAGAATCGATTGGCTGCTGAAACAGATCCTGGTTGCCCGAGTTGTCTCCGCCGCCTGCATGACCAGAGGATCATCGTGGTTCAGAATCGCCACATCGCCGTTCTGCAGGTTGTCGAAAATACGTGCTTTGGCGGCGACGTAACTGGCCATGTCCGGATAGCGATCCAGGTGATCTTCGGAAATATTCAGAAGCATGGCGTAGCGTGGCCTGAAAGCCTCTATCGTTTCCAGCTGGAACGACGATAATTCGACAACCTGACAGTTATAATCACCACCTACGGCGTCAACCAGCGGTGTACCGAGGTTGCCGCCAACGAAAACCTTTTTGCCCCAGCTTTTGAGCATCGCGCCAACCAGGGTTGTTACGGTCGACTTGCCATTGGTCCCGGTAATGGCAATCATGGTTCCGGTAAGTTCACGCCAGGCAACTTCAACTTCACCGAGCACGGGAACCCCGCGCTCACGGCTGACGTGCAGGACCTGAATGTCGAGGGGCACACCGGGGCTGACGACAATCAGGTCTGCTGCGTTAAAGAATTCCTGCGTGTGACCGCCGAGATCGAGTACGACTCCCGTTGCGTTGAGTTCTTCAAGGTTATCGAGAAGTACGGCAGGGCGGTGGTCGGACAAGGTGACACGGGCATCCCGTGCCGTGAAAAACCGCGCCAGACTGCGGCCGGTAGCACCGGCTCCTGTAACAACGATCTTCTTGTCCCGATAATCCTGTTTCATTTAACGCAACTTCAGAGTCGAGAGGCCGATCAGGGCCAGAATGATGCTGATAATCCAGAACCGCACAATGATTTTCGGTTCCGGCCAGCCTTTCAGCTCAAAATGATGATGAATCGGGGCCATGCGGAAGATCCGTTTGCCATAGAGTCGGAACGAGGTCACCTGCACAATCACCGAAACAGCTTCCATGACAAAAATCCCGCCGACAATCACCAGCACGATCTCCTGTTTGGTAATCACGGCGATAGTGCCGATGGCGCCACCAAGAGACAGACTGCCGACGTCACCCATAAAAACCTGTGCCGGGTAAGAATTGAACCAGAGGAACCCAAGACCGGCGCCGATCATGGCACCGCACAGGACGGAAAGCTCACCGGCCCCTTTGACTCCGTTGATCTGCAAGTAGCTCGACAGAGTCGCATGTCCAGCCACGTATGCGAAAAGCAGGTAAGTTCCGGCCGCGATGATCACCGGACCGATTGCCAGTCCATCAAGGCCGTCAGTGAGATTGACGGCATTACTGGCACCGATGATCACCAGCATGGCAAAGGGTACGTAGAACCAGCCGAGGTCAGGATTCACGCTTTTGAAAAAAGGGAACGCCAGAGTCGTCTGGAACCCGGGATAAGTCGTCAGTATCATGCCGACGCCAAATGCGATCAGCATCTGCCAGAACATTTTCTTGCGCGGTGACAAGCCGTCGCTGTTCTTCTTGCGAATCTTGAGCAGGTCATCAGCAAAGCCGATGACGCCGTATCCAACGGTGACAAAGAGCACCAGCCAGACATACATGTTGGTCAGGTCGGCCCAGAGCAGGGTCGGCAGCACGATGGCAAAAAGGATCAGTGCGCCCCCCATGGTCGGGGTCCCTTCCTTCTTGAAATGTGACTCAGGTCCCTGTCGCCGGATGGTTTGCCCCAGCTGCAGCGCCGAAAGTTTTTCGATCAGCCACGGCCCCAGCAAAAAACTGATAACAAGAGCGGTGATTGCTGCATAGATCGTCCGGAAAGTAATAAACCGGAAGACATAAAAGATCGAAAATTCCGTATGTAGCGGGTAGAGCAAGTGGTAGAGCACGTAGAATCTCCGTCAGGCGCCGTTTGCGGCGGTCTTCAGCTTTGATGTGCGCAAAGCGGCTGTCACTTTTTCCATGCGCATGCCCCGCGAGCCCTTGATCAGAACCCGGTCACCGGCCTGAAGCACCTCTACAAGTCGTGCAGCTAATTCATTATGACTATTGGCAACAAAAACTTTGTCACTGGGGAATCCCTCAGCGACAGCCCCGCGAGCGATGTCCTCAGCCAGGGTCCCGTAAATAAACAGCCAATCGGCGCGTTTCGCAGCGATTGCGCCAATCTGGTGATGCAATTCCTGGGCGGAGGTCCCCAGTTCGAGCATATCGCCCAAAACCGCGATACGCCGGCCGGGGGAACTGAGGTCGTGAAGAGCATCCAGAGCTGCATGCACCGACAAGGGATTCGCGTTATAGCTGTCCTCAAGTACAACGATATCTCCCGGAAGCTCCAGAAGTTCCATGCGGCCTGGACAGGGTTTAAACGCTTTGAGCCCGTCAGCGATTTCCTTCAGTCCGACACCGAGCACCGTGGCAACGGCCGCAGCCCCGAGAGCGTTGACAACATTATGCCGGCCTGGCAAAGGGAGAACGACCCGCTGTACAACACCATCGATCTCCAGGTCAAAGCTGACCGACCCGTTATATGCCGTTATTCTATGCGCCCGGATGGTCGCCTCACTGCTGACACCGAACAGGATTTTGCGAACGCCGTTAGCCACCGGCAGCAGGCGGACTTCCGGGTCGTCGGCATTAATCACGGCGACGCCATCTGCGGGCAAGCTGATAAAGAGCTCTCCCTTGGCCCTGGCCACCCCGGAAATCCCTTCGAAATTTTCCAGGTGCCCGGCACCGATATTGGTGATCAGGCCGATATTTGGTGCTGCAATTTCGGCCAGCCGGGCAATTTCGCCACGGGCACTCATCCC
Organism: Desulfuromonadales bacterium; assembly: GCA_051305855.1. GTDB lineage: Bacteria > Desulfobacterota > Desulfuromonadia > Desulfuromonadales > BM103 > M0040. The sequence continues at coordinate 17,835 of JBPPMB010000062.1, forward strand.
CATCTCAACAACGGCCCAATGATGCTCAGTTTCGAGACCGAAGAGGGTCAGCGGTACCCCGATCAGGTTGTTGTAGTTGCCTGCCGACTTCAGCCCCGGCCCCAGATATTCAAGGATGGCCGCGAGCATCTCCTTGCAGGTGGTTTTCCCCGAAGTGCCGGTTATGCCTATGACCGGGCCTGCGAATTGACGCCGCACGGCTGCGGCCAGATCGCCCAAGGCCTTGAGTGTGTCACTGACCTTGACGACCGGCACCAATAACCCGCCGATCATTTCTTCGCTGAGACAGGCGGCAGCACCACGCTGTATCGCCTGTGTCAGGTAATCATGACCGTCGAACTTGTCACCCCGCAGTGGAATGAAAAGGTCCCCCGGTTGCACTGTTCGGCTGTCCGTGGAAATGCCCTGCAGCTCGACAGAGGCGCCATTCTGCATCAGGTGTCCGCCGGTGATTTCCGCAACGGCACGCATATCCATGCGAATCATTGGCCACCTCCTGCCTGGAGAGTCATACGCACCTCTTCACGATCATCAAAGTGGATGCGCCCGGTCCCAAGAATCTGGTAGTCCTCATGCCCTTTGCCGGCAATCAGCAAGAGGTCGCCTGGCCGCAAGAGGCTAACAGCAAACTGAATGGCTTCCCGGCGGTCCGGGATAACGACGTAACCTTTGCCTTCTCCAGCAACCGCTTCAGATTTGCTCCATTCACGTGCGTGAACCTTGACCAGGCCGCTGCGCACATCCTTGAGAATCTGCTCAGGATCTTCGCTGCGCGGGTTATCAGATGTTGCGATTGCGATATCGGAACCGCGGGCGGCAACCTCAGCCATGACCGGGCGTTTGCTGCGATCACGATCACCGCCGCAACCGAATATGGTCAGGATCCTTTGCGGGGCGAGGGCCTGCATGGCTTCGATAACCCTTCGCAAAGCGTCGCCAGTATGTGCATAGTCGACCAGGATTACTGCGCCACGGTCATTCTCAACCAGTTCAAGGCGCCCCGGTACGCCGGTGGCCTGTGCCAGGCCTGCGCCGATCACCTGGGGCGAAATGCCAAGGGCTACGGCAGCAGCAACGGCACAGAGCAGGTTTTCAACATTGTAATCACCAAGCAGGGGACTGACGATTTCCACCATCCCGAGAGGTGTGACCACCCGGCCGTGAATACCCTTCAGCGAGAGATCGAGAGCCTCTGGATGGATATCTGCTTTCTGATCACGGCCGCAGGTCAGGGCATCGGGCAAAATCGCCGCCAGGCGCAGACCGTAGGCGTCATCGATATTGATCACTGCACGTCCCTTGTCACGGGGGAGCAGTTCCTTGAACAGATGATATTTACTCGTAAAGTACCGTTCCATATTCTGGTGATAATCGAGGTGGTCCAGAGTCAGGTTGGTAAAAACACCGACATTGAAATGCACGCCGTCGACACGGTATTGGTCCAGGGCGTGGGAGGAGACTTCCATCACCAGTGATCGGGCTCCGTTCTGCCGGAAATCGCTGACCTGCTTCATCAGGTCATATGATTCAGGCGTCGTATGCGGGGCCTGACGCAGGTCGCTGCCATAACGGTAATTGATCGTACCGACCACTGCCGGCGCCAGCCCGGCCTGATTCAGAATCGCCTCCAGCAGATAAGTGATGGTCGTCTTGCCGTTGGTGCCGGTCACGCCGACCACCTTCATATCTTTGGTCGGATTCCCATAGAACCCGGCTGCTGCCAGCGCCATTGCCTGACGCGTGTTTTCGACCAGAACCGTCGTCACCGGCTCAAGGCCCTCGTGGGTCTCTTCAGTGAATACGACCCTGGCGCCGTTTGCAATCGCACTGGTGATGAAGCTGTGCCCATCGCTGACAACCCCGCGCAGGGCAAAGAACGCGTCACCCTGCCTGATCTGACGGGAATCGTAGTGCAGACCCGTCACATCAAGATCCATGTTTCCATGCACCTGTTGCACCCGACAGCTTTTCAGAAGTTGCGATAGTTTCATAATTAACCGTAAAGACTAAGCCTTCTCAGGAAGGGGGTGCCATGCGCACCCATACCGGTGCACCATATGGGATCGCCTTGCCGGGGACCGGTGACTGCTCTACAACCCGACCACGTCCACGGAAACTGACATTCAATTGGCCAGCTTCCATAAATTCAAGAACCTGGCGATAGCTCAGGCCGACGAAATCAGGCATCAGCGGGCCGCCGGATTTTTCGGCTGCCGCCGTTTCCTGCGATCTGGATTGTTTGGGTGCCGTAGCCTCGACAAAAAGCTGCTCCAGCGACGGTAAGGTCTCGCCGGCAGGCAGCGCCTGATTGGGAGCCACCTTAAGAGACTGCATCGCCTGGGCAGCAATTCGGGAGAAGACCGGGGCTGCCGTCAGCCCCCCGTAGTGACCAACCTTCGGTTCGTCGATGGTAACCAGCATGACCAGTCGTGGCGCTTCGGCAGGAAGGAAACCGACAAAGGAGGTAACCCACTTGTCTGCCGAGTAACCGCCGGTAACCGCATCCACCTTCTGTGCTGTGCCGGTCTTACCGGCGACCCTGAAACCCGGGACCGTGGCGCTGGTCGCTGTACCGCCCTCTTCCGTGGTCATTTCCATCATTTGCGTAACGATCCGGGCGACATCCCCAGCGATCACCTTGCGAACCACGTGCGGCTGATTCTGGCGAGTCACCTGCCCCTGGCTGTCAACCACCCGGTCAACAACATACGGCTCCATCAGGTAGCCGCCATTGGCAATTGCCGCTGTGGCAGCAACCAGCTGGATCGGCGTGGCGCTGATCCCCTGGCCGAAAGAGATGGCGGCCAGGTCGACTTCGAACCACTTGTCCGGCGGACGCAGCAGGCCGACGACCTCGCCGGGGAGATCTATACCGGTCCGGTCACCGAACCCAAAGTCTTTGATATAGCTGTAAAAAGTTTGCCTTTCCAACATTTTGCCAATTTTTGCCGCACCGATATTCGAGCTGTATTTGATAATCTCGGCCGGGGTCAGTTTCTGGTAGCGCTTATGGTCGTGGATATCCTTGCCACCGACCCGGAATTTACCGTTCTCACAATCAATCTTCTGTTTCGTCGTGATGACCGCCTCATTGAGTGCCGCCGCCATAAGAAAGATTTTGAAGGTAGATCCAGGTTCGAAACTGTCGCAGATGACACGATTCCGCCACTGGTAAGGCTTGTAGCGATTATAAGCGTTCGGGTTATATTCCGGGTAACTGGCCAGGGCCAGAACCTTACCGGTCGAGGGCTCCAGCATGACGACCGTGCCGGCCTTGGCTTCTGTCCTGCGCAAACCGTCGGCCAATTCCCGCTCGGCAATATATTGCAGATTCTTATCAATCGTCAGGAAGAGGTCATGACCACGCGTCGCACCTTGAACCTGGGGTATCCCCGTGCCAATGCCGCGCCCCAGGGCATCACGCTCCATGACCAGATAGCCACCGCGACCGAGAATCATTTTGTCATACTCGAGCTCCAGTCCCTCGAGGCCTTTCGGGTCGAGACCGGTAAAACCGAGCAGATGGCCAGCGATATTGGCGTTGGGATAGAATCGCCGGGGTTCTTTAATCATCCCGACGCCTTTAAGTTCCATCGCTTTGATTGATTGACTCTGGCTGGGAGAGACCTGGCGTTTCAGCCAGACGAAGTTGCTGTTGCCCTTCAGCTTGGCGCTGACCTCTCGTGCGGAGATATCAAGTACTTTGGCAAGCTTTTTTGCCGCCAGCGCGCGATCTTCCAGCTTGCGGGGCTCGACATAGATGGAATCGACATCGACGCTCACGGCAAGCTCTTTGCCATTGCTGTCGAAGATCGTACCGCGCTGTGGCGTTAGCGGAATAACTTTCTGGTGCTGCCGTTCGGCACGCTCCCCCCACTGTTCTTCCTGCAGAACCTGGAGATCAAAGCCACGCATCGCCACCAGCACAAAACCGAGGACAAATACGGCCCCGATCAGGCGGATGCGAATGCGGACGCCTTTCTCCAGTTCTTTCATCAATTCACCGTGATCACCTGCTCTGCAGAAGGCAGGTGCAAACCCAACTCTTTTCGAGCCACCCGTTCGATCCGTTCCGGATTACTGAGGCTGGCCGCCTCAAGACGTAGATTCGAGGTTTCCTGCTGCACACCGCGCAAACTGCTTTCCAGTTGAGAGATCTCGTACTCCAGGCCGGTCACCTGAACACGTGACCAGACAAAGAAGAGCGAGACGGCCAGCAGAAGTGCAATAAACCCGAGCACCGGTAAAAGGTTCGGGCGGCGCAGGGCAAAACCATTAATTTTCGGTAAAGCTCTGATGGTTGCGTCAGACATACTGATTATCCTCTACTGGAAGTTTCTCTACAGCTCGCAGCACAGCACTTCGGGATCGCGGATTAAGGGCTATTTCGTTTTCTGTGGCACGGACCGCTTTGCGGGTCAGAAGGCGAACCGCCGGCTGATGGCCGCAAGCACAGACAGCGAGACGGGGCGGGCAGTTACAGCCAATTGACAAAGCCCGAAAAGCCTGCTTGGCAATCCGGTCTTCGAGTGAGTGAAAGCTGATCACCACCAACCGGCCACCGACCTTCAATCTCTGCCACGCTACCTCCAGCCCGCTTCGCAGGCTTTCAAGCTCACCATTGACATGAATGCGCAACGCCTGAAAAATCCTGGTTGCCGGATGGATGCGTTGCGGCACCCGCCCCCCGGGGACGACCCGGCTCACCAGGTCGGCCAGTTGCAAAGTCGTCACAAAAGGAGTCTTGTCTCGGTCCGTCACAATCGCCCGGGCTATCTTGCCCGCCCAACGCTCCTCGCCATACTCACGAAAGATGCGCTTTAACTCGTCAGCATCTGCTTCGGCAAGCACAGCGGCGGCGGAGACACCTTCTGCCGGATTCATACGCATATCCAGCGGCCCGTCCTCACGAAATGAAAACCCGCGCTCCGGGCTGTCGAGCTGATGGGAAGAGACACCCAGGTCCAGCAGGACTCCGTCAAGCTGATCAATTTCGAGAGAATCGAGATGAGCGTTCATATCGGAAAAGTTGCCTTGCCTCAGAATCACCCTGTCACCAAAAACTGCCAGGCTGTTTTTCGCAGCGGCCAGAGCCTCTGCATCACGGTCCATGCCAATCAAAACGCCATCGGGAGACGTTGCCTCAAGAATCAACCGGGCATGTCCGGCTCCCCCCAGGGTCCCATCCAGGTAAAGACCGCCGCGATGAGGCTCGAGAAACCGCAGAACCTCGTCCGCCATCACCGATACATGCCTGAACACATCCGAAGCAAGCATTAAAGCCCCAGGTCGAAACGTTTCTGCCGATCCTCAGCCTGGCGCTGCTCTGCCTCGGCGAGCATTTCAAGATATCGCGTTTTGTTGAAAATCTGGATTTTCTTGGCACCGCCAACGACAACAACGTCACGTACGCCGTCCGTGTCGAGTTGACAATATTCGCGCAAGGATTGCGGCAGCTGAATCCTGCCCTGCTTATCGAAGGTGCAGTGCGTTGCGGGGGTTACTGTTGTGAAGTAGAGGTCTTCCCGAAACTGGTCGTTCGGGAGTTGTGCGAATTTTTCGAGGAAGCTTTCCCACTCGGAAACAGGGTAGGCGACGATCCCGCAGCGGTCCTGAGTTACAACCAGGACATCGGCCTTGAAGAGCTCCTTCAGCTGCTCACGGAAGCGAGCAGGAATGCTTGCCCGCCCCTTTGCATCGATTGAATTGTAATATACGCCTTGGAATCCCATTTGGCCCTCTTTGGCCTTAAATTACACAATTCACCACATCTTGGGCAAATATTAGTAGGAGCGAGGGTCGGTGTCAAGAAATAATTCAATTTTTTAAGGGGTTAGGTCATTATCTTGAGGGTGGGGGGATGCCTCGAATCAGGCCGTTTGCGCAGCGTCATGCAAGTCATTAAAATCCAGTCAAAAACAATGTTTTGTTTTTCAGGGGGATAGGATAGAAAGCTGATAAATAGCCTTAAGCATGAGGCTGACCTGACGCCCGGTTATATCTCAGACCTGCACGGACAATATTCATTTGGCGCTTCCATCATGAGAACTCGGGAGTTGCATTTCGATCTGCTCAATCCGCCGATCTTCGACCATACGCACGGTAAAGCGGACGCCTTCTGCCTCACAGACATCACCCACTTCAGGCATACTGCCCAATGAGTGCAGCATGAAACCCGCCAGGGTATTTACGTGCTCCTCGGAGAGCTTCAGTTCAAAGCGACGGTTGATATAACGAAGCGTTGCGCTGCCATCTATCAGGTAAAGATCGGAGCTAAGCGGTGTGACGAGGATTTCGTCCTCATCGAACTCGTCCTGAATCTCGCCGACGATCTCTTCGACAATATCCTCAAGGGTACAGATTCCCTCCACCCCACCGTACTCATCAACGACAACGGCAAGATGCAGGTGCTTTCGGCGAAAAGCCTGCAGCAAAGACTCGATAGGCTTGGCCTCAGGGACAAAGTATGGCGGGCGAGCCAGTTGTGTCAGAGAGAATTCTTCGGGGCGATCAAGATAATTCAGCATCTCTTTGGAATGAATAATGCCGACCACGCGATCAAGATCGCCATCGTAGACCGGAAAGCGCGAGTGACGAGACTGAGCAGCCATCTTGGCAACAGTAGCAAAACTTGCTCCAGCCTCGATACCGACCACCTCGGTGCGCGGGACCATCACATCGCGCACCCTTATCTCCGAGAGATCGAAGACGCTGTGCAGCATGCGCCGCTGATCCTTGGCCACGACCCCGGCATGCTCACCCAACTGGATGATGGAACGAATCTCATCCTCAGAGATCAGCGGCCTCTTCGCCTCGGCGCTCAAGAAAAGGTTTAACAGCCTGGAAACGCCGCTGACCAGCCAGGTTATAGGCCGCAGGACCCACATGAAAATTCGGATCGGATGCAGGACTAGAAAGGCAAGCTTCTCCGGCGAATTCGCCGCATAGGTTTTCGGGCAGACTTCAGAAAAAATCAGCAGGACGGGCGTCAGGACAAGGATTGTCATCAGCTCGCCACGCTCCCCGAAAAAATCGATAAAGAGTGTCGTGGCAAAGACCGAGACCATGATATTCACCACATTGTTGCCGACCAGGATAGCGCTCAGCAGACGTTCCGGGCTCTCCAACATCGTGGCCAGTTTGCGGGCACCGGGTCGGTCCTTCTCGGCCAGATACTTGACCCGCAGCCGATCCATCGACATCAGGGCGGTTTCCGAACCGGAGAAAAAGGCCGACAGCACAAAGAGTACTAGCAGCCCCAGGATATGTAACCACTGGTCATGGGTCATTAGAATAAATCACTCGACAATTCACAGGGATAGCTTAGAAAGGGATATTAACCGACCGGCAAGGTAAAAACAACGGGCTTGTATACAAAACGGCGATTTGCCTCGTCGAAAGCAAAGCAGAGGGAATTCCCTTGGCAGCTGCTGCATTGTTCCACCACGGCAGGCCGCCCGGCGCGACAGGCTGAGGTCTCAAGCAGCATTATTGGTGACTTGTCGTTCTGCTGGCTGCATCAGGAATGGCTTTTCCTGCCGAGCCGAAAGACAATCGCCAAACGTCGGATTGCTCATGCTTACCTGCTGTGCTATAAGCGCATGAGTAGACCAAAGCCTTTTCTGGAGATCGTCATGACCGCCCCTTCTGCAAAACGGCGCCACGCTGAGTTATGCAAAGAAATCAGCCGGCACAATAATCTCTATTACGCCCAGGATCGCCCCGAGATAAGCGATGCTGAGTACGACCAGTTGTTTCGCGAACTTTTGCACCTGGAAGAACGGCATCCGGTACTGGTCACCCCAGAATCACCCAGTCAGCAGGTCGGCGCACCGTCTGCTGAAAAATTTACCCCCTCGTCGCATGCCGTACCGATGCTCTCCCTGAAAAACGCAAAGAATGCCGAAGACTTCTACGATTTTGACAAGAGTATCCGCAAAAACTTTCTGGCCCGCAGCGCTGAACTCGAATATGCCTGCGAGATGAAGCTGGACGGGGTCGCGATTGAGCTGAGCTACGAAAGAGGCAAGCTGTGCAAAGCCAGTACGCGCGGCGACGGCTTTGTCGGCGAGGATGTCACCGAGAATGTCAGAACGATTGCTGAAATCCCGCACAACCTCACCCCGCCCTTCCCGGAACTGCTGGACGTACGGGGAGAAGTCTTCATCGACCTCGCCGATTTTCAGGTGCTGAACCGGGCCCAGGAGGTTGCCGGCGACAAGACTTTTGCCAACCCGCGCAACGCCGCTGCAGGCAGCCTTCGTCAACTTGACGCCAGGATCACGGCCATGCGGCCATTGAAGTTATTCTGTTACGGGGTCGGCCGCATGCAGGGGGTCGAGACCTCCAGCCAGATCGAAACATTGCAATTGCTTAACAGGCTCGGGCTGCCGGTCAACCTGGCAGAAACGACCCTTGTCGCAGGAGCCGATCAAGTCATCAGCGCCTACCGTCAACTCCAGGAATGCCGCGACACCCTGCCCTTTGAAATCGACGGTGTCGTCGTCAAGGTCAACGAAACAGCTCTGCAACAGGAGCTCGGCACGGCCAGCCGCTCACCACGCTGGGCTATTGCCCTCAAATTCCCGCCTCGTCAGGCACAGACCATTGTCGAAAAGGTCGGCCTGCAGGTCGGCCGGACCGGCGCCATTACGCCGGTGGCACACCTCAAGCCGGTTACCGTCAGCGGCGTCCGCGTTTCGCGGGCCAGCCTGCACAACTGGGACGAGATTACCCGTCTCGACCTGCGCATCGGCGATCACGTCATCGTCGAACGTGCCGGTGACGTGATCCCGGACGTGGTCAAGGTCCTGCTGGAGATGCGCACCGGCAACGAGCAACCGATTTTGTTGCCGCAAGAGTGCCCGGAATGCAGCACCCCGGTCTGCAAAAACCCGGACCAAGTGGTGCCACGTTGCTGCAACCCGCACTGTCCGGCCCAGACCATTGAACGCATGAAACATTTCGTCTCGCGCGACGCCATGGACATTGAAGGCCTGGGCGAAAAACAGCTGACGCAGTTGATCAACAGCGGTAAGATCAGCGATGTCGCCGACCTGTATCTGTTGGGCAAAGAAGACATGTTTGCCATGGACCGCATGGGCGACATTCTGGCGGAAAAGCTGGTTTTATCGACCGCAGCCAGCAAAACCCGCCCTCTCTCGAGACTCCTCTTTGGCCTGGGAATTCGCCACGTCGGCAGAAACACTGCGAAGATTCTGGCCCGGCGGTTTGCCTCGCTCGACAAACTGGCCGGGTGCACCGTCGATCAGCTGATTGCCATTCACGAAATCGGCGAAAAAGTTGCCGAATCGATTGTCGATTACTTCGCCAGCCCCGAGAAACTCATCTTGCTGAAAAAGCTGCAGCAGGCCGGAGTACGGCCAGAGGAAGAGGTCGTGATTCGGCAGGACGGCCCGTTGACAGGCAAGATTTTTGTCATCACCGGCACCCTGTCGAACTGGACGAGGAAGGAAGCTGAAGAGCTGGTAGAAAAGGCTGGCGGTCGAGCCGCCGGTTCAGTCAGCAAAAAGACCGACTATGTGCTGGCGGGTGAGAACGCCGGCAGCAAGCTGGAAAAAGCTGAACTGCTCGGGGTGGAGGTGATTGATGAAGCAGCCTTTGCCCGGCTGGTTGGGATGGCGTAATGAGTAAGGTGCGTGCGGAACTCAATATCAAGGGGCGGGTCCAGGGGGTTTTTTTTCGTCAGTCAACCAGGGAAACAGCCCTACGTCTGGGTTTGACCGGATGGGTGAAAAATTGTCCGGATGGCTCCGTCAAGGCGGTCTTTGAAGGTGAACGGCAAGCTGTTGACGCGGCAATCGCGTGGTGTCGGGTTGGGCCTGCGGCGGCCGTGGTCAACGGGGTTGAGGTGAAGTGGATCGACTTTGCGGGAGAGTTCGCAGGTTTCGCGATTCGCGGTTGACCGGACCGCAGCAGACAGCGCGATCTTGAGATTGATGTCCGTGCTATGTTCCTCATTGTACAAGGGCAAGTCATCTCCCCCGCTTATCACCTGAGGCGGCAACGCCCCGCCTTGATTCGGGGGTTGGTCATTTTAGCTGCGAGGGCATCAGGTTGGGCTTTTCTCCTGTCAACAATCTCAGTTCAACTTAAAAACCCCATCAACCACTTGTGAACCCTCAAAGTTTGTTTAACATTGTCCTACATGCAAACAGCAAGACGATGCCACTTTTCCAGGAGAACTCATCATGGCAATACCGAAAAAAACCATCGGCATTCTGACCGGCGGCGGAGACGTCCCGGGGCTTAATCCCGCCATCCGCGCAGTGACCATCCGGGCGTTGCGGGAAGGCTACCGGGTTCTGGGTATCCGGCGCGGCTGGGCAGGGCTGGTCGAAATGATCCCCGATGCACATGTGGACAACAGCAACTGCATCCAGGAGTTGACTGTAGAGGTCGTCAACCGGGCCGGTCGTACCGGCGGCACGTTCCTGCACACTTCGCGGACCCGGCCGAGCCACCTGCCGGACACCAACGTCCCGCCTCACCTGCTCGACCGCTACAGCGACCGGATCAATGACGTGACCCCGGATGTGCTGAAGAACATCGACTTCCTCGGTCTCGACTTTCTCATCCCGATCGGTGGCGACGACACCCTCAGCTACGGCCAGCGCCTGCACGAAGAAGGGGTCAAGGTGGTGGCTATCCCCAAGACCATGGACAACGACGTCCCCGGAACCGACTACTGTATCGGCTTCTCCACCTGCGTCACCAGGACCATCGAGCTGACCCACCGCCTGCGCACCTGCGCCGGTTCCCACGAACGTTTCCTGGTCCTCGAGGTGTTCGGCCGCTACGCCGGCTTCTCAGCCATCCTGCCGGCCATGGCCGGAGCGGCCGACCGCTGCGTCATCCCGGAGCATCCCTTCGAGATGGAACACCTGTGTGATCTGCTCAGCCACGACCGGCGCAAGCACCCGAGCAAATACTCGGTCGTACTGATTTCCGAGGGTGCGACCATGACCCATCATGCGGAGATGCTCTTTGAAAACGAGGAGACAGACCAGTACGGCCACAAGAAACTCGGCGGCATTGGCGACCAGGTGGCGAATCAGTTGAAAGAGATGTCACCAAAATTCAACAGCGGCCGTCGGGTCAACGCCCTCAGCCAGCGCCTCGGCTACCTGGTCCGCTGCGGCGATCCAGACGCGATGGACTCGATTGTACCTATGGCCTTCGGCAACCTGGCATTTGACCTGGTACTCTCAAACACTTCGGGACGCCTGGTCAGCCTGCACAACGGCCGCTACGATTCAGTGCCGATCGATGTGGTCACCGGTCATAAAAAGGTCGTCGATGTCGATAAATACTACAATACCGAGCGGTTGCGTCCCAAGTACGAGTCGTTCCATCGTCAGCCGACCTTCATCATGACCAGCGATCTCTGAGAATCGAAGTTTTGCACCATTAGCCTTGCGTCGGTGCAACCCTAGAGAGCACGAGAAAAAACTCTCCAGTCAACAATAAAAAGGGCAGCCTCGCGGCTGCCTTTTTTTTGATCCAGCTCTGATGGAGGCAATAGGTCAGAAACGGACCAGTGCCCCGGCATAGGGCCCGGAAAAGTCAGCATCGATGAAGACATCATTCTCATCAACATCTATATCCAGGTAACGATAACCGGCGAAGATGCCCACCATGGGGAGCGGTGAGAGTTCGACCTGGCCGTCAAAATCCAGGAAACTGTTGCCACTATACTTCGTATAACCAATGCGTCCGATAACGCCCAGATAATCAGCCACACCAACCCGGGCACGCGCACCCAGCGTCGGAACCGGTACACCGAAGCTGTCCTTCTCGCTCAATGCATAGTCATTGTCGCGCAGCTCAACACTGGCATCAACATACTTCACGGCTATTTCCGGGCCGAACTGAAGGCGTACCGGGGCATCGTCAAGATTAATCATATACCAGGCTAAACCGGCCTCGTAAATATCTATATCCACTTCGCTCTCGACCCGGCTACTTTGGAAGAATGTCTCTCCGTTAAAGCTGATGTCCCGGGTCAACACGCTATCACCGGAGAAGCTGAGCGGCAGATAGGCGGCAAAAAGACGAAAAGAGCCCAACTGCAGGGCCGCTTCAACAAAAAAGTCTTTACTATCACCTATTCCCATGTCGTTTTCTACATCGAGAGCGGTACCGGTAAGGCCGTCAGCTGAGACAGCCACATCGCCTGACGGATTCAAAGCGAGATAGCCTGCTTTGAGCGAGACAATTTCATCGGCAAGCGCCGGTGAGGCAAGCACGCTGATGAGAGCGATCAGGCTTATCAATCGATATATCGAATGCATGGTGGATCTCCGATGTGTGTCGTCATGACTGACCAATTGCCTCAGCCGTTGTTTATTAGTTTTCGTCCGGAAACTGCGGTCGTGCCATCCGGAGTTTCCGTATGGACACTAATCAGTTACCTGAGCAAGGTTCGTTCCATTTCGGAAACCTGGCTCAGAATAAACCAATTCACCCGAATTTTCAGAGAGTTACAAGTGCATACTTTTGACCGGTCTTTAAACACGTCCGAACATGGCCCCCTGGCAATGACAATATCAGGCAGTAGTCAATGTGAAATGACGTGAGGTGCCATCTGCGTCAGCCGAGCGAAGGTAAATGTCTTTTACTTTGCTATACTTGTTCCCTGTATCAAGGGATGCACAACCAGAAGGGGGCAACATGGAACTCCGCAGCACACGCACCATCATTCTCAACAACGGCTCACCGCAAGAAAAGCGCTCCGAAATCCGCGATTATTTCCATAAATCCTACAGCCTCGACGAACAACTCTACAATTCACTTGCTTCAGACGCGGCCTTTTTCCTGCGCGCTGAACCACTGCGTCACCCTCCGATCTTCTACCTGGGGCACACTGCGGTTTTTTACATCAACAAACTGATCGTCGCCAGAATCATCGAGGAGCGCATCAATCCTCGCTTCGAATCGATGTTTGCCATCGGCGTAGACGAGATGTCGTGGGATGATCTGAACGATGAGAATTATGCATGGCCGGCGCTCGCCGAGGTCAAGGCTTACCGTGACCAGGTGCACGCATTGGTCGACAAAGTTATCGAGACCCTGCCGCTGACGCTGCCCATAGAATGGGACAACCCCTTCTGGGTCATCATGATGGGGATCGAGCACTCGCGCATTCACATGGAGACCTCCTCTGTCATCATCCGGCGCATGCCGCTCGACCAGGTGCGCCAATTGCCGTTCTGGGAGATCTGCACTGAATCCGGCGAAGCTCCGCAGAACTCGCTGCTGCCGGTTGTCGGTGGCAAGGTGTCGCTCGGCAAGCGCAGGGATCATCCGCTTTACGGTTGGGACAATGAGTTTGGCCAGCACAACTTCAGCGTTGATGATTTCCAGGCCAGCAGGTACCTGGTGTCGAATCAGGAGTACCAGGGGTTTGTCGCGGCCGGCGGCTACCGGCACGAAGGCTATTGGACTGAAGAGGGCTGGCGATGGGTCACATTCAGCAAAGCCGATCAGCCTCTGTTCTGGGTCAAGGACGGCAGCGGCTACCGTCTGCGCACCATGGCCCGGGAAATCACCATGCCCTGGGATTGGCCGGTGGAAGTCAATTATCTGGAAGCCAAGGCCTTTTGCAACTGGAAGGCGCAAGAGACCGGGCTGCCGATCCGTCTGCCGACCGAAGACGAATGGTACAGATTGCACGACCTGCACGAAATCCCCGACCAGCCCTACTGGGAAAGAGCCCCCGGCAACATCAACCTCGAGTACTGGGCCTCCTCCTGCCCGGTGAACCGCTTCGCCTTTGGCGTGTTCTACGACATCATCGGCAACGTCTGGCAGTGGACCGAAACCACGATCACCGGCTTCCCCGGTTTCGAGGTCCATCCCTGGTACGACGATTTCTCCACCCCGACCTTCGACACCCAGCATAACCTGATCAAGGGGGGGTCGTGGATCTCCACCGGCAACGAGGCGACCCGCGATGCGCGCTACGCCTTCCGCCGTCACTTCTTCCAGCACGCCGGTTTTCGCTATGTTGCCGCCGAGCAGGCGCTCGAAAATCCGGAAGCTATGTATGAGACGGACGACGCCGTCGCCCAGTACTGCGATGCCCACTACGGTCCGGAGAAGTTCGGAGTGGAAAATTTTTCCGCTCAGCTGGCGAAAATCTGCACGGAAGCCATGAAGGATCGGCCGAAGAACCGTGCCCTCGATCTCGGCTGCGCGGTCGGTCGCGCCAGCTTCGAACTGGCAAAACATTTTAACAGCGTGACGGCAATCGACTTTTCCGCCCGCTTTATCCGCATCGCCTGCCAGTTGCTGGAGAAGGGCGTGATTCACTACCAGTTGCCGGAAGAAGGTGAGATTGTCTCCTTCCATGAGAAACGTTTGAATGACTTCGCATTGGCCGGGACCAGCGCGAAAGTCGAGTTTTCCCAAGGGGACGCTCACAATCTCAAACCGCAGTTCACCGGCTACGACCTGGTGCTGGCGGCCAACCTGCTCGACCGGCTCTACGACCCTGCGCGCTTTTTGTCCGCGATTCATCAGCGAATCAAGCCTGGCGGCCTGCTGGTGATCGCATCCCCCTACACCTGGCTGGAGGAGTTCACCGATAAAGATAACTGGCTCGGCGGCAAGCGCCGTTCGGGCGAGCCTTTCACCACCCTGCAAGGGTTGCAGGAACAGCTTGCCCCCCATTTCCATATGCTCGGCGAACCGCGCGATATCGAATTCGTGATCCGCGAGACCGCCCGCAAGTTCCAGCACACTGTTTCGCAGCTGACGATCTGGGAGAGGACCGCTTGATGCCATCTTTCGATGTAACACGTGCCCGCCGCGAGACCCGCGGCTGCGAGCGACTGATCCATTTCAACAACGCCGGCACCGCTCTGCCGCCGATCCCGGTCGCCGACGCTCTCTACGGCTACTTACGCGATGAGGAGGTACAGGGGGGCTACGAAGTCATGGACCGGCACACCGGCGAGCTGGACCACTTCTACACTGCGGCCGCGCGGCTGCTTAACTGCTCGGCTGGCGAAATCGCCTTCACCGACAGCGCCACCCGGGCCTGGAACGCGGCCTTCTATGCCTTCAACTTTCAAGCGGGGGACCGCATTCTCGCTGGCAGCACCGAATACGGCAGCAGCCTGGTCGCCATGCTGCACCAGGTAAAACGTCAGGGGGTTGAGATCGTCTGGGTGCCGGACGACAAGCATGGACAGATCGACGTAGCTGCACTGAAAAGGCTGGTCGATGAGCGCGTTAAATTAATCTGCCTGACCCATGTTCCTTCCGGGGGAGGCCTGGTCAATCCTTGTGCGGCGGTCGGCAAAGTGGCCCAAGCCGCAGGCATCCCCTACCTGCTCGATGCCTGCCAGGCCCTCGGCCAGCTGCCGGTCGATGTCGAGCAGATTGGCTGTGATCTGCTCTGCGGCACCGGCCGCAAATACCTGCGTGGCCCACGCGGTACGGGTCTGCTCTACGTGCGCAAAGCCCTGCTCGAGCAACTCGAACCGAATCAACTCAACCATTACGGAGCGGAACTGATCTCTGCCGACCACTACCGGTTGCGGATGGATGCAAAACGCTTCGAGTGCTGGGAGCGTAGCTGCGCCGGTCAAGTCGCACTCGGCGTAGCCATCGATTATGCCCTTGGCTGGGGACTCGAAGCCATAAGCGAAAGGATCAGGCTGGTCGCCGGCACCCTGCGTCAGGAGCTGGCCCTCATCGACGGCATCACCGTCGCCGACCAGGGCTTCGAGCCGTGTGGTATTGTTACTTTTTTTGCCGAGCAGCGTCCTGCCGAGCTGCTGCAGCAACAGCTCGCACTCCGTGACATCAACACTTCGACCGTCCCCTTCTCTGCTAACCCGATCAGCTCACAGAGGCGCCAACATCCGGCGCTGCTGCGCGCTTCGCTGCACTACTACAATACGTCCGGGGAAATCGAGCAATTTGCAGGGGTTCTCAGGCAACTGCTGTGACAGGGTTCAATCCGGCATTTTTTCATATGAAATCAGCAGTTTTCGGTCAGGAAACGAGCAGTTTTTCGCAAGCTCAAGGAAATCAAGGAGTTGAGCGGAAACTGACAGAGTCTCAGGAGACTGCTGCAAGCTGTTCAGCCAGGCATCGGATATGCCGGTCATCGGTTCCGCAGCATCCGCCCAGGATTTTCAAACCCAGCTCATGGTGCAGTCCGGCCACTGATCGGCCGAAAGTTTCCGGATCTTCCTCCACCAGGCTGGCGCTATCGTCAAGATCTTCGGGGCTTAACGCTGCAGTATTGGCCAGCAGCCCGACGACCCGCTGCCGGACCAGGGACGAAGAATTGGTTTTGTGTGTCAGCGCTGCCCTGGCAAAAGAGGCGTGGGTACAGTTGATCAGGTAGGCCAAAGGCCGAGGTGTCACGCTGGCGTCTATGGCAGCAATCGCCTCTCTCAGCGGCATGCCATCCAGCAGGGTCCCCTCTGGGCGGACAACGAAACTCAATAGATACGATTTACCAGTCGCAGCAAGCGCCAGAGCAAGACCGCGGGCCTCACTGAAGGCAGGAAGAGTGGCGGCGAGGAGGAAATCGACCTCTGCGTCAGCCAGCTGCTCAGCCTGCCAGGTGTGGAACTTCAGTGCCTCGTCAACTCCCAGTGCATCGTCAGGGCGATAGGCCTCTCCGCGGCAACTCAACAAACCACAGATGACGACTTTCTGCGCATACCCTGCGTAACTCTTGCGCAGTGCATCAAGAAACCTGACGTTGTCGCCATTCACATCGACTCCGGCATAACCGGCCGCAGAGATCCGTTCCCGGCTCGCCCGCCAGGTCGGCGTTGACATGAGCAGCGGTAAATCGAACGCCCGCCCAATATCCAGGTACTGTCGACAAATGGCTTCCAGGGCTGCGCGTTTCGCATCCTCATAGATAAAGGCCGAATTGACCAGACACGGGTCGAGTTCCAGGTCAATCTTGCGGCGCAGGCGCTCGATGACGGCCCCTTCGCCGAGAATGCAGGGAGAGTGTTCAAGAAATTTCGCGAAGGGGTCAGGATTCATTGGTTGCGTGCCTTTCTACACGACCATAAGTCAGCAAAACCCGGACGTTTTATTCGTCAAGGTCTTCTTCCCCAGCCAGGCTGAGGCTCTCACGGTACACGTCACTTCCAGACAGACCATATTCTTTGGCGATCAACTTGACGGCTTCGCGACGCGACATGTCACTTTCATTCAGCAGTTTCCGCAAGGCATCGCGCACATTCATCTGCGGCCCCTGCGAACTGGACGGGATAATCAGCACCAACTCCCCTCTGGCCGGTTCCCGAGTAAAACGCGTGAGCGCTTCTGCCGCTGTTCCGCGAAAAAACTCCTCATACAGCTTGGTCAATTCACGGGCCACCACCAGCAAACGCTCGGCACCCATGATCTCAACCAGGTCAGCCAGGGTCGCTGCCAGACGATGCGGCGCTTCATAAAAAACCAGAGTGCGCTGTTCGCCGATAAGCTGCCGGAGCAGATCAACCCTGGCCTTGGTGCGTTGCGGCAGATACCCTTCGAAAGCGAAGCGTTCGGTGCTCACTCCAGCGGCACTTAAAGCGGCGATGACTGCTGACGGGCCAGGTATCGGCACAACCGTAATCCCGGCAGCATGACAGGAAGCGACCAGACGGTAACCAGGATCGGCAATACAGGGCGTGCCGGCATCACTGATCAGGGCGATATTTTCTCCCGCCTGCAGCCGATGGAGCAGTTCTTCCTGACGCTGCTGCTCGTTATGATCGTGATAAGAGACCAGCGGTTTTTGTATGCCGAAACGGGCAAACAGCTTGCGGCTGTGCCTGGTGTCTTCTGCGGCCACCAAATCGACTTCGCTGAGGATTCGCACGGCCCGATAGGTGATATCCTCCAGATTGCCGATCGGCGTTGCAACCACGTAAAGGGTACCAGTGGCGTCCCTGCCCTGCTCTTCTGTCATGCCGGTCGGGAATCCTTTTTGGTAACATGGTCCAGTTCAGAGAGCCAGAGAGCTGCACTGGCATCGCTCGGCATCCGCCAGTCGCCGCGTGGCGACAGAGAGACACTACCGACCTTCGGACCATCCGGCATGCAGGAGCGTTTAAATTGCTGGGCAAAGAAACGCCGATAAAAGAGCTTCAGCCACTTGAGGATCTCTGTTTGTGAATAGTCTTCAGCAAAGGCGCGACAGGCCAGTTCGAGAATTTTGCGCGGCGCAAACTGGTTGCGGATAACCTGGAACAGGAAGAAATCGTGTAATTCATAGGGGCCGACATGCTCTTCGGTTTTTTGACTGATGTCGCCATCCGCATCGGGCGGCAGCAGTTCCGGAGAAACCGGCGTTGCACAGACATCGTGCAGGACCTGCGCCGCCCGCCCGCTGAACTCGGCTTCCGCACACCATTCGATCAGGTAGCGGACCAGGGTTTTGGGGACGGATGAATTGACGCCGTACATCGACATATGATCGCCGTTGTAGGTTGCCCAGCCCAGGGCCAGCTCCGACAGGTCGCCGGTGCCGACCACCAGTCCGCCGGTCTGATTGGCCAGATCCATGAGGATCTGGGTGCGCTCGCGCGCCTGGGAATTTTCATAGGTAATATCGTGCTTGGCAGGATCCTGGCCGATATCGGTAAAGTGCTGATGAACGGCAGCGTCGATGCTGATCGTCCGCAAACTCACGCCAAGTTCCCCGGCGAGAGCCGCGGCATTGCCACGCGTCCTGCCGGTGGTGCCGAAACCGGGCATGGTGATTGCCAGGATATCCTGACGTGGCCATTTGAGCCGGTCAAACGCCTTGACAGTCACCAGCAGCGCCAGGGTCGAATCAAGCCCCCCGGAGATCCCCAGGACGGTTTTCCGACTGCCGATATGCATCAAGCGTTTCATTAACCCGGTCGTCTGGATGGCAAAAATCTCTTCACAGCGGGCCTGCCGTTCTGCAATGTCAGCCGGAACAAAAGGAGTCCTGGCAATCGGCCTCAACAGCTTGTCGGCCGGACGCTCGGCAACCTCGACCGGCACCAACAGGAAGTCCTGCTCCGCCTGACTGGCTGCGTAGCTGTTGTTGCGCAAGCGCTCGTGGACCAGGCGCTGGATGTCGATATCGGCAATGGCAATCTGTGTTTCGAATTGGAACCTCTGGGTTTCAGCGAGAACCTGTCCGTACTCCGCGACCAGGGAATGGCCGGAGAAGACCAGGTCGGTACTCGACTCACCCGGCCCGGCCGAGGCATAGACATAAGCGGCCAGGCAGCGGGCGGATTGCGACTCAACCAGGGCTCTGCGATAGCTGCATTTGCCCAGGATCTCAGGGCTGGCAGAGAGGTTGATGAGAAGGGTCGCTCCGGCGGCGGCCATGGCGCCGCTCGGCGGACTGGCGACCCAGCCGTCTTCACAGATCTCGATACCGAACAGACAGTCCGGCATGCCGTCTACATCGAACAGCAGGTCAGTGCCAAAAGGCGGCGCTTCATCCAGCCAGGTCAGCTGGTCGTCTACCAGATCGCCCGCGCCTGAGAACCAGCGCTCTTCGTAGAATTCCTGGGTATTCGGCAGATAGGTTTTCGGCACCACGCCGCAGATGCGGCCATGACTCATGACCACCGCAGCATTGAAGAGCCGTCCAGACTGGCGAACCGGTGCGCCGACGATGAGAATCATCCCGGTCTGCCCACTCAGTATCCTCAGCGTTTTCAGACCATCACGGACAGTCTCCAGCAGGAGCTGCTGATAGAAAAGATCGCCGCAGGAGTAGCCGGTCAGGGCGAGTTCGGGAAAGACCACGAGCTGCGCCCCCTGGTCAGCGGCCTGCAGGGTCGCCTCTTCGATGGCCGCCAGGTTAAAAGCAACATCAGCAACCTTCAATGCCGGAGAGACCGCCGCAACCCGAATCATCCCCAGATCTCGCAGTAACATCGTCACTTTATACCTCCTCACAAGTTGGGCAAATCACGGCAAACACTCAGGATTTATATTGTAAGGGGGAGGATGGGAAAAAGCAATCGGAACGCGCCCTGTCCCGGCCCGTCGATGAGGCTTACAGCTCAAAGGCACCGGGGATGTGCTCGATCTGCAGATCGTCACCATGCACCGTGATGGCAACGACATCAAAGCGCGGTTGCAACTTCACATGCGGGAAATTATTAAGATACCACTTGGCGGTGCGGATAATTTGCCGCTGCTTGTGCCGCCCGACCGCTTCACCGGGAGATCCAAAGGCAGTGCCTCTCCGGGTTTTCACCTCGACAAAGGCCAGGATGTTGCGGTCGCGCGCTACCAGGTCAATTTCGCCAACCGGGGTACGCAGGTTGCGTTCGAGAATCTTCATTCCCCTGCTCTGCAGATATTGCGCAGCGGCATCTTCGCCCTGGCGGCCTAAACTTAAGCGGTCCTGAGTCATAGCCCTTCACAGTGCTCCTTGACTCCGGCAAAGGTGCGGCGGTGACAGATACAAGGGCCATGCCTGGCGACAGCAGCACGATGCTGCTGGCTGCCGTAGCCTTTATGCCCGGCAAAGCCGTATTCGGGGAAGAGCCGGTCGTAGGCAACCATGATGCGGTCGCGCACGACCTTGGCAATCACCGAGGCTGCGGCAATGGAGAGAGAGCGGGAGTCACCTTTCTTCAGGGTTTTCTGCTTGATTCCAATCGGAATCGGTGTAATGCCATCCACCAGCAGGAAATCCGGCAGGAGCGAGAGCCGCCCCACGGCGCGAGACATCCCCTGCAAGGTCGCCTGCAGAATATTAATCTGGTCAATTTCTCCAGCCCGGCTGACACCGACGCCAACGGCAAGAGCCTGCTCATGGATCAGCGGGTAAAGCCGGTTCCGCTGCTTTTCCGAGAGCTGCTTGGAGTCGTTCAAACCGGGGAGATCAAAGCGCTCGGGCAGGATCACTGCTGCGGCAACAACCGGGCCGGCCAATGGGCCGCGGCCGGCCTCGTCGATGCCGGCAATTGCCCGAAAGCCCTGGCGGCGCGCCATGGCTTCAAAAAAAAGCGTGGATTGTTCCAGTTCGGGGAAGAGTTCCATTGACCGTTGCCTTGCAAGAATGGACAACAGTATTAGCGGATTCGGACTGGCAATTCAAGGATATAAGCTTTTTCTACAGAGATACGGAGTCGCAGGAAAAGCAAAATGATGTGGGACCGCAGTTTTCGATCTGGAAATGAGCAATTTTTCATAAAGTCAAGGAAATCAAGGATTTGAGCGGAGGTGTAGCACTTTACGCCGCACAATCAAATCCGCCGATTGACGCAGAGATTGCGGAAAAGGGCCGTTTCCGGACGAAAACTAAGTAAGTGGCGGTGCAGGTGCAGGCCTTGCACCGCCGGCTTGGTGTGCTGATTAAGTCATTCTCATTATAACGATGACGAGAATTACGGCAACCAGTACTGCGATTACGAATCCCATGATGTCCTCCTTTGGTATTGCTACCGTTCATGATGCTGAAGCGATCCGCCGCCGCGATCAAATTTACGGGGGCTGGTTTTCAGTACCTCTCGAATCAGCTTTTCCTGCGCCCCCCGATCAGCAGCACCAGGCCACCAATCAGTGCGACAATGCCGACAATCGGTGGCAGCGGAATGGTATTGGTCTTTTCCGCCGTCATTTGCAGGGGCCCGAGGTCGATGACTTTCTCTCTGCTCGTGTAGCTGATGCCCTGGTACCCAAAAGCCGCGACTGCAACAACAATCAGGATGATGCCTATCAACGTGTATGGTTTCATTGCTTACCTCGTTCATTGCCGTCTGTCTGATGCATAATCTGGACGCAATCTCTTCGGCCAGACTAAATTTCACAATCAGGTGCGAACACCCAAATTACTTTGACTGAAGCTCAACACGCCGGTTGAGCTTGCGGCCTTCCCTGGTTGCGTTGTCATACTTCGACTGGGTCTCCCCGTAGCCAACGGCCTCAAGGCGAGCTTCAGAAACGCCATTGCTGACAAGCCAGTTTTTAATCGAAGTTGCACGCCGCTCGGAGAGCCCCTGGTTGTAGACTTCCGGACCCGTTGAATCAGTGTGACCGGAGACAGTGAAATTGACCGCGGAGTCTTCTTCCAGAATCATCTTGGCCTGTTCCAGAACGGGGACCATATCATCCTTAATGGCCGATTTGTCAAAATCGAAGAGCAGGTCGAAGCTGACAATCTCTTTAGCGACGACCACAGGTGCAGGAGCAGGGGCGACAACGACAGGCGCCGGCGCCGGGGCCGGGGCAACAGCGACAGGCGCAGGTGCAGCGACCACAGGTTTCGGTGCAGGTTGCACGACAACCGGTTCTTCGTTGCCGCCAAATGCAAAGACTACGCCCACGGTCGCGCCCAGGTTATGGTAAGTTTCCTGGAAAAACTCGGTCACCATGGTATCCCGCACGTCGACGCGCAAGGCGATATTGTCCTTGAGCCAGTATTTGGCGCCCACGCCAACATTAATGACTCCCATGTCGTCGTCCGAGATATCCGGGCTGTAATGGGCGCCGCCAAGACCGGCGACAACAAAGGGGTTAAATCTGCCGTCGGGCATGAAGTGATAGACGGCATCAAGATGATAGAAAGTCAGGTCCACATCATCGGTGGGGCTGCGGTACTGGCCTTCCTTGGCGCCTGTGATTGACTTGTCGTCAACACCGGTGTCGATATATTCGCCCACGACTTCAATGCCAAAATGTTTGGTGAAATTGTAGCCAAGCCGGCCACCGAACACCGGGGCGTCGTCCAGGTTCTGGTCGTCTTCAAACAAGCTGTAGCCGACAAACGGGCTCACTTCAAAGGAGCCTGCTTTGATCTCGGCCTGCCCGGAAACAGGCAGAAGTAACACAATGGCAGCGACCGTCAGCACTGCGCGATATAAGTTTTGCATCGTTTCATCCTCCAAGTAATTGTTGCGCTCTGTGATTGCCGTTACCACTCTGCGTCACAAAGTAGCGCGGCAGGTTTCTGTGCCCTGGAAATCAGGGTTGTAGCCAGGCAAAAAGGAGACCGGCGAAATCATGATGCATTGCCTGTCTGCCTTTTTGCCTGTTCTCATTCGTCTTTTTCCATGACCTAAGGGGCAGGAATAATAATCGTATTCTGGTCGAGAGAGACCCCCGTCTGGGCCAACAGCCTGCCGTCGATCGATGCGCCGGTATTCATGGCAATGTTGGTTTGCGCCAGAATATTCCCCTCGAAGTGGGAACCGGTACCCAGGGTCACAGAATCGCTGACCTGCCAGAAAATGTTCTTGGCCAGGGCGCCGCCTGACAACAGAACCTGCATATTGGGACTGATACCGAGTGTCCCGGTGATCTGGAACAACCAGGTATCGTTCGGCCCCCCGTTGAGGGTGAGATCGGTAGTAATGGTCACATTGGAACCCCAGGTGTAAGTGCCCGGAGCAAGGGTTTGCCCAGCGACGGTCCCGGCGCCAAGATTCAGGTTCGGACCGACTCCGGCGGGACGTCCGGCGGCGGCGGTATAGGCGTCCTCCAAGTTGCTGACTGCCGTGGTCAGCATGACCGGATCAATCACCGAACAGGGCGCGGGGCCGGCCGCATCGACAGCGTAAATAGTTCCGGTCACTTCGGCGCAGGTCACAAGAATGGCAGCACCGGTGATGGGACTGGCGCCAATGTCACCGGTGATGAGGGAGGAAGGAACATCGGTGATTCCAGCTTTTGACAGTCCGGCGAAATTTGCGGCCAAGCCAAGGTCAACTGGCAGTGGCCCAATACCAACTGCTGATACAGTCGTAAAGCTCCAGACATAGTTGCTCGCCAGCGGATTTCCGGCCAGGTCTGCGGCCACGGTGCTGATGGTGGCGGTATAGGTGGTATTGGGGTCGAGATCAACCGTCGGGTTGAAAGCCGCATTGAAACCGGAGTACGTCACTGAACCGGGAACAACGACAGCCGAAGCATTGGCCAAAGTGAAACTGGTGTTGGTGATCGTCGACGGATCCATGGCCTCGCTGAAAGTTGCGGTAAGGGTCTTGTTGACAATCACATTCGTGTCAAGATGGTCAGGTGAGGTGATTGTCACAATGGGGACGGTGATGTCGGGGACTGCGCCGGTGGTAAAGCTCCAGACGTAGTCGCTCGCCAGCAGGTTGCCGGCCAGGTCTGCTGCCACGGTGCTGATGGTGGCGGTATAGAGGGTGGCGGGGACAAGGTCAACCGTTGGGTTGAAGACGGCAGTGACTCCGGTGTACGTCACTGAACCGGGGACATCGGCAGACGAAGCATCGGCCAAAGTGAAATTGACGTTGGTGATCGTCGACGGATCCATGGGCTCACTGAAGGTTGCGGTGAGGTTACTGCCGATGGCGACCGCGGTGGCTGCATCAACAGGAACGGTGGACATCACGGTAGGAGCGATGATGTCTGAAACTGCGCCGGTGGTAAAGCTCCAGACAGCGTCGCTCGCCAGAGGATTGCCGGCCAGGTCTGCGGCCACGGTGCTGATAGTGGCTGTATAAGTGGTATCGGGTGCGAGATCAGCAGCTGGGTTGAAGACCGCAGTGACACCGGAGTAAGAAACGGCTCCCGCGACTGGAGTGACTCCATCAGTCAGAGTGAAGCTCAGGGCGGTGATCGTCAACGGGTCCATCGCCTCGCTGAAGGTTGCGGTGAGGTTGTTGCCGATGGCGACCGCGGTGGCTGCATTAACCGGAACATTTGACGTCACGGTGGGGGCAGTGGAGTCAAGTACCGTGCCGGTGGTAAAACTCCAGACGTAGTCGCTCGCCAGCGGATTACCGGCCAGGTCTGCGGCCACGGTGCTGATGGTGGCGGTATAGACGGTGGAGGGATCGAGATCAACCGCTGGGTTGAAGACCGCAGTGACTCCGGAGTAGGAAACGTCTCCCGCAACCGGAGTAACTCCATCAGTCAGAGTGAAGCTCAGGTCGGTGATCGTCAACGGGTCCATCGCCTCGCTGAAGGTTGCGGTGAGGTTGTTGCCGATGGCGACCGCGGTGGCTGCATCAACCGGAACGGTGGACGTCACAGTTGGCGGCGCGGTATCTACCCCAGAGTCCCAATGTCCGGTCGTGTTGTCTCCTCCACAACCCGAAACAAAAAATCCGGTAAACATCAAAACGACTAATGCATAAACGTATCTGGCTATTGATCTCTTCATGGTCGAATCCTCTCCTTGTCTGCTGCAGTTATTGAACGCTCTTCTTCGTATCTAGCGTTTAACTGGTTAGATACACTTCGCGAAAATTCTTATTATTACAGTTTCAGCGCATACTGAACCTGACTTTACATTTTGACTTGTAATGAAGATTTAACTCTTCAATGCAGATGACCAACACCCCAGAGCGTCTGGCATAAACTGCTGACATGCCAATATGCGGAGACACCAATAATCAGTGCCCTGCTGAGGCAGCCCGTCCAAGCCCTAAAGCCGAGAGATGGTTGCTGTTACAGGGTTGTCACGCAACTAGCATGCCGAAAATTTTTTGCCGGGGCTTATATCGGAAGTGATTGATTCTATTAGGAAAATAATTAAGAAAAGCGTGACTGAGGAGAAACTCCGCTAACAGTATCTGCCATATTTGACGTTGCCGCAACATACGACGGGCAGGCAACCGAACCACTTTGTTCAGCAGTCTCTGTTAATGGCGTCGAAGTCCTGTTTTGCGGATGCGTTCGCGCAG
>JBPPMB010000066.1:0-7482 GCA_051305855.1 Desulfuromonadales bacterium
AAAAACGACTCGCAGAGCTAAAAAGCCTGCCGGCACCCCGGCTGAATAAGTGAGGACCAGATGATGAACTACACACAACAGTTTCAGGACTCCATGGAAGAATTCAAAGCTTTCGCTGACAACCTGAAAAAAGGGGTTGAAAATCTGGCCACGATTGGTGAAGTCAAGTTGGCTGAGACGCCCAAAGAACTGGTCTATGGGGATGGTAAGCGCAAGCTGTACCGTTATCAGGCGCGTACCAAAAAGGTTTGCCCGGTCCCGAC
Organism: Desulfuromonadales bacterium; assembly: GCA_051305855.1. Taxonomy (GTDB): domain Bacteria; phylum Desulfobacterota; class Desulfuromonadia; order Desulfuromonadales; family BM103; genus M0040. The sequence goes on from JBPPMB010000066.1 coordinate 264, forward strand.
CCTGATTGTCTACGCCATGGTCAATCGCTACACCATGCTCGACCTGCAGCCGAATCGCTCGATGATTCGCAACCTGCTTGATCAGGGACAGGATGTTTACCTGGTCGATTGGGGCTATGCCGATCGCATGGACCGGCACCTGACCATGGACGATCTGATCAACGGTTTCATGGATGACTGCATTGATCACATCCGTGAGCAGCATCAGCTTGACGCGATCAACCTGCTCGGCGTCTGCCAGGGCGGAACCTTTTCAGCCATCTACGCGTCACTGCATCCGGAAAAGGTCAAGAACCTGATCACCATGGTGGCGCCGGTCGATTTCGACACCAACGACAGCTTGCTGTTTGTCTGGAGCAAGGAGATGGATGTTGATCTGCTGATCGACGCCTACGGGATCGTTCCGGGTGACCTGATGAACCAGACCTACCAGATGCTGCAGCCGTTTACCATGACGGTGCAGAAGTATGTCAACATGGTTGATCTCATGGCCGATGCCGACAAACTGGGTGACTTTCTGCGCATGGAAAGCTGGATTTTCGACAGCCCAGACCAGCCGGGCGAAGTTTTGCGTCAGAATGCCAAGGACCTGTTCCAAGAGAATAAACTGGTCAAGAAAGAGTTTGAAATTGGCGGTCAAAAGGTTGATCTGAAGCAGATCAGCATGCCGGTCCTCTGTATCTATGCCGATTTTGACACCCTGGTGCCGCCAGCGGCGTCGAAAGCTCTGCTTGACCATGTCGGCACCAAGGACAAGCAGGAACTCTCTTACCCGGTCGGACATGTCGGTATGTTCGTCTCCGGTAAGACCCAGGCCACCCTGGCCCCCAGGATTGCCGAATGGATCAACCAGCGGCTCTAAGCGCATCACTGTCCCCCGCGAGGCGGGGGACTTATTTCCCACGAGAACGGAATGTCTATGGATATCAAAAATAACGTATTTGTTGTCACCGGCGGAGCCCGCGGACTCGGATTTGCGATCGCCAAAAACCTAGCTAGCGGCGGCGGTAAACTGGCCCTGGTCGACCTGAATCAAGAGGGCCTGGATCAGGCCGCTGAGGCATTGCGGGAGTATGATGTCGAAGTCCGCGGCTATGTGGCCAACGTGGCCGTCGAAGCCGAAGTGGTCGACCTGTTCGATCGGATTCAGCAGGATTTCGGCCAGATCGACGGACTGGTCAACAATGCCGGCATCACCCGTGATGCCCTGCTGGTCAAGCACAAAAATGGTGAAACCAAGAAGATGAGCCTCCAAGCCTGGCAGCAGGTCATTGATGTCAACCTGACCGGGGTCTTCCTCTGCGGCCGGGAAGCCGCAGCGAAAATGCTTGAGGCCGGAAAACCCGGGGTGATCGTCAATATCAGCAGCATCTGCAAAGACGGTAATATCGGCCAGAGCAACTACTCGGCGGCCAAGGCCGGGGTCTCCGCACTGACCGCCACCTGGGGCAAAGAACTGGCTCGGCATGGCATCCGCGTCGGCGCCGTCGCCCCCGGTTTCGCCAACACCGAGATGATCAAGTCGATTCCGGAACTGGTGCTCGACAAACTGAAAGAGCTTATTCCCCTGCATCGCCTCGCCGAGCCGGCAGAGATTGCCCACACGGTGCGCTACATCATCGAGAACGACTACTTCACCACGCGGACCATCCCCATCGGCGGCGGGATGCAGGTGTAACAACTGTCCGGAAATGTACAAGAAGGGAGACTGCGCTGTGCAGTCTCCCTTTTTTTCTTTCGATGAATCCAGGGCGGAACGTTTCGACTGCCAAATTGTTTGGTTTAAACCCTGTGCGACAGAGTCTCTCCGAGGCGTGAGCGGTTCAAGGAAAGCAAAGTTTTACGTGGAGAAAGCAATGAACCAGGTATTATTATTGATATGAACCGTAAAAAAACCATATTCTCCGTCCCCATTCGAGGTAAAAGTCTGAAACCAGCCTGGCTTTGCTCTCCGGGCCACGACTCAGGATAAAATCGATGGAGCTTTCATGCTGTCAAAAAATTTCTTCTGTTCATTTTGCGGGTCGCGGTTCGACTCAGAAGACTGGCCAAGAATCTGTTGCGAGTGTGGCAAGTCATCCTACCAAAACCCGATACCGGTTGTAGTCGTTCTGCTGCCGATCGCTGCAGGCCTGGTTGTGATCCGCAGGAACACCGAACCGCAGAAGGGCACCCTCACGTTACCGGGAGGGTATATTGATCTTGGCGAGACCTGGCAGGAAGGGGGGAGAAGAGAGTTGCTTGAAGAGACCGGTATCGACATCACGGTCGAGGAAATAAGTCTTTATGATGTCCAGAACGGCCTGGACGATACCCTTGTGGTCTTCGGCCTGGCAGCGAAACAATCCCCAGGCAGATTAAAACCGTTCAGTTCAAAGGAAACCCAGGAGATTGTGCTGATTGATAAGCCGATAGAATTAGGCTTTCCTATGCATACCGAGGTGGTGAAAAGATTTTTTGCCGAAGTCGGGCACTCGTCAGGCATGCGCTGAATGGCTGATGATAATTCTGCTGCTTGCAAGATGAACCGCTGGGCAGCCCCTGCGTCGTGCCGACGCAAAAGCTCTCGATTGAAAGTCTAAAGGCTTTTCCCCTGCCAGACCGGCAACAGCACCGTAAACTGCGACCCTTCACCTTCCCGGCTTTCCGTTCGGATTTCCCCCCCACAGCTTTTGACTATATTGTATGTCAGGGCCAAACCGAGGCCGACCCCCTGACCCACTTCTTTGGTGGTAAAGAAAGGCTCCCAGATACGTTCGAGAATATGTCTCGACATGCCGCCGCCGGTATCACGGATAGTGACAGCGACCATGGCGTTATCAGTCCTTTCCGAGGTTACCTCTACCAGCCCCGGGCCATCGAAGGTCTGGTAAGCGTTGAGCAGCAGGTTCATGAAGACCTGACGAAGTCCGGAAGGGTCACCAAGAACCCGGGGAAGATCCGGTTTCAGATTTTTGACAACCCGAATCTCCTGGGAGTTGGGTTGATACTTGAGCAACTCGAGAACTTCCAAAAGGGCCATATTGATGTCAACTTTAACGGTTATTCCGTCAGATTTGCGACCGAAGCTGAGCAGAGGATCGATGATCCCCTTGCAGCGGTAAGACTCACGGATGATCACCTCCAGGTAATGCGGAAAGTCGCTGAGCCGGGCATCCTCTTTCAATGCCGGCTGTTTGTTGAAGCGGCGCTGCAGTGCTTCGGCAAAGCCGGCCACCGACGTAAGCGGATTGTTGATTTCATGGGCGATGCCAGTCGCAAGGACACCAATGCTCGACATCTTTTCGACCTGGATCAGATGCATTTCCTGTAACCGTTTTTCTGTGACATCCCGGAAAAAGACCAAGGCCCGGCTTTTACCGCCCAGAGCGTCTTTAATCGGGGTGGCGGTAACTTCCAGATGACAATTCGCAAGGCCATCTCTTTCAACAACCAGTGAGGTATCCACCCGCTCTCCATTCAGTGCCCTTTCGACCGGACATAGCAATGACAAAGAGGGGGCATCACTGTGAAAAATGTCCCGGCAACTCTTTCCTGGAAGCGTTCCCATGGGGAACAGTTGCGGGCTGATAAGATTGTGGTGCTGAACCAAACCGTTATGATCATAAACTGAAATGCCATCACCTATTGAATCAAATATTGCTTGCAACTCGTTGGTTTTGTTGCACAGTTCTATTTCTGCTTGTTTGCGTGGGGTGATGTCCTGCGTTGTTCCGTAGAGTCTAACAACCTGGCCAGCACTGTTAACAGAAGGCTCGACAATCGAATGGACCCAGCGCAAGCTACCATCTTTAAATCGCAGACGATGTTCAATTTCATAGCTACTGCCATGGTCAATACCAAGTCGAAGATGCTCCATAACAGTATCATAGTCTTCCGGATGAACCACACTGGCGAACGCTTGCTGGGTGGTTTCCTCGGGGCGCAGACGCATGATATGCAGCAGTTCTGCAGAAGCCAGCATTTTCCCACTGACAGGGTTGAAACTCCAGGAACCGACATGGGTCATGGCCTGGGCCTTTGCCAGAGTAGATTCACTCTCGGCAAGCGCCTTTTCCGCACGTTGTCGCTCAGTAATGTCGACGAGTATGGCAAGGCACTCTTCACCAGACTTGACCACCAAGGCCTCAATCCGGACAGACAACGGCTGAGGGTACTGCTTCTCCAACCGAAGTCTGCAAGTTTCCTTCTCCCGACTGGCAAAAACAGTCTGAATGAATTTGGCGAAGATGAAGCAATCTTCATCAGCGACGAAATCCTCGAAGTTCAAACCAATCAGGACGGAACGGTCGAGCCCTAACAGCTCTTCTCCCGTCCGATTAACAGCGCAGATGCCCCCCTTACGATCAAAAGTAAAGTACCCTACCGGTGCAAAATCGTAGAGGAACGCATACTGGTTTCTCGATTCCTCAAGTTCTTCACGGGAATGATTCAAATTTTCGACTTTGCCCCTGACAAAAGTTGTTCGGCCAGTTTTGGGGAGTTGTTTTCCATTGAATTATCCATCACGCAGGCCAGTCCATCATTCGTGTGCTCTCAGAGAACGGCTGACATCAGCACTTTTTGGTCTTTTTATAATCCATGCCGAGGGCATCAGCGATCCAGATTGCGGCTTCAACCATCTCTGCTGTTACGGCAAACCATGTCGCATGGATAGTTTCCCCATCAGCAACTGCAGTTTCCGCAACTTGCTTGATCTCAGCAAGCGAAGGGTTAGGCAGATTCAGTTCTTCCAGGCAAATCGGCAAGCCGACACTAAAGCAAAAACCCTGGACTTCCTGAATGTCGCTGGGAGAACGCCCTTCCATGACCAGTTGGGCAAGCAAGCCAAAAGCGACTTTTTCGCCGTGGAGGCTTTGCCTGGTTGCAGGGAGAGTCGTCAAGCCATTGTGAATAGAATGGGCTGCCGCATGACCACCGTTTTCAGAACTGAGCCCACTAAGCAGAGTATTGGCTTCGACGATTGCTTCCACAGCAGGGGTTACCATGTTCCTTTCCACGGCAAGCTTTGCCTGGAGACCGGATTCCAGAAGAGTTTCGTAACAGAGCCGGGAAAGGGCAAGTACCGCCAGCGTGGGCGTCTTTCCTCCAGAAAAAGAATTTGTTTTACCGCTACGCGCGCAGGTTCCCGATTCCCAGAAGCCAGCGACAGCGTCACCCATCCCGGCCACCAGGAATTTTGCTGGAGAGTTGGCAATAATGGTCGTGTCGACGAGGACGCAATCGGGGTTTCTGCGCAAGGAAAGGTAGTTCTCAAAAACGCCATCCTCAGTATATACGACTGACAGGGCGGAGCCAGGTGCATCGGTTGCGACCGTGGTGGGAACAACGATGACGGGCAGATTCATCTCATGTGAAACCGCCTTGGCTGCATCAATAGAGGCACCACCGCCCACAGCAATGATAATGTTCGTCCCATGAGAAGTGGCAAGTTCGGAGAGGCGAAGAATCTCCTTACGGGAAGACACCCCTCTGAACAGATCCTGGTGACATGAGAGCCCTTTTTCAGCAAGACTTGCGGCTATGGCCTCTCCACAGATCGACAGCGCAGTTTTGCCGCCGATGACAAAAGCACAGTCCCCAAGCGGGGCAGCGTGAACGCCAATTTCGGTGATGGCACCAGGGCCCTGGATGTACCGGCTTGGTGCAAGCAGTATTCGGCTCAAGACTTTCCCCCTTATTTCGTGGTGATTCGAAAACTCCGGGCGACAAACAAAAACGTATCGGGATGTTACGACTTGTGCTGCTGAGCAGCATGACCACTCATGCGTTAGTAATAGCCACCCTTCTCTGCAGACGAAAGGCTTTTGGGGGTGCACAATGCGTGACGCACTTACTTGACGGCTGACTCAAACCCCAACCACTATACAAGGAGACTGTAGGCTTAACAAAACCTACGGCGAGATTGGCTTGTCGATCTATTTTACCGCAATTTTCGACGAATAGCCCTGCTATTATCTATTAAATTCCAATAAATCTGGCATCAAAAAGCTAATCTCCCGCTAGGGCTGTCAAGTCCGACAGCATCCTAGTCCAGTTTTTTGGGTCCTGCGTGTGGCTTCCCTATTTCATCAAGGTTGACACTACCATGGCCACCTTCCACATTCGGCGCCTCCGCAGCCAAATGAGCAGCGCACACATTTTTAATACTATTGGCTTTGGCCCCACAGTGCTTGCATTCGACAGTCGGATTATTTGAATGGTCCTGAATGCAACTTTCTAGTCCTTGCGCCTTAAGGGCGCACATGTGTTTACTATGATCCTTGCTATCGCACGTCATGCTGTCTCCATTCAATATTTATTAAGTATGCTCGGATTAGGTCGTGAAAGGAAAAAGAGCCTAATAGCCTCCACAAACGCCATCACCAGGTATCTGCGTGATAGCGATCTCGCCCTTAGCGGCATCAAGGACCGCAGCGTAATCCGGCTCTTCAGTAATTTCGGGAACATGCTGAATATAACAAATAGTATTATCAGCATCCACGACAAAAATTGATCTAGATAGCAGCTTTAACTCCTTGATCAAAGCGCCATAAGCAAGGGCAAAGTCGAGGCCCTGATAATCGGAGAGAACTTTGACTCGATCAATTCCGGCACTTGCACACCAGCGTTTCTGCGCAAATGGCAGATCCGCGCTGATGACCAGAACAACCGTATTGTCTGGAAGCTGGGCTGCTTCCTGGTTGAACCTGCGAGCTTCTATATCACAGACAGGGGTATCAAGAGACGGAACAGCACAGATGATCTTGGTCATATTCTTGAAGTCGCCGAGAGATACTGGGTTCAGATCCGCATCGACTACTTTGAAATCTGGGGCTTTGTCGCCGACCTTGAGTGTGGGACCAACCAGAGTAACGGGGTTGCCTTTAAATTTGGTGACATCGGCTCTTTCTTCCATTTGCAGCCTCCTTATTGTTGAATCGTGTTAGCTCCTCTCCATTATGCTTCTTGAACAAGATAGTCACCAATGACTGCGTCCTTCAGGATCGAAATTCGGCCCGCTGCCGGAATTTGTGCCACGTCGATAATAATTCTCAGGGGCATCGCTTTCCGCGGCCTTGGCTTCGCGCAGCAGCTTCCGGTCAATTGGGTGGGCCTGGTCGGCATAGATATCGCGCAGCAGGTCTTCGACGACAAGGCTTAAGTCTTCGACCGTCTTCACGACTTCCACCTTGTCGCAGTAAGAGCCGTAAAGGTCCATCAAGCAATCGCCGCGACT
>JBPPMB010000076.1:0-18457 GCA_051305855.1 Desulfuromonadales bacterium
GCCGCTGCTGTCTATTCACGCCGGGAACTCGGATAACTTGGCTATGAAACGCTACGTCGCATCTGCCCTCTGCGTGCTGGCTGTCTACCTGGTTATCCTCGGCCCCTTTACCCGGAGCATGGCGCAAAAACCCTATGCGGTAAAACTCGGCATGATCCCTCATCCCGCGGTGCTTCAACTGCTTTTACCCGATTACCAGCAACTCCTCGGTGCGAATATCCTGGGCCGGATCATCCTTTATTATGGGACGATAACTGATGATGTGGCTGATCCCGGCAAACTGCAGCTCGCTGCTGATTATCCCGCCATGTCGCGAGCTGTTCACGCCGCCTTGCGTCTTGACCCCTACAATATGGACGGCTATTATTTCGGCCAATCGATCCTGGTCTGGGATGTGGGTCAGTACCAGCTGGCCACAGAGCTACTTGAATACGGTATGTGGTACCGTACATGGGACTGGCAGCTGCCCTTCTTCGCCGGTTTCAACTACGCTTATTTCCTTGGCGACAAGGAGAAGGCGGCGCAAATGTATATGCGTGCCGGAGAACTCTCGGACGCAACCCTTTTCCAATCGCTGGCTGGTCGCTATCTGCAGGAGGCGGGTGAGACCCAAATGGCCATCGACTATCTGCAGACTCTCGAAAAGAGCGCCCGAACACCGGCAGTCAAGCAGACTCTGCAGGTCAGAATCGAGACCTTTAAAGCCGTTTTGATGCTCGAGCAGGCCCGTGATCGCTACGCCGGGGAACGGGGTCGGCTCCCGGAAAATATCGATATTCTGCTCAAAGAAGGTTATCTGGAGACCGTACCGATCGATCTGTACGGTGGCGAGTTCTACCTGGATGAAAACGCACAGGTCCGCACGACCAGCAAGTTTGCTTTCGCCCCGCCGCGCCGGTCAACTGTCGATGAGTCTCCGGCTCCCTCTTCCGTTAAGTGAGTTATGAACATGACCACCGCACCGATTAGCATATCCCACCTGCAGAAGAGCTACCGGGGCAAACGCGGCAAAAAGGTTGATGCGCTGCGCGACCTCTCCCTCACGATCGTCCCTGGCGAGGTCTTTGGTTTTCTCGGCCCGAACGGTGCCGGCAAGAGTACCACCATCAAGATCCTGATGGGCCTGATCCGACCCAGTGCCGGGCAAGCGCGTATCTTCGGTATTTCATCAGAGGATCCCGCGGCTCGTCGCAAAGTTGGTTTCCTTCCGGAAAACCCGGCATTCTATGATTTCCTGACCGCCCGTGAATACCTCCGTTTCGTTGGCGAGGCCTTTGCCATGCCAAAAGCAGCTATCCGCACGGAAAGCGAGCGGGTGCTGGAGCTGCTCGACCTGACTGCGGCGGCGGGACGACCGATCCGCGGTTACAGCAAGGGCATGGTGCAGCGTCTCGGTATTGCCCAGACTCTGCTGCACGATCCTGATCTGTATATTCTCGACGAACCGATGAGCGGCCTTGATCCGATCGGCCGGGCCCTGGTCAAGGACATCATCCTTGGCCTGAAAAGAGCGGGCAAAACGGTATTTTTCAGCACCCACGTGACCGCCGACGCCGAACGGGTCTGTGACCGGATCGGCGTGATTATCGATGGCGTCTTTCAGCAGGAAAGGGTGGTCAGTGAACTGCTGCGCGAAGGGATCGACGGTTATTTCTGCCGGGTGCGTGGGCTGGCTGCTGAAACCCTGCGATCTTTCGAGGGCGTGACCTGCGGTGATGATATCTGCGAGGTCTTTGTCCCGCGGGATCGTTACGACGGTTTTGCCGCCGACCTGCTGCAAAGCGGCGGCTCCTTCGACCTGATCGAACCGCGCCGCCGGGATGTCGAGGAGTACTTCCTGGATCTGGTGCGCTCAAGCGGAGAGTCTTCATGCGCTTGAAGACATGGCATTGCCTGTCATTGCTGGCCCTGGCGGTTTTGCTCGCCTACTATCCGAGTCTGTCCGCCGGCTACAATTCGGTCGATGACCTGAAGATGATCACAAATATTGACCAGTCCGGTCTGCTCGACTTGCAGCGGCTCTTCGTTCGTAGCGGTTCTTATTATTACCGCCCACTGACCATTCTCAGCTACACCCTTGATCGTGACCTGTGGGGATCAATCCCCTCTTTCATGCACCTGGAAAACATCCTGTTGCATCTGGTCTGTACCCTGCTGGTCTTTGCTATTACCCGGCGTTTGCTCTCTCACTGGGGCATTAAAGAGAAGGGGTTGGCCCTGTTTGCTGCGCTCTTCTTTGCCCTGCATCCCATTGCCACCGAGTCGGTCAGCTGGATCAGCGGCCGAACCGACCCGTTGATGGCCGTGTTTCTGCTGCTGGCCGTGTGGTTGACGCTGCTGGCACTGTCATCGGGACGGCACCTGACGGCCCTGTATGGCGGGCTAGCGCTCCTTCTGGCTTGCCTGGCCAAGGAAGTGGCGGTCTTTATCCTGCCCGGCCTGCTCTGGCTGATCGTGGTTTATCCGGGACCAGCAGCTTTGCAGAATCGGCTGCGACGTCGCTTTTGGATGCTGCTCATGCCGACGGCGGGGATAGCTGGATACTTTGTCCTGCGCCATCTGGCCATTGCCCGGGACAGCGGCATCAGTACCGCCCTCAAGGGTGTCACCGGCGGTGATTATGATCTGTTGAACAAGGTGCGCGTTGCCTTCAAGGTCTACGGTTTCTATTTCAAGAAGTTGTTAATACCCTGGCCGCTGAATTTTGGCATTATCAAGATCTCCGACTGGTACGTGCTCGCCGGTATACTCCTGGTTGCACTGCTCCTTTACCTACTCTGGCGTGCTGATGTCGTCGGCGCCTTCGGAATAATGGCCTTCTGCGTGCTCTCTCCGGCGCTCTTGGTCGTCTTTGGCAACATGACCTGGACACCCCTCGCCGAGCGCTACCTCTATACTTCTGCCGCCCTGTTTGCGCCCCTGGCCGCCTTCACGATTCTGCGCCTGCAGTCGCTGGTTGCTGTTCAACATCGCCGTCGCCTGGATCTGGCCCTGACAGCGCTGCTGCTGGTCTTTTTCGCGACAACGCTGCACCGATCCTGGATCTGGCAGGACAATCTGCGGCTTTATCAGGACACCGTGGCCAAGAGTCCTGATTTTTCTGCTGCTAAAACCGAACTGGCATCAGCTTTGCTGCGCAAGGGCAGGTCGACCGAAGCAGAGGAAGTTTTGGTTGGGATGCAGGGAGGAAGCAATACCACCGGCTACATTAACGACGATATGAACCTGGCCGAAGTTCTTCTCTCCCGTGGTGAGGTGGAAGAGGCGCGTGCCATTCTCCTGCCGCTCCTCAATATGAACCCCAAGAAATATTATGATGTACTCCAGGCGCTGCTGCGCACTAACGATCAGCGTATAGACCGCGTGGAAACTCCTGACTTGCGCCTGGCCATTCAGCAGGAAAGCCTGGATTGGCTGGAGGAACAACAGCGTCTGCGACCAAACGCCTTTACCGTCTACCGGATCGCTAAATTGCAGTTGGCTATGGGCGACAAGATGGCGGCACTCACATCCTTCCGTGCCGCCCTGGCAAAAGCGCCTACTGAAGCACATTACCGCGGCGCGGCGCAGACTTTCATCAAGAAGCTCGAAAGCTTATGAAGATTAAGGCTTTGTTAGTTATGCTGCGTCCGCACCAGTGGCTGAAGAACCTGATGCTGCTCTTCCCGCCGCTTCTCGGCGGTGTCCTCTTCGCTCCAGGTGTGCTGCAGAAAGGACTGCTGCCCTTCGCTATCTTCTGCCTCGCCTCCAGTTCCACCTACATTTTCAACGACCTCAAAGATGCAGAGCAGGATCGCCAGCACCCCCGCAAACAGCACCGACCGATTGCTTCTCGTACCGTATCAACAGCCCAGGCCATTCTGCTCGGTTGCGTACTCTGTATAGCGGCAATTCTCCTATCTCTGCAACTCCCGACCACCTTCATGGTCTGGCTACTGGCCTATCTCGGCCTCTCTATCGCCTATTCTATTGTGCTCAAGGACCAACCGGTCTTCGACATCTTCTGCATCGCCTCTGGCTTTGTCTTCCGCCTGTTTGCCGGTGGGGCGGCTTTCGGGATTGTGATTTCCGACTGGCTGTTCCTGAGTGTTCTGTTCCTGGCAATTTTCCTCAGTGCCGGTAAGCGCTTGGCAGAAAAAATATCGCTCGGCACAACCGCCGGCGACCATCGCAAATCTCTCGCCGTTTATACAGTGAACACCCTTGAAAGCTTCATGTGCATCTCCGGTGCGGCGGTCCTTGTCACTTACACCCTGTATGTGATCACCAAACACAAGCTGGTATTCACAGTACCACTTTGCTGTTTCGGTCTGTTTCGTTATATGATGCTGATCAAAAGCGGCGGCAGTGGCGATCCGACTGAATCGCTGCTGAAAGATCCGATGTTGTTTCTGGTCGGGTTGGTTTGGGTGGTGATGGTCATTTTTTCAACATACATTACGGTCTAATTTAGACTGGTCAAACGTGAAACGTGAAACGTGAAAAGTGAAAAGTGAAAAGTGAAAAGTGAAAAGTGAAAAGTGAAAAGTGAAAAGTGAAAAGTGAAAAGTGAAAAGTGAAAAGTGAAAAGTGAAAAGTGAAAAGTACTTTTAACATTTTACATTTAACATTTAACGTTTAAAGAATCTCATGCCAAAGCTGATCATCGAAGCCGGTCGCACCGAACGCCATTACTGGCGCGATCTTTGGCGCTTCCGCGAGCTTTTTTATATTCTTGCCTGGCGCGATATCCTGGTGCGATACAAACAAACCGTGCTTGGCGTCGCCTGGGCCATTTTAAGGCCATTGCTGACCATGATCGTTTTTACCGTGATCTTCGGCAAGCTGGCCAAGTTCCCTTCGGAAGGCGCCGCACCTTACGCAATTATGGTTTACGCCGCGATGCTGCCATGGCAGTTCTTTTCCAATTCTCTCAGTGAAGCAAGCAACAGCCTGATCGGCAATGAAAAACTTATTTCCAAAGTCTACTTCCCGCGTATGATTATCCCTGTCAGTTCTGTGATCACCAGCTTCGTTGATTTTCTGATCTCCTCGGTAATTTTGGTGGTTATCATGGCCTGGTATCAATATTGGCCTTCTCTGCGCATAGTGACACTTCCTTTTTTCATTGCCATTGCTTTTGCCGCTGCGATGGGTATAGGGCTCTGGCTGACGGCATTGAATGTAAAATATCGTGACTTCCGCTACATAGTGCCGTTCATCGTCCAGTTCGGGCTCTACGTCTCGCCGGTCGGTTTTTCCAGCAGTATCGTCCCCGAGCAGTACCGCTTGCTCTATTCGCTCAATCCCATGGTCGGCGTCATTGACGGCTTCCGCTGGGCCATCCTCGGCGGCGAGTCTAACATCTACCTGCCCGGCTTCTGCTTGTCTCTTGCGGTGGTGGCGGTATTGCTGGTTTATGGGGTATATTATTTTCGAATGACGGAGAAGAAGTTTGCAGACATCATCTAGGGATGATGGCGTAAAACGTGAAACGTGAAACGTGAAAAGAAGCGAGGATCGTAAAAACAGAAAGGGCATAAGTGAGATTGTTTTGTTTGTCTTGTTTGTCTTGTTTGTAACTTTTAACGTTTAACTGTATTTATGGAGGGGATATGGACATTAGACCGCACAGAAAGCTGGATGTTTGGCAGAAGTCGATGCAATTGACAAAAGATATTTATGAGATAACGGCGGACTATCCAAAAAGTGAAAGTTACGGATTGTCTTCGCAGATGCGTCGAGCCGCAATCTCAATATCAAGCAATATTGCCGAAGGCGCCGGCAGAAAAGGTCATAAAGAATTTTTGCAGTTCATAAGTATTGCTCAAGGTTCTGCGAGTGAATTGGATACACAAATAGAGCTGTCTAAAATGGTTGGCTATCTGGATCAAGAGAGGTCAGCGGACTTGTTAATCAACCTGACAAACGTAACGAAAATGCTCTACGGACTCTCACGAGCGATCGGCAAAAACGTGTGACGTGAAACAGAAAATGTAAAACGTGAAACGGAAAATGTAAAACGAAAAACGTGAAACGCGTGAAAAGGAGCGAGGGTCGTAAAAATAAGAGAGGTAACATAATTGAGGGCCTGCAAATAAGTTTGTGAAATGATTTGCGATTGTTTTGCTTTCAACTTTTAACTTTTGACGTTTCACATTTAACGAGATTCTGATGTCCGACACAGTCATAAAAGTCGAAAATCTCTCCAAGTCCTACCTCATTAGCCACCAGAGACAGGAGAGCTACACTGCCCTGCGCGACGTCCTCACCAATGGGGCGAAGAGTCTGGCCAGGAGGTTTTCTTCACCTTTTACGTCTAACGTTTCACCTTTAACGGACACCCAAGAAGAATTCTGGGCTTTAAAAGATATAAATTTTGAGGTCAAGCGTGGTGACCGCGTCGGTATCATCGGCCGCAACGGGGCGGGGAAGAGCACGCTGCTTAAAGTTCTGTCACGCATCACCGAGCCGACTTCGGGGCGGATCGAGATCGATGGTCGTATTGCCAGTTTACTTGAGGTGGGAACCGGTTTTCATCCTGAGTTGACCGGGCGAGAGAATATATTTTTGAATGGTGCGATCCTCGGCATGTCAAGAGTTGACATTAAACGTAAGTTTGATGAAATTGTGGCTTTTGCTGAAGTAGAAAAATTTCTTGATACACCGGTGAAGCGTTACTCCTCAGGTATGTATGTGCGATTGGCCTTTGCTGTTGCAGCGCATTTGGAACCAGAGATTTTGATAGTTGATGAGGTGCTGGCGGTAGGGGATGCGCAGTTTCAGAAGAAGTGCTTGGGGAAGATGGATGAGGTTGGCAAAGAGGGGCGGACGGTTTTGTTTGTTAGTCATAATATGGCGGCAATCGCCTCATTGTGTGACAAGGGGGTTCTGTTTGATATTGGGAAGGTCATTGTGACTGGTAGGATAGACCAATGTATTGAGAGATATCTAGAAAATCCGGATCTGGCTCGATCAAATAAAGCTCGCGTGGCAAGTTTAAATTGTCAAGCTGTCATTAAGGACGCATATCTTGTCGATGATAAAATTGAACACGTCAGGGTTCTTTCACTGGGTGAACAGCTTAAAATCTGCGTTGAGTATGAAATGTGTAAGAGAATGAAAGACGTTCATATTCATGTTGGGATATACAACGATGCTGGAGTTGGAATTTTAAGATTCGAATCTTCAGCTTCTGATGAATTCCCGCAATATTTACCTCAAGCTGGACGGATAGAATGTTTTTCTGAAGGGGCATCTCTCGTTCCTGGGCGATATACAGTAAATCTGTGTCTTTTGCATAAAACTGAAATACTGGATTATGTTCCGCAAGCATTTTTTTTTGATGTCCGGATATCAGATTTTTTTGATGGAAAGAAGGTGCCAGATCTAAATCTATGTAAAGTTATTGTCCCGCATCGGTGGAGAATTTCGAATAGACGAGATTGGGAAAAAACAGATGAAATACTTGATTAAAAACGCTCTTGAGTTGAGTGGAGACGGAGTTTGGTTTTCTCCAAATTTACCCACTGTTAACTATTCCGATGGTGTTTCAGCTGAGTCTTATCTGCAAAAAATATTTGAACAAGTAGAGGATCTGTCCTCTGGCTCAATTGAGCTTGAGTCCAATATCAAAGATTGGCCATCACAGTACCATCTTAGTAACCTTCGGTCGAATTTGCTCAAAGGTTTTTCATTTAATGGAACGGAAAGAGTTTTAGAAGTTGGTTCTGGATGTGGCGCCATTACCCGTTTTCTCGGAGAAACATCCGCTGAGGTTATAGCGGTTGAAGGTAGCTACGAACGGGCAAAGTTGACCAGATTGAGGACGCGTGGACAGGATAATGTTAAGGTCGTTTGCGCTTCGTATGCTGATCTTGCATTTGTTGCCGATTTTGATTTGGTTGTCTGTATTGGGGTGCTGGAATATGCTTCAATGTATGTTTCAGGGAATGACCCTTATGCTGCTTTTCTTAGTTACTTGAAGAAACCTCTTGTCCAAAATGGCTCTTTGGTTCTGGCGATCGAAAATCAGTTTGGGCTGAAATACTTCTCATCTGCTGCCGAGGATCACACAGGAATTATGTTTGATGGCATTGAAGGCTATCCCCGAAAGCAGGTCGATGTGAGAACATTCGGATACGGCGAGCTGAACTCAATGCTTTCCAGACAGTTTTCAAAAGTTTCTTTTTTCTTCCCCTACCCGGACTACAAGCTACCAGCATGTGTTTTATCTGAGGACTTTTTGAACACGGTAAATCCTGGCGAACTTGTTGCGCGCAGCATCATGAGGGATGGCCGATCCACTACGGAGCCTTTATTCAACGAGGCACTTGCCATAGTGGAAATTTCAAAAAACGGGTTTCTGTCCAACTTTTCAAATTCATTTTTAGTTATTGCCACAGATGATCAAGCTTCTAGTCTAGAGATGGATAGCCTTGGAGTTATCTTCAATAATGAGCGTAAACAGAAGTTTAGGACAAGCACGCACTTTTATAGCGAAGAAAATGGCTCAATTTTCAGTATAAAGTCACTTCAGCAAGGTGGCCAATGCATCGAAGAGAATGGACTTCGTTTATCAGTTACGCGTGATAAGTGGATAAATGGATATTCTCTATATTATTTTTTACTGCGTAGTCTGTATGAAAAAAATGACTTTAGCTATTTTTATGAGTTATGTTCAGGATGGAAATCTGCATTGAAATCTGTGCAAAAGCCTAACGGAAAGTTACCCGGTTTATTTTTTGACGCGAATTGGTCAAATTTTATTATTGATCAAGATGATGGGAAATTTATCGATCTTGAGTGGAGTGTTGATCATGACCTAGAAATTGAATTTGTTATTTTTAAAAGCGCAGTTAATTTTTTAGACGAATTGAATAATAGTCGATTGAAGGGCTTGTTGAGGGTTGGTGGGTATGAAGAAAATATTTTTCGGATTTTATCTTCTTTAAAACTTGAAATTGATGATAATTCACTTGTCAAATACTGTGAAATATTGAACAAGGTTTCCAAAACAGTTTTCCCTGGTTCTGGATATGATTATCTCAGAATTAGTAAAGGAAAATTCGGCTTTTCCGCTAGGATGTCACGCCTATGCCGAAAGTATTTTTAATAACTTAACTTCTCTACTACTCAAAATGGCACTAAGATCTAATTTACGCTCTTTATGACAAAACCCTTTTTGAATAAATAATCCTTGGTAGTGACTAAAGTGAAAGACAATACAAATTCAGATTCCCTGATAAGCGCTGTTGTCGTGACATACGGAGACCGTTGGTCTTACCTCAAGGTGCTTCTCGATCACCTTGAGAAGGAAGCGCGGGTTGTCAGTGTGGTTGTGGTTGATAATGCCAGCAGAAGCGATATTTCAGCTGCATGTTGCCAAGCTGGTTTCAATAAAGCCGTTGTACTTAGGCAAGAAAAAAATATTGGCTCTGCTGGTGGATTTTCAACTGGCATACAATATGCCATTTCTCTCGAAGCCGAATATATCATGTTGTTTGACGATGATACTGTGCCGCGTTCTGAAACAATCAATAAGTTATTGGAGCGGTTAATCGAGATAAACATTAGGTATGGAAACTCCCTCAATGCAGTGATTCCAAATCGTAATAGCCAAATTCTCTGTTTGAAATCAATTTTTGATAAACATGATCACTGGATGCAGGAGGAAAGTGTTCTCGGACTCAACGCATTTAACTTTTTCCAGCGCCATTTAAAAAAAATATTGACATCTAAAAAAAAGATTATCGATGTGACTGGTACTGTCGATTATGGCTTAGCAGCTTATGCAGGACTTATGTTTCACAAGCTTGTCTGTGACAGGATCGGTTTTCCTGAAAGTTCGCTGATTTTATATTACGACGACATTGAATATACCAACAGATTTTTGTCGGCAGGTGGAAAAATTTTTGCATGCACAGATTTGGGGATGGATGATATTGTCGAAAATTACTCTTCATCAATGATGAGTAGACCCTTTTTAGGTCTGATTCTCGCTGATCACGATGGAAAGTCATATTATCAAGTTCGTAACCAGATTTATTTCGAATACAACTTCATTGCACGATATAAAGCTACTTTTTTATTTAATGTCATCGTATATTCAGCACTCTCTTTAATTGTCTCTGTCGCTTGCCTGAAGTTCAGCCGGGCCAAAGTCATCCAAACAGCTATCTATGATGGCATCAAGGGCAATTTGGGATTCCACGAAGACTACCCACTCGATTGACCAGGCAATCTACCAAGTACTAATATGACTGAGTTTGTCGAAAAATCACCACTGTCAATTTCTGAACAAGCCAGTCCCGCAGTCGGCGTTCTGGTTGTTGTCCACAACCGCAAGGAGGATTTGTTTCGCCTCCTTAAATCGCTTTTTCTTTCTGATTACCAGCCGTTTGAAGTTTTGGTCTTGGATGACCACTCCGACGAAGACCTTTCTGATGTCGAGCGGAATTTCCCAGTTGAGTATATTCGGCTTGAAGAGAACCTTGGCTTTGTAGCCGGCATGACCAAAGGGTTGCAGCATCTGTTGCAAAAGAAAAAGTACCGATACCTGTGGGTGCTCGACTCAGATCTTGAGGTTGCACCTGATGCGCTGCGACATCTGGTGAATGCATTGAACGGAAACGAAGAGATAGGTGTTGCAGGTTGCGTGATTTATAACACATACAACCGTAACCTTGTGGTTGAGTCTGGCGCTCTAGTTGATCTGCGAACCGGCATAATTACCGCTAAAAACTGTAACGTCTCCAATCCCTCTTTGGAAAAATTAATTGAAACAGATTTCATTGCCTCCGGCGGCGGGGGTTCACTCATCAATGTCCGTGCGCTGCAGTCAACCGGATTGCACGACGTTCGTTATTGCTTTCTCTGGGAGGACACAGATTTTGGACTGTGTCTAAAGCAACACGGTTATCGTGTTGTGGTTGTTTCTGATGCCATCGTCTATCACCCTCCTTTTACTGAAAAGCGCAATCCCAACATCTATGCTTACTACGGTGTCAGAAACCCTCTGCTTACCGTAGCCAAACATGCATCCAACGCGAGCCTGCCTTTCTTTCTCTTCGGCAATTTGTCACGTTGCCTGCGTATATCGCTGCTAATGGGGTTGTCCGGCTGCAAAGGTTTTGCACGACTCACGTTCAAAGGGATTACAGATTTCATTGCTGGTCGATTCGGTAAGGCGGATCTTGTCCAAATCGAAGCCGCCTTGCCGATCGAAGCCGAATTGGGCCTTCGTGCCGAAAAGCTTGTATTTTTGATTGGTACGGGGGAGGTTAATGCGATTGAGACTGCTGTCTCTGCCTTAAAAGTTGCAGGGGTGGCAGAGGTCGTATTGGTCATACAGAGTTACCGGCTGACACTTGTGGAGGGGATTGCAGCCGACTCTCTGCTAACCTACGATGATCATGTGCCCGCCACCATTCGTGAATACCTGAGAGTGGGGATGAGGATGCTGAAACGCGGTGGATGCATCGTCAATACAGATTTGAAGGGGGCATCACCTTTAAGCTACTTCGCTGTACGAGTTTACGACTGGGATATTTCGACAGGGATGTTCCGCCGCTCATCAATTGACCTGTACGCAATTTGGAAGCCAGTTTCGGCTGTCGTTCTAGGTAAACTGCTCGCCCTTCTTTTCCTGCCACCGGTGTTGCTCGCCGCGCTCAAACACAGGTCGAAGGATCCGGAGTTCCCCTGATGTCGCCTCGCGTTTCCATCGTCATAGTCACGTGGAATAAGTGGGTAGACGTCCTCAACCTGCTAGACTCTCTTTACGTTATCTGCTGCGCCAGCACTAATATAATTGTGGTAGACAATGCCTCCACCGACGGGACGGCTGAGGCTATTCGGCAACATCCCCTGTCGGTGATCTTGATCGAAAACAGCGAAAACCTTGGCGGTACGGGCGGATTCAATACAGGCATCCTCTATGCGCTTGATAACTTTGAGCAGGATTTCATCTGGCTACTAGATAACGATGCACAGGTTGACCCTAAGGCACTCACTGCATTGCTATCCGTAATGACCGACGATGTATCTATCGGTATCGCAGGTTCCTGCATTCTCAACCCCGCACAGCAGTCGCAGGTTGTCGAGGCCGGTGCATTTGTCGATCTAAAATCACTCTCCTGGAAACCCCATCTTCGCTACGAACCTTACCCATCCGGCTCACAGCTGACACAAATTGACGTTGATTATGTGCCCGCTTGCTCTGCATTGGTGCGTCGAGAGGTTTTCATGAGTATCGGGATACTTGATGAACGCTATTTTCTTCATTGGGATGATGTGGATTTCTGTTATCGTTCTCGGCATGCGGGATACCGGGTCGTAACAGCGCTGAAATCGAAAGTATTTCATGGTGCTGAGAAGGGGTACTCTCCGACGGGGTTATATTTCGATGTGCGTAATTCTTTGCTTTTTGCAGGGAAACATTTGACCGGGTTTGCCCGTTGGAGTGCGACCTTTCGCGTATGTGTTCGGGGTCAGTCCGCTGCAGTCTTCTTCAGGCTGCTTGGCGAATCTCAGTTCGAGTGGTGTCTGACAACTGCATTCGACGATTTCGTCCACCAGCGCTTCGGCCGAGCGCCGCGCTTGTCTGATGCGAGTATTCCTACTTGTGGGGTGGACGGTGGAGTACCAGCCGCTGCACTTGGCTTTTGTCGCAAAATTCTGGTCTTTGGTACTGGATCGCAGTCTGAAATTGAGTCTGCACTTGCTGCCATAGTTAAAGCCGCGCCATCCGCGACGGTTGATTTGGCGATTGCGGCAGAACGGGCCGGCGCCTACCGTTCGCACCTATGGATCAGGAAGTTTGTGAGTTTCTCGCTTTCCGGTGATTCTCCTGTGCGTCAGCTAAAAACCTCCTTAAACATACTTCTAACCGGTTACGACTGCGCCGTTAGTGCGGGAAGTGGATTTATTGTTCCGCACGCCTTCCTTGTGCGCAAGAATTATTGCTTTGATGGTGCGACAGAAAGACTGATGGTTTCAAGAGTTTCCTTAACAAAGATCTGGCTTTTACCACTAGCGTTGTGCTGCGGGGCCATGTTGGCATTGAAAATCCTATGGCAAGCACGACAAAACCTCACCAGCGAGAAGCATCCGAATGCTTGAGCACTATAGCTCTTTTGCTGAGCCATATGGATTCCCCGCATGCGGTAAAACGGCCGATTCAGTCTCCTATCGCTATCAGCTTGTCAACGGTGATTCTTTTATTTACCGCTATAGGGGATGTACTTTTGAATTCATGCGTCCGAAACCTATGGTTGAAATGAACGAGCGCCAGATGGAATCGGTGATCGATGCCGAACTTTTACACATCAACATCTTCCAGTCCCTCCACGAAAAATTGATCTTTATACCAGAAGTCTCTCATGTAAAAAAGCTTCTCGGCCGTAATAACTTCAGCAAGCTAGATGTCTGCTGCGGTACCGGTTGGATATCTAGGATATGGGTCAATGACGGGGCACGTGTAACCGGTCTGGTACCCTATTCAGCCCGTTCCGCTGTTGTCCGGGAACGCAACATACGAGTTTTGTCCTGCTATACGGAGGAGTTGGATGTCGAAGATAACTTCGATCTGATCGTCATTCGGCATGTGCTAGAACACTTTAAAGTCCTTAAAGCAATCCTGCGCAGCTTTATGTCTCGACTCAATCCGAATTGGTTACTCCTGGTTGTTGTACCCAATATAGACTGCGTCATCCGCAAGATTTTTGATGCGAACTGGACCTGGATGCCGCCTTGGCATTACAATTTCTTCAATCCTTCATCTCTTAAAAAACTGGTGGCTCGGTGTGGCTTTCCCGTGCTGAAATCCTGGCAGACGCCCTCACCACTTTGGTATCCGGGAAGTTCCGACCGAAAATTCTCTCGCCTCGTTGCAATGTTAAAGATTACCCCTCTCACCAAGCTTTTGTTCGCCCCCTTGGTGGGGTTGGGATATTTATCCGGATGCAGCGCTAACCTTACCCACATTGCACATCCAATTGCGGAGCAAAAGCAGCAATGAAAACTCTCATCCTCGGCGCCGGTCCCACCGGCCTCGGTGCAGCTCATGTTATAAACCGACTAAGCCACACTGACTGGCAAATCTTGGAATCAACTAGTCACGTAGGCGGCCTCTCCGCCTCTTTCCTCGATGATCACGGTTTCACCTGGGACATCGGCGGCCACGTCCTCTTCTCCCACTACGACTATTTCGACCAGGTCGTCGAAGCTGCTCTAATAGGCCAGTTTTATGAACACATGCGCGAAAGCTGGGTGTGCATTCTGGGTGATTGGGTGCCTTACCCCTTTCAGAACAACGTCCGCTATCTTCCCGAAGAGGCCCGTGACTTATGTGTTAACGGCCTGAAAAAGTTATCAATGGATCCGGCCACCGCCGAAAACTTCAAGGAATGGATGGACGCGATATTCGGAGAAGGAATCGTCAAGTATTTCATGGATCCCTACAACCGCAAAGTCTGGGCCACTCCGCCGGAATTGATGAGCAAGGACTGGATCGCCGAACGGGTCAGCGTAGTCGACCTTGCGCGTATCGAACGAAACATCGCTGAAGCGAAAGATGACATTGCCTGGGGGCCGAACAACCTGTTCAAGTTCCCCAAGCGGGGTGGGACCGGTGCTATCTATAACGGCATTGCGCACGGATTTGCTGAAAAGATCCGCCTTGATCACAATCTTGTCAGTGTTGATCTTACCAACAAGGTGGTCACGTTTGCCAATGGTGAGAAGCACTCTTACGAGCAACTCATCAGTACAATTCCCCTTGATCAACTTGTCTCCAAATGCATCGATGCGCCAGATGATATGCGGGCTGCGGCTGCGAGCCTAGTCCATAACAGTGTCTACGTGGTCGGGATCGGTTTGCGAGGAAAGCGGGAAGATACCAAATGCTGGATGTATTTTCCTGAAGATAACTGCCCCTTCTATCGCGTTACTAACTTTCATAACTATTCCCCCTATAATGTCCCCGACGGAGATATCGAGAGCTACTCAGCCCTCATGTGTGAAACGAGTTATTCATCTTACAAGCCGGTCGCAAAAGCCGATATTGTCGAAGAGACCATTCAGGGTTTGATCAACAGCGGCATGATCAGTGAAAGTGATCGGGACAACATCGTTAGCCGCTATCTTATCGATGTGCCTTACGCCTATCCTGTGCCGACTATCGGCAGGGATGCGGCCCTTGCGGTTATCCAGCCGTTCCTGGAAGCACAGGCTGTCTACTCTAGGGGAAGGTTCGGTGCATGGAAGTATGAAGTGGGCAATATGGACCATTCCTTCATGCAGGGTGTTGAGGTTGCCGAGCGTCTTGTTAATGGCAGAGATGAAACCATCATCCACACAGGCTGAATGTGAAAAAGGTCGTTGATTTTGCTGAATAAATTAAAAGAAATCCTGCTCAAAGAGACTTACAACATTGCTCCCTTTGAACTTGCCGGCGATGGCTGGTTTGCTGTGACACAGAATGAGTCGGTCAAAATTAGCTGTGTCATCAATTTTTATGGCCGTCTTGATCTGCTCGGCGGAATTTTATACTCGCTGGCGTTACAGAATTATCCTCGTGAACGTTTTGAGGTCATCCTTGTTGAAGATCAGGGTGGCACTACGCCGGGACGAGAGTTTTGTGAATCCTTTTCTGAGCGGATGAATATCCGGTATTGGCCGTTAGACAAGAATTTCGGCCACATGGGTTACTCGCGCAATTTCGGACTGTCTCAGTCTTCTGGCGAATATGTCCTCTTCCTGGATGACGATACAGTCATTCTACAAGACGATTTTTTAACCCGCCTTGAGCAGGCATTTGAGCAACACACTGATGTAGATGCGCTGATGCCGCGCGGCAACGCCAGCTTTGCCGAGTGGCCAGGAGGGTATGATTTTCATGATCCGCATTTCCCGACCAGCCGCTGTACCGCCTACCGCCGCAATGTGCTGGAGCAATTAGGCGGCTTTATGAGTACATTCGTTGGTCAGGAAGATGTCGAATTCGTAATTCGCTTTACCCTGTCCGGGAAAAAGGCGCTGCCTCTTCCTGCCCTGAACTATTTCCATCCGCCGCTGCTGGTGCCGAACTACAAAAAACCTGGTGCGGTTGGTATCTCTTTTGCCCGGCTGCGGGGACGTTATTCTGCGTCGATACTTTGGCTGTCTGCACTGAATTGCAGCCGTCATGCCCCCTTGCTGTTTTCGTGGAAACGTCAACACAGAGAGATGGGCCGCTTTGGTGCCGGTTTTTTCCGGGGTTTTATCAAAGGCTGGTTCAGCCCAAAGTCTGAGGCACGTTACGGCTAGGAGGGTGCAGAAGTCTCTCTCTCAACAAGTGTCATTTCTCTTCATACGGATTTGCGTATTGGAAACTTTCTCAAAAAAACAAAGCCGCTCCGCACAACCAATCTCCTGCCCATCTTGCGGAAATTCGGTCACCGAGATCACCTACATCTATAAGGATGGAGACGATAATTCAGATTTCTTCCGCTGCCCGGACTGTACCTTCCTGTTCGCCCGCCCGGTCTTCATACCCGAACTCTATTGCCGACAGATGGATGGCATCGAAAATGCCGAACTGTTCAACTCTCGGCTGCTGAAGTCCATCTATGTCAACTATTTCATCAAGAAGGAAATCCGTGCTCTGCGCCGAGCGAAGGGGAGGGGACCGCTGCGGCTGCTGGATATCGGCTGCGGTACCGGCTGGACGACACGCGTCTATGCCGATCACGGCTTTGATGTGACAGGGCTGGAGCCGTCCAGGGTGCGCTCAGAGTACGCCCGTGAGAACTACGGCATCGAGGTGGTCTGCGATTATATCGAAAATGCCGGGTTCGACCAGGAGTTCGACGTGGTTGTGTTACGGCATATCATCGAGCATTTTGCCGACCCGGGAGCGGTGCTGCGCAAGATCCGTGGTTTTCTGAAAGCGGACGGCGTGGTGCTGGTGGTGGTGCCGAACATCGACTGCCTCGGCCGCTACCTGTTCGAGACTGACTGGGCCTGGGTTCTGCCCTGGCACTGTAATTTCTTCACGCCTCGCTCGGCACGCCGGTTCCTGACAGAACAGGGCTTCGAGGTAAGCGTCTTCTACCAGACACCTTCACCGCTCTACTATCCGGGCGCCATGATACGCACTTTCCCCAACCGCTTCGTCAAGGGTCTGATGGGCCATAACCGGGTTGTCTCCATGGCTCTGTGTACGCCGTTGGCTATTGCTGGAAAATGGCTGGGGATAGGGGATAATCTCAATGTTGTCGCGAGGTTGACAGATGACGTGGGGTGATCACCGGACTGAAAAAATCTTGGGGAGTCAATCTTTACTATTGACACAGTGAAGGCGTTCCCTAGACCAAGGACGATCTGCATGAAAGGTGAGAGATACTGACCTTTGGCCTCTCTCGTGGCTATTTGTAATTTCAATTGACAATTAGCCGACACTTCGTTAGTGTCACTTTATGTTTATCAAGAGAACCGCAGAAAAGACTTTCCTCGACCTGTTGCGACAATATCCTGTTGTTGCTGTAACCGGTCCGCGTCAGTCGGGTAAGACAACGCTGGTGCGGCATGCGTGTCCTGACAAGCCATACGTGTTGTTGGAAGATCTTGATGTGCGTCAGTTTGCCCAGAATGATCCGCGCGGTTTTCTTGCCCAGTATCCGGATGGGGCTATTTTTGACGAAGTGCAGCATTGTCCTGATCTGCTCTCTTACCTGCAGGGAATAGTCGACCGCGATCATCGGCCCGGTTTGTTTGTTTTGACCGGTTCTCAACAGTTCGGTGTTATGTCCGGTGTCAGTCAGACATTGGCTGGTCGTGTGGCCCTGTTGCCGCTCTTGCCATTATCACTCAAAGCGCTCGACGGTGCTGGTTTGATGCCGGACAGCCTGCCCGGGATGCTATGGAAGGGATGTTATCCACCCCTCTACGATCGCGGTTATGATCCGCAAGCATGGTATGGCAACTATGTGCGCACCTACCTCGAGCGCGATGTCCGCGAACTGATCAATGTTCGTGACTTGTCGACCTTCCAGCGTTTCCTGCGGATGTGCGCTGGTCGCAGCGGTCAGCTTGTCAATCTTTCCGGACTGGCCGGTGATTGTGGTATTACCCATAACACGGCCAAGGCGTGGATCGCGGTGCTGGAAGCCAGTTATATTGTCTATCTGTTGCAACCACATCATCAGAATTTTAACAAGCGTCTGGTCAAAACGCCCAAACTCTATTTCCTGGATACCGGGCTGGCTGCCTGGTTACTTGGTATTCATGACCCTGCGCAATTGGGTTTGCATCCCTTGTATGGTTCCCTCTTCGAAACTCTTGTGGTCGGCGAGTTTCTCAAAGCGCGCTGGCATGCCGGCCAGGAGCCGCAGCTGTACTTCTGGCGAGATCGTTCCGGCCACGAAGTCGATCTTCTGATCGATCAGGGACGCCAAATTGTGCCCGTGGAGGTGAAATCGGGGCAAACGGTTGCTGC
>JBPPMB010000086.1:0-2155 GCA_051305855.1 Desulfuromonadales bacterium
GTCTCCGCCGTACCCATGGCGGCGCGCTGCGTCCACAAGGTCGGTTCGGAAGCCAATCGGCGCAACTACCTGCTGATGCACGCCATGGGCCCGAACGTGGCCGGGGTGATTGGAACCGTGGTAGCCGCGGCCATCCTGCTGAAAAATCTGGGATAAGACAAGACCTCACAACAGACCGCAAACAACAAGAAAAAGAGGAGAAAGCCAATGCCTGAACTGCTTGCACCAATCGCCGGAAATGTCTGGAAAGTTCTCATCGCCGTGGGCGATAAAGTCGAGTTGGACGATGAACTGATCATCATTGAAGCCTTGAAGATGGAAACCCCCATCTACTGTGAAGACAACGGCACAGTCACCGAAATCAGGGTGAAAGAAGGCGCCGCTGTCAGCGAAGGGGATGTTCTGGTCGTCATCGATTAAGCATTCAAAATCGCACAACAAGAGATAATCAACCAGACACAGAGATCTCGGAAGAAGAGTTAAGCCCTGGTGCTCGCGGGTTTCAAAGTGGCCACTGTGGCTCAAGTGGTTAATTTAGCTTTTTGTTCTTCTGTTCAATCGAGATCTACTCGCAAATACTCATGGAATGCAAGAAAGGAATCTGCCATGTCACGTAAGCAAACACCGCTGCGCCCGTACTTCGAAAAAATGCCGGAAATCGGCAAGGAACTCAGGGACGGTGAAGTGCGTCGCTCCCAGGCCAACGTTGATCTTGTCAAAGAGCAGGAGGACATTCTCGCCCAGGAAGTTCAGCGGGTCAGGAATTCCGGCATCCCCGCCGAGAAGATTCACCAGCGCGGCGGCATGACCATCTACGACCGTCTTGACTACCTGGTCGACGCAGGCACCTGGTGTCCTCTGCATACCCTCTACAATCCTCAGGACAACGAGGAAGGCTGCACCGGGGTCGTCAACGGCATCGGCAAGATCGAGGGGCGCTGGGCGGTGATTATCGGCTTTGACAACAAGGTCATGGCCGGAGCCTGGATCGCCGGCCAGGCCGAGAACATTCTCATGGTCACCGACATGGCCAAGCGGCTGAACGTGCCGCTGGTGTGGCTGACCAACTGCAGCGGTGTCAAGCTCATGGAGCAGGAGACCGTCTATGCCGGCCGCCGTTCCAGTGGCGCACCTTTCTACCGCCACGCCGACCTCAACCATCTGGGGATACCGATCCTCAACGGCATTTACGGCACCAACCCGGCCGGCGGAGGCTACCAGGGCATCAGTCCCACCATTCTGCTGGCGCACAAGGACGCGAACATCGCTGTCGGCGGCGCCGGCATCGTCGGCGGCATGAATCCCAAGGGCTATATCGATGAAGAAGCCGCCCAGGCACTCATCGAGGGGACCAGGAACTTCAAGGGCAAGGTGCCCGGCCGGGTGGAGACCCACTTCGACCAGACCGCCTACTTCCGCGAAGCCCATGATACCGAGCAGGGCGTACTCGACGGCATCAAGGACTACATGCGCATGATGCCCGCTTACGATCCGACCATGTTCCGGGTCGCCGAGCCTGCTGAGCCGAAACTGCCGGCCGAGGACCTCAACATGCTCCTCCCCGCCAACCAGAAACGTCCCTACGATGCCGTGCAGATCCTGGCGCGCCTGACCGACAACAGCGAATTCATGGAATACCGACCCGACTACGGGCGCGAAGTCTTCACCGGCATCGCCAAGATCGACGGCTTCCCGGTCGCCTTCATCGGCAACCAGCAGGGTGTCTTCCCCGGCTACCCGGAATACGCCAGGGGAGAATACCCCGGCGTTGGCGGCAAGCACTACCGTGAGGGGCTCATCAAACAGGGCGAGTTTGTCACCCTGTGCGGTCGCGACAACCTGCCGATCGTCTGGCTGCAGGACACCACCGGCATCGATGTCGGCGATCTCGCCGAAGAAGCGGAACTGCTCGCTCTGGGCCAGTCGCTGGTCTACTCTATCGAACAGACCGAGCTCTCCATGATGTGCATCGTGCTGCGCAAAGGGACAGCCGCTGCCCACTACATCATGTGCGGGCCCCAGGCGAACAATAACAACGCATTTACCCTCGGCACCCCGCTCACGGAGATCTATGTCATGCACGGTGAAACTGCCGCTGCAGCCTCCTATGCCCGTCGCCTGGTCAAGGAAGAAGAAGCCGGCAACGATCTCGCGC
>JBPPMB010000094.1:0-4796 GCA_051305855.1 Desulfuromonadales bacterium
AACCACCGATTCCAGGGGCCGGCATGGGGACAGGTCAAAAATTACTGAATAATATCATATTGTTATAACTTATTTATGTATTGCACATCGGGGAAGTGCTGGAGCTGTACCGAACAAGCAATCATTCGCAGGTTTCCTGATGCTTTTAATAAGGGAACCCAGCAAAAAGAGTAAGTTGTCAAAAAAACAGCGCTTGTCCTTTAGCCCTTGTCTTCCATCGGAACTTCAGCCAGGAGGAAATGGGGGAGGAGTATTTTGCAGCAAAAAATTATTCACAAGCGATTGACGATCATACTTCAGGGGATCCTGGCGATCGGTGCTGGCTTGGCCTTCTGGGAGCAGCAGTGGCTGACGGCGAGCACGACTGTTGCCATTATCCTGATCACCATGACCCCTTTCGTGATGGGAAAACGTTTTCAGGTGTTCATTCCGCCCGAATTCGAATGCCTCGCCACTGTCTTCGTTTTCGGTTCGCTTTTTCTCGGGGAAGTACGCGGCTATTATCTGCGGTTCTGGTGGTGGGACCTGGCGCTGCATACGGCTTCAGGCGTCTTGCTCGGCATCGTCGGCTTCCTTCTTGTCTATGTCCTTAACGAGAAGGAGGAGATCCAAATCCATATGGCGCCGGGCTTCGTGGCTCTGTTCGCCTTTCTGTTTGGTATGGGAATTGGAACTCTGTGGGAGATTTTCGAATATTCGATGGATCAGTTTTTTGGAATGACCATGCAGAAGCCAATGTGGGACGATCCTTCCGGGTTGACTGATACCATGTGGGATATGATTGTCGATTCCCTGGGCGCCGCCGTGATTGCTGTCATGGGATACGGCTATCTGAAGACCGCCGGCAAAAAATCCTTCCTGGAACAATGGATTGCAGCCTTTATTCAGGCGAACCCCCGAATTTTTCAAAAGGGCCGGTAGTTCCAGCCGGAACATCTGTCGGCCCTCCCCCTGAAGAAGGCCGCGGCTCAAGTGGAACGTTGTGCTGCATAAAATTGAATTAGAACCTCTCTCGATCTTGTGAGGTGAAAAATGACCGATTTAACCAAGTCACAAAAAAAACATCTTCGACAGCTCGCTGGTCAGTGCTACGAAAAAGAAATGTCTCTTGCACTCGAATCACTCTCCGAAGATTTCCAAAAATGGAAAAATTCTGAAATGACCGTGTGGGACTTAAACCAAAAGATCCACGAGCACCACAACGTAACCGCAAAAGAGCTCTGGAAACTTTATGAACTTATCAACGACCCTGGCCTGGCCGTATCGACAGCTTTAGCTAAAGGCATTATAGAAATCAAAGATGTACAAGAAGATTGCCGGGAATTGGTTGAAAGGAGGATCGACGTTTACAAACTTAAGGACCGTGGCAAAATTGAAATTCAATAGATCCAAAAATATCTGGCAACTGTATTGGATAAGAGCAAGCGGGAAATGGCAAATTTACCATCCAAGTAAAAACAATAACGATCTATCCAGCCTTGTGAAAGAAATTGAAATTGACGAGTTCGGTTGCTTCTTCGGCTGATAAGCCACATAACAATCTAATAAACCAGATCGGGCATCTGTGGCAGGGCGCTGCAAGAGCTGCCCGGTTGAGAATCGGCATACCTGCTCACCTGTGGTCGCTACCTCGAGCGCTATAGAGGTATCGCTGTCTCTGGAAAGTTTTTGAGAACCTTTTTGTCCATTGTGATCATTTGGACGATCATATTCTGAGCTAAAGCGATAAATTCACAATCATATGCCGAGCATTCGCTGTTTTGTACCAGTTGCAGAACATCATGAGAGTTTACGATGAACTCGTTATCTTGCAGAAGCGCCTCAGCCTCATTCTGGATTGCCAGAGCTTGATCAAAGGTCAGTAATCTTTTGCGCAAATAGAGTGCTAAAACATTTCTGAATTCACTTCGCCAAAGGGTCGGGGCAATCCACTCAGGATCATGGGCAAGGAGCGCTTCAACCTTCAGAGTGTGCTCTGCAGGGAGGTAGAGATAAACGAGAATGTTAGTATCTACAACGATCATGGCCTTCCCTGATTTATTGCGTTATCAATGTCATCAGAAGTGATTGCTCCATCGGGAATTTGAGCCCTTAACTTTTGAGCTCTTTGCAGCCTTTCTGAAACGTCCATTTTTTGGGGAACCAGAACGGTTTCAAGACAATGAATAATCTCACTGTTAAGACTTCTGTGATGGGATTGTGCGGTTTTTTTGAGTTTATCGTAAAGGCTGTCGGGAATATTTTTAATCGTTAATGCTGGCATATTTGCCTCCCTGTCTTGAGCTTGTTCCATTATGGTTGCAAAAAGGTTGCATGTCAAGGGCCGGCAATATCCACTGCTCGCTCCAGTGAATCCAAGGCTCCTTACATCTATAAAATCATTGAAACAATATCAACTTGAAGAAGGCGATGGTCCTCAGTTTAGACAGGGAAGAAATTGAACCATAAAATATCAGCTCTCTAATCTGCTATCAGTCTCTTGCTGAAATGATATTCCTCGATTCGCATCTTCTGCCCGGTTTCAGTGAAGTAGCAGAAGAGATAAACCGTGCGTTGCGCTGTGCTGCGCATGGTTGTAAAGATGGTCGCAAAGTACTGCAGCTTGATCCCCCGCCCCTTGATCTCCCCGGTCTTTTCCTGAACCGTTGCTTGCACCCATTGCTGTTCTGCTGACGTGAGATCGGTATCGAAAAATTCTGGAATGCGATTGGTGATGATGCGTTCGCAGCGGGCATAGTCATAGGCAATGCTTTCCACCAGGCGTCTGTGCGATGCATCCTCTTCGCGCTCCTGAACGATGTCGAAAAGGTTCTGGAAAATCGCCTGGCGGTTCAATGGGAAACGAAACAAGTCCCGCTTGCGCCATTCCTTCGCCAGCCAGGCAAGCCCTGTGGCAAAGGAGCCGGTTGCTGCACTTAATTCCTGCAGGAAGGTCAGAAAACAGCCGCTGTTGTAGGTCAAATCGATCAACCTGCAGATCTCCTGGAGTCGCTGCAAATCGGCAAAAGACAGTTCCTGGCTGGTCAGAACCGTGTAGGGCGGATTCGGATCATGGCGGATGCGGAGTTCTGCCGCCTGATCGCGCAGTGGTGAACCCGGCAGCATCTTGACCGGTTCAATCTGCAGGTGGTGCGGGGCGAGGGCGGCCACCCGGTCGATCGAAGCAAGGAAGCTCTGATAGGAATCACCGGGCAGGCCCGCGACCAGGTCGAGATGCAGGGTGATGCGCCCGCTCTTGCGCAGGTGGCGCACATTTTCTTCGAGCCTGGCCAGGTTGACCTTGCGGCCGATAGTGTCGAGGGTGCTCTCAAGGGTGGATTGCACGCCGATTTCAAACTGGAAGGTGCCCGTCGGAACCCTGTCCAGAAGTTCCAGGGTCGCTTCATCGAGCAGGTGGGCAGCTATCTCGAAGTGGAAATGCGTTGCCTGGTTATGCTCCAGGATGAAGCGGAAAATATCCCTGGCACGGCTGGCATCGTAGTTGAAAGTGCGATCGACCAGTTTGACCTTGGCAACCTTGTTCCGCATCAAAAAGAGCAGGTCGCTGTTGATTCGTGCCATCGAATAGGAACGCATCCGGTTGTCGCGGGCACTCAGGCAGAAGCTGCAGCGGAACGGGCAGCCGCGACTGGTTTCGTAGTAGACAAAACCCCGCTCAAGATCTGCCAAACCCGCTTGGAAAGGCGATGGAATGCGGTCGAGATCGGCCAGGGGAGAACTGTCCGGACCGCTGATGAGTGCTGAACCGTTGCGCAGGACCGTGCGCGGGATTGCACCCGGTTGCTGTCGCTGATGCCAGGCAAGCAGCAGGGTGCGCAGCGGCTCTTCCCCTTCACCGCGGATCAACGCAGTGAGGCCGGAATGGCGATCGAAGATCACATCGTCATCGAAAGAAACCTCGGGTCCGCCCAGCACGATCCTGAGCTCAGGACAGGCAACCGCCAGTGCATCGACCAGGTCCAGGGTGTCACGCCTGTTCCAGATATAGACCGAAAAGGCAATGACGTCAGGTTCTTCGGCCAGCAGCAGGGAGAGAATCGATTCACGCGGTTCATGGACGGTAAACTCGCGGATCAGTAAATCGCCACACTCTTCACCACAGTAAGCGACAATGCAGGGCAGAGCCAGGCTGTTATGAATAAATTTACTGTGCAGGGTGGTGAGAATAGTGCGCATGAAGCAAGGATATCCAAGGGAGGTCGGGATATAAAGATTAAATTTCCAGGGTATTTGGAAAAGCCATAGGTAACTCTCCGGCATATCAGCTAGAGCATGTGGTCAGCAGCAATTGCCTGCGTCCAAGGTTGTCAGTTAACTTCCCGCAAGCAACAGCTGCAGCCCACATGCTGCGTCGTTGTGTGAGGGAGCTGAATAGTTACATTTTTGCTTTGCCATTCCATGAGTGTTTGCGAGTGCATAACAGTTGGGTCTGGTGAATATAGCCCGGATTTTCAGGCGCGCGGCACAAACGGCCCTGGTTCCTGGTAGGTATTGTAATCATGCCGCCGCCAGCGGAAGGGCAGATCGACAATCGCACCAGGCGTAGTGATGGTATAGAGGGCCTGCAATGCTTCCAGGATTACGGAGCGCTGTTGCCTTATGTTTCCCGGTTCGCCTAGCGGATGGCCAAATGGCCATCGCAGGAACACGGTGCGCGGCGGCCGTACTTTTTCAGTGAATTCCCGCACGATCGACACGCCGATGGTGGCGATGCCGGTTTTTTCAATCTCTCTCTGGATCAGTCCCACGGACTGATTGCAGATGCCTCAGGCGGGGGTCAGCAGGACGACGTCGAC
>JBPPMB010000119.1:0-21329 GCA_051305855.1 Desulfuromonadales bacterium
ACCCTAAGGATGAAGAGTATGAGGAATATTTTCAGTGGCGGGGTGCCTTTGATCCCGCGGCCTTTGATTTGTCGGGGATCAACCGCAAGCTGAAGCGGATCAAGGTGTAGGCAGCGTGGGGCGCATCGGCAAGATTGTTATGCTGCAAATATTTTAAGAATTATCCGCAGGGAGAGAGCATCATGACGCAGACCTACAATGTGTATTGCGACGAAAGCTGTCACTTGGAACATGACCACTTAAAGGTCATGGTGCTGGGGGCGGTCTGGTGCCCTCTGGAGAAGGTGCATGAAATCAGTGTCCGGATCCGGGAGATTAAACAGAAGCATGGCATGAAACCAGGGTTCGAGGCGAAATGGACAAAGATTTCACCCGCTAAAAAGGAACTTTATCTCGACCTTATTGACTACTTTTTTGATGACGATGATCTGCATTTTCGTGCCTTGCTCGTGCCGGATAAAAGTATTCTGGATCATCCGGCTTTTGGACAGGATCACGACACCTGGTATTACAAAATGTACTTTGACATGCTTAAAGTTCTCCTAAGCCCGACTGCGGCCTACCGGATATATCTCGATATCAAAGACACCCGCAGCGCTGATAAGGTCGACCAGCTCCACAATGTACTGAGCAACAATATCTACGATTTCCAGCGTGAAATCGTTGAACGCGTCCAAAATGTGCGTTCTCATGAAAGTGAAATCCTCCAACTGACCGATCTGCTGATCGGCGCGGTGGGTTATGCCAATCGGGGGTTGTCAGGCAATGCTGGCAAGGTGGCGCTGATTGCCCGAATTCGGGAGCGTTCACATTATCATCTCACCCAGACGACGCTCTATCGAGAAGATAAATTCAACCTGTTTGTCTGGCATCCATCTCAAAGGTGTCAGTGATGGCAGTGCCTGATTGGTTGCCTGCAAAGGTCGACACAAATGGAGAATGGGCAGAAGTCCTTGAACGACTATATCGTTTCTTTCAAGTCGATTTCATTGGACCAGGATGTTATTTCCTGAATAGCCCAGTTTGGTGGGATCAGCGGAAGTTAGATGGTGAGCATGAGGAAGGCTTTTGGCATTTAGTTACGCGAGAAAACTACGCCGTAGGAGAGCGCCTTTTTGAGCCGTAGAGAGCAGAGTGCTTGCCCTGGTGTCGACCCTGTCTGGTGAATGCCCCTGATCCAAGCCTAAAAATATGGGATTACAGGGAAGGCCGAAGAAAAATCCGGACCTATGTTTGGCTGGTGGATAATGATTATCTCATTATCCTTGAGAAACGCCCGTCACGACAGGGTGAACGGTTCTTCCTGATTACGGCATACAATGTAGATGGAAATGATACGCGAGGGAAGCTACGGAAGAAGTTCGAAATGAGAGAGCCATAAATGCAAAAACCGCCCCCGAAAGGACGGCTTAAGATCTCCTTCTACACATGGTAGATGAGGCGAAGTAACTATTACATATTTTCTGCGAAAATCAAGCCTTTTAATCTGAATCGTAAGTATTGGTGGCAATTAGCAGGCTGTAGAGTGGCGAAAAAAAGTAATCGATGGCCCAGTCTTCCCATTCGTGTTGCAACTGATATCTGTGGCCAGATTTTAAGAAAACCAAGTAAAACAGTAAGTTCCTATTTTAAAGCAAATGCAAATCAAAGGTGGGGGCAAGTGTGGCAAAATCATTTTCCGAAAATTCCCTTGAAAAAGCCGTCATGAGCCTGTTCGGATCACAGGGCTGGAGTTCACTCGATTGTTACGATGAAACTATGGGGTTTACAGGGACTCTGGGACGTGAGACCACCTCGGAAGTCGTTCTTCGCCCCAGACTCCGCACCGCCCTGGAAATGCTCAACCCCAGCCTGCCTGCGCAAGCCTTTGCCCTGGCTAGCGAGGAACTCAGCCGCGACCTTGGTTTGATGGTCCCGGTACAGGCCAACCGCGAAATCTACAGCCTGCTGAAAAACGGCATCAAGGTCTCCTTCGAAAACGCTAAAGGTGAACAGGTCACCGAGACCGTCAAGATCATCGACTGGATCAATCCCGAAAACAACGATTTCTTTCTCGCCTCGCAACTCTGGATCACCGGCGAAATGTACAAACGCCGTGCCGACCTGGTCGGTTTCGTCAATGGCATCCCGCTGATCTTCATCGAACTAAAAGCCTCGCACAGAAAGCTGGAAAACGCCTACACTGGCAACCTGAAAGACTACAAGGCAACCATCCCGCATCTTTTCTGGTACAACGCCTTCATCATCCTTTCCAACGGAAGCCAGAGCCGCATCGGCACCCTCTCGGCGGAATGGGAGCATTTCGCCGAATGGAAGAAGATCAACAGCGAGGGGGAAGAGGGCATCGTCAGTCTGGAGACGATGATACGGGGGACTTGCGACAAACAACGTCTGCTGGACCTGGTCGAGAACTTCATCCTTTTCTCTGAAACCCAAGGTGGCATGGCCAAGCTGGTGGCGAAGAACCCTCAATATCTAGGGGTCAACAACGCCATCGAAGCCGTCCACGATATCAAACAGAACGATGGCCGCCTCGGTGTTTTCTGGCACACCCAAGGGAGCGGCAAGAGCTATTCGATGGTGCTGTTCGCCCAGAAGGTCATGCGCAAGTTGGCGGGTAACTGGACCTTCGTCATCGTTACCGACCGCATGGAGCTGGACCGGCAGATCTACAAGAACTTCGCCAACTGCGGTGTCGTCACCGAGGAAGAGAAACGCATCCACGCCCAGAGCGGCGAGCACCTCAAGGAGCTGCTCCACGAGGATCATCGCTACGTCTTCACCCTGATCCAGAAATTCCGCACCGACAAGGGCGAAGCCTACCCTGTCCTCTCGGAACGCTCCGACATCATCGTCATCACCGACGAGGCCCATCGCAGTCAGTACGACGTGTTTGCCCTGAACATGCGCAATGCTCTGCCCAACGCCGCTTTCATCGGCTTTACCGGCACGCCGCTGATGGCCGGTGAGGAGTTGACCCGGAAGGTCTTCGGCGACTACGTCAGCGTCTACAATTTCAAACAGTCGGTGGATGACAACGCCACCGTGCCGCTCTACTACGAGAACCGTATCCCGGAATTGCAACTGACCAACGAGCAGCTCAATGACGACATGGAGCGGCTGCTGGAGGAAACGGAGCTTGACGAGGCTCAGGAACGCAAGCTGGAGCGGGAGTTCTCTCGAGAGTATCACCTGATCACCCGCGATGAACGCCTGGAGACCATTGCCGGAGACCTGGTGCAGCATTTCGTCGGCCGCGAGCAGCGCGGCAAGGCGATGTTCATCGCCATCGACAAGCTGACCGCCGTGCGCATGTACGAGAAGGTCCAGAGCCGCTGGCAGCGCGAGATCACCCATCTCAGGGACGAGCTGGCGGCCGCCCGGACCGAAGCCCGGAAACAACGGCTGGGCGCGACCCTGACGTACATGGAAGAAACCGACATGGCGGCGGTCGTCTCCCAGGCACAGAACGAACTCAACCTGTTCCAGGAGAAAGGGATCGATTTCAGGCCGCACCGCGAACGGATGCTCAAGCAGGATCTGGAGAAGAAATTCAAGGCGGCTGAAGATCCCTTCCGCATCGTGTTTGTCTGCGCCATGTGAATCACCGGCTTCGATGTGCCGTGCTGCAACACCATCTACCTCGACAAGCTGATGCGCAACCACACCCTGATGCAGACCATCGCCCGGGCCAACCGGGTGTTCAAGGACAAAGTCAACGGCTTGATCGTCGACTACGTCGGGGTGTTCCGCAACCTGCAAAAGGCTCTGGCGATCTATGGCTCCGGCTCTGGCGGCGGGGTCGAGGAAGGGGAATGCCCGGTCAAGGCCAAGGCCTTTCTGGTGGAGCAGTTGCGCAAGCAGATGGCCGAAACGGAAAGCTTCTGCCGGGAGCGTGGCATCGATCTGAAGGCGTTGCGACAGGCCGGGGGTTTCGTCCTGATCAAGGCCCTTGATGATGCGGTCGAGGCGATCCTGGTGAGTGAGGAGTCAAAACGCGCCTACCTCAACCACTCCAACTGGGTCAACCGGCTGTTCAAGGCGATCCTGCCCGACCCGTCCGCCAACGAGTTCGGCCCGCAGCGCAAACTGTTTGTAGTGATTGCCGAGAAAATCCGCTGCCTCGACCCCGAGGTCGACATCTCCGAAGTCATGGAGCAGGTCGAAGCGCTGCTCGACGAGTCGGTGGGTGCGCAACCTTATGTCATCAGGGAGTCCGAAGAAAAGTACGGCACCCGGGATGGCCGCATCGATATCGCCAAGCTCGACTTTGAAAAACTGCGGGAGATTTTCAACCAGGGACGCAAGCGCACCGAGTTCGAGAAGATTAAGGCAGCTCTGGAGAACAAGATCCGTTTGATGGTGATGCTCAACAAGACCCGCATGGACTACCTGGAGAAAGTCCAGCAGCTTATTGAGGCCTACAACAGCGGCGCGGCCAACATCGAGGCCATCTTCGAGGCGCTGCTCACGATGGCTAAGGTCCTCAACGAGGAAGAGCGCCGCCACATGCGCGAGGAGCTTTCCGAAGAAGAGCTGGCCATCTTCGATTTGTTAACCAGGCCAGCGCCGGAGATGAGTGATGGCGAGCGCAAGCAGGTCAAGAAGGTCGCTAACGAGTTGCTGGTGACACTCAAGCGGGAGAAACTAGTTCTTGATTGGCGGAAGAAAGAAATGACCAGGGCGGCTGTACGGCAGGCTATCGAGATCAAGCTGGATGATTTGCCGATGATCTACGAAAAGGAATTGTACGAAGCAAAGTGTGACTCGATTTACCAGCATGTCTTTGAGGCTTATTGGGGGAGAACTGAGAGTATTTACTCATCGGTTCATTGATCGGGTGAATACCTCTTGGCAAGATTTCTTGCCAGCAAAAACTCCAAAAACAAAAGATCGTAACCCTCTTTGGTTACGATCTTTTGTTTACTTTTGAAGGCCATTTACGAGGCGTTTGCCGACACGGTTAAAATCGCCTACCTCTTCTGGCCGGGTTTTTTGTATGCAACATTCAACAATTATTGACAAAACGCGTTACTTGAATCTGTCTCGATAACCTGCCCACCTCAGTTCGACTTGTGCCTGCAGGGCATCGACCTGCTCATCGCCAAGCGCCTTGAAGCGTGTTTGCATCTCCAGGTACTCGCGTACCGGCCGCAAGCTGCCCCTGGCGAGCAGTTGTTGCGATGGCCCGGTCAGCTGCATCTGGCCATCTTCTATTTCATAGAGATCGAACAGGCCGGTTTCCACAGCCGCCCTGCCGAGGGCGACAGTCAAGTGCTCCTCGATGCCCCAACCGGGCGGGCAGGGGGTCTGCACATGCAGGTACTTCAGCCCCTTGATCTGTTTGGCCTTCAGCAGCTTGTCATGAAAGTCGAGTGGATAACTGGCAGAGCAGGTTGCCAGGTAAGCAGGGTTGTGTGCTGCGATGATGGCTGGGAGGTTCTTGCCGACCTCGCTCTTCCCGGTAAACGGTGTCGTTGTGGTCAGCGAGCCCTGCGGCGTGGTCCCTGAGCGCTGTACCCCGGTGTTCATATAGGCTTCGTTGTCGTAACAGATGTAAATGATATCCTCGCCGCGCTCAAGCGCCCCGGAGAGGGCCTGGATGCCGATGTCCGAGGTGCCGCCGTCACCGGCCCAGGCGACAACCTGGGTCTCGCGGCCGAGACGCCTCATGGCCGCCTTGACACCGGTGGCGATCGCTGCGGTTGAGGCAAACGTACCGTTCAAAACCGGCATCTGGGTCGCGGCAATCGGGTAGAGCCCCTGCATGACCGTCAGGCAGCTCGGTGGAACTACGAAGATGCAGTCACGGCCCAGTGCTTTGACGCCGACCCGGTAAAGGATGTTGAGGCCGCAACCGGAGCAGGCGCGATTGCCCGGATGGATGAATTCTTCCGCGGTCAGGTTGAGGATGGTCGTCTTGGCGTTTGTTTTCATAGCTGGAGTCCAATCCATTGCGGTGCATCAGCCTGTGCCGATGGCGTCTGCAGATCCTGTTCGCAAGCCGTTTTCATCGTTTGATACAGGGACTCAGTCGGGATGGCGCGACCGCCCAGGCCGACAATGAAATTGTGCAGACGCGGTCTTGCCGGGCAGGGGTAAAGTGCCGCCTTGATGTCTCCATAAAGAGCCCCCTGATTGCCGTAACTCAGCCCTTTCTCGTAGACCATGACGTGCCTGGCCGACTGCAGCGCCTCGGCAATGATAGCGCTCGGGAAAGGCCGATACATTTGCAGGGCCAGGATGCCGACCTTGAGCCCGTCGTCCTGGCGCAGACGATCCACCACCACGCGGAACTGGTTGGCCATGGAGCCCATGGCGACGATGACGGCATCGGCATCATCGCAGCGGTAGGGGGCGATGACCGGGTGTCCGCCCCGGCCGAACAACGCCTGGAACTCCTGGTCAATCTCTTCCCAGACGTCTATGGACTTGCCCATCTCTTCGTGCAGATTGTGGCGGATGTCCATGTAGCCGCCGCGCTTGATGCCGTCCACGTCGAGGCGCGCGTCGGGCAGTGTCACCGTGTTCAGGCTTTCCGGGTGTTCAGGTGTCAGGGCATGCTTGTACGCGTAAGCGGGGAGAAAGGCGTCGACCCGTTGTGCATCCGGCGGTTCAAAAGGCATGTAGGTGTGCGAAAGATAGTAGCCGTCGTAATTGACCATGACCGGGATATGCACCAGCTCAGCGAGGCGAAAGGCCTTCAGGGTCATGTCGATGATTTCCTGGTGATCCTTGGCAAAGATCTGGATCCAGCCGGTGTCACGTTGGCTGATGGCATCCTGATGGTCATTCCACACCGACCAGGGCGCCCCAATGGCGCGGTTGACAACGCACATGACGATCGGCAGGCGTGCGCCGGCAGCCCAGTGCAGCTGCTCACTCATGTACAACAGGCCGTTGGATGAGGTCGCCGTGAAGGGGCGCACTCCGGCACTGGCGGCACCGATGCAAACGCCCATGGCACTGTGCTCGCTTTCCACGGCGACGTATTCGGCGTCCATTTCGCCCGCGGAGATCAACGCGGAAAGTTTTTCGGTGACCGGAGTCTGCGGCGTAATCGGGTAGGCCGCAATGACTTCGGCGCGAGCCAGCTGTACCGCCATGGCGGCGGCGACATTGCCGGATTCGATGATGGCTTTACTCACTGTCGGCTCCTTCGAGAAAGTCTGCGTCCGGAACCATGGTAATTGCCTGGGCCGGGCATTCCTCGGCACAGATGCCGCAGCCTTTGCAATACTCGAGGTCAATCGTTGGTTCGATCTCCTTGCTGACCACGTTGTCGGGGCAGAACAGCCAGCAGATATGACAGGCGTGCTTGCCGGTTTTAGCCGGGATGCAGCGGCTCAAATCGATGACCGGCCGTTCTACTCGCCAGGAGCCGGTACGACCGGCATCACCCGGGCCTGAGGTGCTGGCGGAGGTCAGAATCTTAAATCTCGGATCAGACATCAGGCGATCCTCCTGTCGTGTTATCAAACATCCGGGTTGCATCATAGACCAGTCGCGCTGCCAGGGCATTGGCTTCCGGTCTGCGCCCGGCAAACTCCACGGCAATCTGGCCGGCGAAAGCTTCAATATCGACCAGGCCGCTCGCTCGCCCCAAAGCACCGATGATGCCGGTGTTGACGATCCCTTTGCGCAATCCTGCCTCGACCCCCAGCCTGGTTACATCGGCAACCGCAGTTCGGTAACCCGGGAACAGATGTTCCTCTACCAGGCGCGGCGAATTCAGGATGATCCAGCCGCCAGGTTTAAGCCCCGCAGTAACATCCACTTCGTGCATGATCATGTGGTCAAGGACAACCACGATGTCCGGAGTTGTAATCGGTGAGAGATCGTAAATTTTCGAGTGGGAAATCTTCAGGGATGTCGTGACCGGAGCACCGCGGCGTTCAGTACCGAAAGTTGGTGCCATAACCGCTCCGCCATAACCTGAGCGGAAAGCGGCTTCGGCGACCACCTTCGCCGCAGTAATGGCCCCTTGTCCGCCGCGGCCGTGCCAGCGAATCTGAATAGTCTGGTTTGTTGCGCTCTGCATAAATTGAATTTCTCCGTACAATCCACCGAAACCATATTGCTGCGGGGCCACAAGCGCACTGACGCCAGCGGTGATAAGGTTTGGGTGCAAGGTCTGTTGTCTGGCGATCGCTTTTTTGAAGCCGGGCAGGACAACGCGTCTAACATTAAGAATTGTTGAACTAAATCGCATTATTCTAGCACTTTTAAGCGCGAACATATATTGTTTTTGTCGCTATAATTCAAGAAGATAAAGGCCATGAACAGACAGGAAGGACAAGCAAGGGGCAAGGCGATGGATGTTGCACAACTTT
This sequence comes from Desulfuromonadales bacterium, assembly GCA_051305855.1. Lineage (GTDB taxonomy): Bacteria > Desulfobacterota > Desulfuromonadia > Desulfuromonadales > BM103 > M0040. The sequence goes on from JBPPMB010000119.1 coordinate 8,334, forward strand.
CAAAGCAGGTTGATGAATTCGATTACATTCTGGCAAAAATCAGTAAATACCTGAAAAATAATCAGTACGTCTATCTGCGCGCATTCGATAGCTGGAAGGACAGCTACAATAATGCGGCGGCGCGACTCAATGCCGACAAGACCCTCTCCGTTCCCATCTTCAAACTGACGCCGATCGATTATTCCTCAACGGGCAAGTCGATCAAAATGGCGAGTGTGAAAAAATTCGTTAGAACCATCAACCACCAGGTGACCCGACTGCGGGACAAAATCGATGAGATGGACAAAGCAGCCGAGCAGCAACTCGCCCGGAGCTCTCAGCTGGCAAGATTCTTTCATCGCGCCAGTGATGGAACGCCGATCGTTCCACCGCTGGCTGAGCATCGTATCTTCGTCGCTATACCTGACGGTGAGACCGATCTGAAGCTCTTCTGGCAGGGAATCCAGCCGGCCCTGGAAACGCACGGACTCTCCTTCTTCCGGGCGGACCGTCCACTGTCCGACGATGCAATGCTCAGCGAACTCTGTCAGGAACTCCACTCGTGCCGACTGGCGATCCTCAATCTTTCCGGCCAAGCCCCCAACGTCATGCTCGCTCTCGGTTTGGCCTATGGTATCGGCAAGCCGGTGGTTATTCTGCAACCGCAAAACAAGGTGACTCTCGGCGAGCAGTACAATAACGGCTATCTGCTCTATGTTGAAGCGGACGACCTCAAGAAGGCACTGAGTGCGACACTGACCAAGCTGCTGAAAAGCTGATCAGCACTCCGTTTTTTTACTGATCTCGGTGAATAAACTCTGCTTTTGTCAACCCCTGCCCCAAGTATTTGTTACACTGTTTTGCGTTCGTCAAGGTCGTGATGCTGCACCGATACAGGAGAGACGAGGATGCCAGTCAAGCCAGCCAAGTTTTGCAAAGCATCGCGGGCGATCAAAGCCGCGATGGTTCTTCCCCCCGACACCAATCATTACGGCACCATGTTCGGTGGCAAGGTGATGTCTTATATCGATGACATCGCAGCCATTGCTGCGACCCGGCACGCCCGCACTTCAGTGGTCACCGCCTCGACCGACTCGGTCGATTTTCTCCATCCGATCCGCAACGGCCAATCGGTCTGTCTCGAGGCTTTTGTCACCTGGACGCATCGCACCTCGGTGGAAGTGTTTGTCAAGGTGGTCGCAGAAGATATGCTGAGTGGCGAACGTACTGTTTGTGCCACCTCATTCGTGACCTTCGTGGCGATCGACGTCAATGGCGAGAAACAGATGGTCCCCGCTGTCATTCCCGAAACCGAGCTGGAAAAATTTCTTTTTGAAGGTGCTCCGGAGCGGGCGAGAAAACGCCTGGAAAAGAGGGAGAGCTCGAAAGCTCTGGCGGAAAGGTTCGGTGCGAGCAGTTTATGGTAGATTGAACAACCCGGCGCCTGACCGGCACCGTTAAGCACAGGAGAAATTTGGCGACCGTATCAATTGGCACAAGCAGGCTGCCAGCAATTAACCATATGACACCGCCAATCGAAACATCGCGAATTTTCCATGTGATGAGTGAAGTCAACATTTCGACAGTCAGCACCTTGTTTCTTTTTTATATGTTGTTGATGCAGTCAGGTTCCGCATGAGTGTCCAATCCCTTGGGCTTAAAACCCGGATGTCCAGGCAAAGTGTCGGCTGGCTCGCCGTTTTCGGCTCAGCCTTTTGTTTCTATCTGGCCACTCTCATCATTCGCTGGGCTGCAGCCCATGTGACCATCGGATCGGCCTATTTTGTTTTTGCACGGTTTCTGCTCGGCTTCATAGTCGTCTCCGTATCCATGGCTATGCAGAAGCAGAAGTTGCAACCCAAAAGATTTCATTATCTTATCGGCCGGACGGTCGCAAATACCTTTGCCGTGTTCTGCTTTTACAAGGCAGTGGAGATGGGTTCGGTCGCTGAAGCCAATATCCTTAATATGACCTATCCTCTTTTTGTTGCGGTTTTCTCATGGTTTTTTTTGAGGGGGCAGCGCGACATCTTCTCATTGCTGATTGTCATGGTGGCATTTGCCGGGGTCTGGTTGGTCCTCGCACCGGGCGATCTCAAGTTCAGCCTGGCAAACCTGTGGGGCCTCAGCTCCGGGATGACGGCCGCGGCTGCGGTTATTTATCTTAATGTCAGCAGGCGCTACCACGATTCGCAAACCATATTGTTTTTTATGTTTGGCCTGGGTATGGTGATGATCCTGGTATTCTTTCACGGCGCCATCTTCGTGCCGAATGCCGAGGAGCTTTTTTATCTGCTGAGCTGTTCCGTTGCAGGTGTACTCGGCCAATATTTGTTCACCTATGGGTTTCTGTTTGTCACTGCCGTGGAAGGCTCCATAATTTCATCCAGTCGGATACTGCTGGCTGCCCTTCTAGGCCCGTTCCTGGTCGCAGACCCGGCACTTACAGTCTTTGGCTGGTGCGGGGCGTTACTTATTTTTACTGCCAACGCGGCCCTCGCTTTAAGAAAGGCTTGACTTGCAGCCTGGCGACGATTCTTCTTGCCTGGCGCATCGCATATGATTCCCTGCCCAGGAGCGATTACGAGTTGTCCTCGCCGAACTTTCACCGAACGTCCACGAGATGTAGGCCTTGGGTGAGTGCTCAGGGAAACTTTCCTCGCACTTCGTTGTTCAAAAATAAGACGGTCAGTGGAATGAAAGCTTGGAATTCTAGGTCTATAAATCTTAAGGATATGTAGGAACGAGTTGCAACAGCATTAATAAGAATATGCTCCAGTTGGCTTTCCGGGGTTACTGTTAATCGTGACTTTTGAGAAATAGTGGCTCAGTGATCGTCGAGCACTTTTCGCAGCATGCAGAGCTGGCGGAAACTCAAACGCGAGCCTCTTTTCCATATTTCATCGCCTAAATTGTGCTGGCAGGGAAAACCGAAATCCCATGCCGACTTTATTGACATAGATGATTTCCCGGAAGAATGGTTGCGAATTGACGCCACCGTTGATGTTGAGGCAAAGGCAAAGGAGCTGGCAGTGCTGAAACTGCAGACAGAGCTGGGATTGCCTCCGTGGCGAGAAACGGACAGTGAATTTGAAGCGCGGCGTCACCAGACAAAGACTCTTCGGCGGTAACCACCGTCATCTCGTGACCAGCACTTCCTAGACATGGTTTCTCAACTGCAATTCCAATGGGTGGGGATTGAGATAGACCTGCTGCTTAAGATAGGCCTGATGGTACTTGCGCACAAAGTGATTGAGCAGGGTGACTGGCACAATCAGGGGAATTTGTTGTGCTCGGTAATTGCCGATAATGCCCAAAATCTCCTGCTTTTCATCAGCGCTTAGCTGTTGTTTGAAATAGCCGAAGACGTGCTCCAGCACGTTCACATGCTTCGCCACCGTCGTCTTCAACCTCAAACCCTTCATCAGCAAGAGCAGGTATTGGTCGAACAAAACCTGCTCATCCAATTCTTTTGCTCTGGCAACCAGTTGACCCATCTGGCGATAGATTTCCGTGCTGTGGGACAACAACAGCAACTTATGGCGGGTATGAAAATCAACCAGCCCTCCCCGGGTCATTCCCTCCGCCAGAGTCTCTCTCCAGCGTTTGAGAGTAAAAATGATTTCAATAAAATTTTCGCGCAAGCGGGGGTCGTGCAGCCGACCATCCTCTTCGACCGGCAACAGAGGAAAGTGCTCCATAAAAACTCGAGCAAAGAGCCCGACCCCTTGTTTATTGGGAACGCCATTGCGATCATAGAGCTTGACCCGCTCCATACCGCTGCTGGGTGATTTCGACTTAAAGATAAAGCCGCAAAGGCCTTCTTGCTCCAGTGCAACCACGCGTTCTCTCGCCCATGCTGTCATGCGCTCGGTGATATTTACGCCACTTTTGGTAAAAACTAAACGCGGCGCCTCCGGCTCCCCCACCAGTCGCAGAGTCTCCCGGGGCGTCGGCAAACCGACCTCCACCTCAGGGCAGACCGGTACATATTCGACAAACCTGCCGAGGGTATCGGTGAGAAAGTGATCGAGCTTGTGCCCACCGTCGAAACGAACTTTTTCACCAAGCAGGCAGGAGCTGACTCCCAGGCGAATTTTCTCTTCTGGCATATGCCCTCCTCGTGCCAAGTTATCGTGCCCATGAACTTTAACAGCAAAACATTAAGAAGAAAGAGCATGGCGCATGAGACCGTGTCCTTGTATTGTCCCACCTTTTTGGGATAATGGATCATGCTCTCTTGCAAAAGACAGAAAAAACTTTTAATCTCAGGGACTTAAAACCCATAAGGTCAAGATGAAATCGTTAGTTGTGCTCTTAAGCAGCTGTTTATTAGCCGGTTGTGCCGCATCCCCGCAGGGAGTGATACCGGTGGACAACTTCGACCTGAACCGCTACGTGGGCACCTGGTACGAGATTGCCCGCCTCGATCACCGCTTCGAGATGGGCCTCAGCCAGGTTTCCGCGACCTACAGCAAACGCCCGGACGGCGGGATCGATGTGCTTAATCGTGGTCTGGACAGCCAAACAGGCAAATGGAAAGAGGCGAAGGGTCGAGCTTACTTTATCGGCGACCCGACTGTCGCGCGCTTAAAAGTCACCTTTTTCTGGCCATTTTACGGCGGCTACAACGTGATTGAGCTCGACCGCAAGAACTATGCTTATGCACTGATTTCCGGTCCTAACAAGAGCTACCTTTGGATTCTGGCGCGAACCCGGCAGCTCGACGAAGAAACTCTGCAGAGCCTTATCGCCACGGCGAAAACGCTCGAATTCGATACCAGCCAGCTGATCTACGTCGAGCAGCAGGAATGACCGCTATGCACCTTCTTGAACGGGAAATCATTCTCGACTCGGAACCGGACAAGGTCTGGGATTTTCTCTCTACACCGCTAAACCTCAACCAATTGACCCCGCCAGACCTTCACTTTCAAGTCCTGTCTGAGGTTCCCGACAAAATGTACAACGGGTTGACGATCCTCTACGAGATCCAGATTCCTGTCTTTGGCAAACGCCGCTGGCTGACCGAGATCAAACATATCCAGGAAGGGGCCTTCTTTGTCGATGAACAGAGGATCGGTCCTTACAGGCTCTGGTACCATCAGCACCGTATTGAACGTTTTGAGGACAAGAAAACCCGTATGCTCGACCGGGTTTTCTACCAGCTTCCCTTCGGTTTGTTCGGCGCCTTGGTTCACAAATTCTGGGTGAAGAATATGCTGGAAGAGATATTCGACTACCGTGCTCGACGTTTGGTGGCATTATTCGGGGAATAGGAATCAATCGTCAAAGACTTCGGGGGCAGGGAGTCGTAAGTTCAAATCTTGTCATCCCAACTAGTATTTACATGAGAGTGACCTGCCCGGGGTCGCTCCTTGTTTTCTTATAAATCCTCCTACATTGTTCTGGAGTATTCAGATTGGCAGAAATGCGAAACTCTTGGATACCCTGCAATCTAAGAATCTGATCCGGCCTCTAATCCGCCCTGGCAGTGGTGACTTGTAAAAGATAGTTGTCCTCTAAGAATCTAACTTTTTATAAAAGTGTCATTTGGGCAAGGTAAAGAAAAAGGCGCTCCCTTTATCAATTACCTCGTACCAGATATCCCCACCATGTTGATTGATAATTTCCTTCACAAGAAACAGCCCCATTCCGACACCCTCCCGAAGCGATTCTTCACCAACTCTGCCAAACTGCGTAAAGAGCATGCTGCGCTTATGCTCAGGGATTGGTGCTCCCGTGTTGTAAACACAAAGTTTATAAAAACTGCCATGATCTTCGTATCCGTACGCTATCGTAATGCCATCTCCCCCATATTTAATAGCGTTTTTAAATAAATTTCTATAGACAACTTTAAGCCACATTTTACTCGCTTTGACTTTGATTGATCCTGTTGGGATCGAACCGAGTCTATTGTCGATCATTATTTTTTTGTTTTCAATTTCACTGGATAGTTCTTCCAATACTGTCTCAATTATTTCTTGTCTTAAGTCGATATCGTGTTTGTCTATGACAATATGCTCACCTACTGCATGTGCCTTTCCAAGACAATCATCAGCTATGCCAAGGATTCTTTGTACCCTGGTAGCTAAATCCTTGACTGTGTTAGCAACGCTTTCATCCATAATTCCGTAGTTGCCACGCATAAGAAGCTTAAGAGTGGCAGACATGGTGATCAATGGGCTTCTAATGTCATGAGACATTATTTTCAGCATGTTTAATATGTTTTCATTGAGTCGCTTGATCTCTTCATTGGACTGAATGAGCAGTATCTCGCTCTGTTTCCTGTCGGTTATGTCCCTGTTTGAAACCCTTCGCCCTAAAAAATCTCCGTCAATCGAGAATACAGGGCGACAAACATGCCCAATCCATTTTTCTTCTTTGTCCTTAGTTATGATGCGAAATGTAAATTCAATTCCCTCGATACTTTCATCTTCAATTTGTTCGATATGATCATAATAAAAATTTGTGTCTTGGGGATGAATGATGCTTCTTAAAATTTTTCCATTTTTAATAAATTCTTCCGAAGAATATCCGGTAATGCGATGACAGGATGGAGAGCAATAGAGGAGATCCCCGCCCGGAGCAATCCAGTACTCCCAGTCATAAGTTAAATCCGCAACGGCCTTGAATTTTTCCTCACTTTTCCTTAATTGCTCCTCTACGCGAATCCTTTCGGCAATATTCCACAAACCTTCCGTAAAAAGCTGCAGTTGCATCACGTCTTCATCAGTATAACTTGTTTCCTTGTTACCTACGCCGATGACCGCCACTATTCTGTTGTTTATGAATATTGGAAGATTCATGTGGCGAATCAGATGAACATGACCCTGCGGATAGCCTTTTTTGTGCTGATTGGTGGCGGCATAATCATTGGTGATGATCGCTTTGCGCTGCCTTACAGCTTCGCCCCATAAACCGGTTTTTTCCAACTCATAAATGGTCTGCTTTTCAATAATGCCACACTCGATCATGACCGATGCCGACCAGGAATATAGAGTAAAATTTTCTGTGTCTTCATTGTAGTAGTAGATATAGCCGATTTTACTCTCTGTTAGCCTGATTGCTTCTTCAAGGCCAAAATCCAATATCTCATGAACAGATTTGTCATGCATTTGGCTCAGATTTAACAGGGATGTGAGCCGTGCTTCACTGGTGCTTCGCTCGGCTTTTTGGCGGTAATGTGTAAGTTCCCTTATCAGTTCCTTTTTCGTTTTTATTTCGTCTTTCATTAAGCTCTCCATCTAGCTAAGTTGACTTAGCTTTATGCGTATACTGCCCCTTATTGGGATATCTCAAAGCTAGAAAAATTGAAGCCACCTTTTTGTAATAGAGGTGGCTTTACATGTTCCATTTTCCCTCCGCCTTGACAGGCCGCACGTCCTGCACCCAGAACCGAACTTACTGTGGCATCCCTCATTTAATTTCGTATCACACGTTTTACCCTTCGGAACTTGCGATAAATTTAACAGACACTGCCCCAGTCCTATTTATACACTCGCATTGAATGGAATGTTCCGATTGGCAAAATGAGAGATCCTAATACTGATTTTTAGAAAAAATCCCCCAATAAAATAAATCGAAGAGCACCAGAAACTCTCTGTTGAACGGAATAATCGTCGAATGGACGTTCGCATCAATAGTCTAGAGAAAAGACATCATGTTGACGGCGCTCGTCTCCATAGTATGGTCCTTTCTGAATTCGCATTTTGTCTCGACCAAGAACAGCCCACCCATCAGTGCGCTTAAAAAATACTATTTGTTTGGTATGCATCAAAAACTGTAGTTTGTCTTTGCTTACCAACTCTTCATGCCCGCCATTAAGTACCACCGGAACAAACATATAATGGCCCTCCCATACAAGCGGTAATATTAATTAAAGTTAACATCATGAAGAGGTCTGTCAAGACAGAGGATTAATTAATTTTAAAATGTCTTGGATGTAAAAGTGATGAGTGGCCAGTTTAGAGGTAATGGCAGGGGTATTATTTATATTCCTACGTTGTTCTGAGGTGCTTGGATTGGCCGAAATGCGAAGTTACTGGATACCCTGCATTCCAAGAATCCAATTCAGCCTTTAATCTGTTCTGGCAGTCTTGCTTTTTGAGACACTCTCTTGAACGTCTTAACTGGCGGAGTTACTTGGAACGTTTGACCCAAGCGAAGCACTGGCTTCAAATGCCTTTCGCACAATAACACTCATGTTCCCCGCCACAGCGCTCGACCATCGATCAAACGAATTCGGAATCCCGCCAAGGTAATCGGGGTCGGCGATGCTTTTCAATTGATCGAACATGAAATTGGCGGCCACAATGGCCTTGTCGTACTGCGGGTAGTTTGCGATCGTTGCGTCAAGATCGTGGTGTGCGACTATCTGATCGCGGTATCCCACAATCTCATCCCGGTAGGCTTCCCATTCCGCTTCACTAAAATCTAACTCCCTCAGAAGAGCTTTGCGAACCTCGTCATGCTGTTCATTTGGTACAACTTTTGTCCAATGCGTGTCTTCGCCCCGCGAGCCGAAGACTTTTGCCCACTCAATTGCCGCCGAATCAGCAAGCAGATTAACAGTCATGATCCAGAAGGTTTGTTTTGGCTCGAGGGCGATCCCTTCGATCATGCGGCGCACCTTGATCGATTGAGCAAAAACCATCAGTCGATGCAAAGGAGCGAGAATGGGATGGCGTGAGTGCATTAGTTGTCCTCAATTTGACCATAAGGTAGGTCCAGACAAGGCGGCTTGTGATGCCTAACCTTTTTGGGGGTATTTCAATTCACGGCGCATAGCGTGCCACTTTGTAAAACTCTTGAGGTGCTTTCGCTAATAGCCGAGCCTTATAAAATGTGTTTTCTTCATGAGATAGTTTGCGCTGATGTCATCTAGTTCTAGATCGAACGATGCGACGGGTTTTCCATTGAATAAGATTTCGACGTTTTTTGCTGAAAAGCCTACTTCAATTCTAGAGATGTCTCTTGTTTGAAAAACAAAAGCACTCCCATCTGTCAAGATCATCTCAATTCGGGCTACGTTATATCCTTTTAGTTCCTCCTTAACGTTTTGAACAAAAGGACAGACACAATCAAATCCCTTTTTGAACCAGGCTGGATAATGTTGAACATCATTCCAAAAGTTAAAAAGTTCCTTTTTTGAAACTAAATTCATAATCCCCCTAAATTTTCATTAACCAAGGAAGTGACACACTCGGCAATATATCCCGATTGACCTCAAGCGTCAAAGATGAAGGTGTCTCAGAAGTTGGTCAGAGACTTTTGGCAGCCAAAATCGGCTGATGTGGACAATTCTCAGAAACCCTGCAATCCAAGAAAATGGCCAAAAAAACCTATCAACCTAGAAACCGCAGTTGGGCGCGAAAAAGATGTGTAAGATATTGATGTGCATAGGGAGTTTGAAAAAATTACCATCACCTTGTTGGTCATGGGAGTTTTTTCAAATTTCCTTGGTGCATCAAGAGCTTGTGAAGACTTTCGTGATCGAACTGCCGTTTCTAGGATCAAGCCTTCGGGGTATGTCAAAGGGATGTGTGCCTTATTAATATTTCTGCATTGAATGGTGGGTGCGAATTTGGCTGAAACAACAGGTTCTTGCTAACCCTGCAATCTGAGACAATACCCTCAGACCACGATAAAGTATTCTACTTCACCAACTTCTATGGACCATCTGGGACGGAGGTATTTATTTATATATTTGTTTGCGGTGGCCTGTTTCAACGACAAGAATTCGCATTACATGATCCTGAATTTCGCAAATCACACGATAATCCCCAATCCTATAGCGCCAAAGATCGCCGAGAGGCCCCGACAAGGCTTTACCCCTGGCGCGTGGGTTCTCAAGTGTCGCTATCTTATCATCCAGATAATCAAGGATTCGCCTGGCAATTTGCTTGTCCAGTTTACAAAGCTGAGTTTCTGCTGTTCTGGTGTATTCAATTGTCCAGATCAAGAGACCTCCTGACATCAACAGATGAAAGGATCTCTTCTTCTCCCTTCCGGACTCTTTCCAGAACGTCGGCAGCCAGGTAATAATCTTCCAAATCCTCCATTCCGCGAGTAATCAGTTCGCGAAGATAGAAGGCTTTAGTGCGCCCTGTTTGCGTGGCAAGGAAATCCAATCTTTTTTCTACTTCAGGTTCTAAGCGAATAGATGTGGCCATAATAAACTCCTTTTGATGTCCGTATGCAGCGTATTCTATGTATTCAATGTATCATAGTTGCAGGAGGTACAAAATCAAATATTGAATTTTCGTAAATCAGCAATCCTCTGCCGAAAATCGCTTATATTGGCATCTTCAGCACTCGATGAACAAGTTCAAAAAAGGTGTTTCTTATTTATGCTCTCGTATTGAATGGACGGTCTGAATACCCGAGCCAGTAGATTCCTTTTGCTAATCCAAGAATCTGGATCTAGCTTGAATCCTCCATGGCAGTTACAATTTTTATGGCGCGCCCGGTAGGAGTCGAACCTACAACCCCCAGATCCGAAGTCTGGTGCTCTATCCAATTGAGCTACGGGCGCACATCTTGTGGATTATCTCTTTATATTCCTGCATTGTTTCGGGATGCTCACCTTGGCCGAAATGCGCAATTCCTGCTGAAGCTGATATTTACTGATATTTAAATTGGTTATCGTTGAAACGAAGCCGGCAGGTTTCAACGGACAGGCAACAAATTTGGCAGGTACTGTTCCGTCAAATTTGAGCTCTCTTTTTAACTCGCTTCAACTCCGGTCAAATCTGCCCGCCAGTCCGCGTGGAAGCTTTGCTCAGCAGTCGAATCCCCTCGTCCAGCCCTGCAAGGGTCAGGGGGAACATCCGCCCTTCCATGAGCTGGCGCACCATGCCGACCGACTGCGTGAAGGTCCACCACCCCTGTGGAGTCGGGTTGAGCCAGATGGCATCTTTGTAGGCCCCCAGCAGGCGCTGATGCCAGACGTAGCCCGCCTCATCATTCATGTGTTCGACGCTGCCGCCGACCATGGAGATTTCGTAGGGGCTCATGGCGGCGTCGCCGACAAAGATCAGCTTGTAGTCGGAACCATAGGTGTGAATCACGTCCCAGAGTCCAATTCGCTCGGCCCGGTAGCGCTGGTTGTCGCGCCAGACGCTCTCGTAAATGAAATTATGGAAGTAGAAATATTCGAGCTGTTTGAATTCGGTGCGGGCGGCGGAGAAGAGCTCTTCACAGATCTTGATGTGATCATCCATTGAGCCACCGACATCGAAGAAGAGCAGCACCTTGACCTTGTTATGCAGCTTGGGCACCATCTTCAAATCAAGATATCCGGCGTTGTTGGCGGTGGCGCGGATGGTGCCGGGCATATCGAGGACTTCCGGGGCTCCTTCGCGCGCAAAATGACGCAGTCGACGCAGGGCGACCTTGATGTTGCGGGTGCCCAGCTCCACTGAGCCATCGAGGTTCTTGAACTCACGCCGGTCCCAGACCTTTACCGCCCGGCGATGCCGGGAGCCGTCCTGGCCGATACGCACCCCTTCCGGGTTGTAACCGTAGGCTCCAAAGGGCGAGCGGCCACCGGTGCCGATCCATTTGCTGCCGCCCTGATGCCGCTCTTTCTGTTCCGCCAGCCGTTGCTTGAGCGTCTCCATGAGCTTTTCGAAACCGCCGAGTGCCTCGATCTGGGACTTCTCCTCTTCAGAGAGCACCAGTTCGCTCAGCTTGCGCAACCACTCTTCAGGGATATGTGCCTTGATCTCTTCGTCCAACTCGGTCACGCCCTTGAAATACTGGGCAAAGACCCGGTCGAACTTGTCGAAGTTGGTCTCGTCCTTGACCAGGCAGAGGCGCGCCAGATAGTAGAAATCCTCGACACTTCCCCAGACCACCTGCTGCTCAAGCCCTTCGAGTAGACTCAGATACTCGCGGATGGTCACCGGAACCTTGGCTCGTTTCAGTTGCAGGAAAAAGTCGACGAGCATGGATTGATACTCTCACGTAAAAAGCAGGTAAAAGCCGGAAGCGTCAGTTTTTTAACCATCACCCTGGGGTAACTATTCAGCTCCCTCACTCAACGGTACAGCATGTGGGCTGCAGCTGTTGCTCGCGGGAAGTTAAGTTACAACCTTGGACGCAGGCAATGGCTGCAGGCCACATGCACTCTCTGATGTGCTGAATAGTAACACCCTGGGCAGAATGGCATCAGCGGCCGCGCCGCGACATGCCCACCAGCCGCTCAAACAGCCCCACATCCTGTTCGTTCTTCAGCAGCGCACCGTGCAGGGGCGGAATCGACTTGCCGGGCTCCTTGCTGTGCAGGGCTTCGGCCGGGATCTCCTCGGCGACCAGCAGCTTCAACCAGTCAAGCAGCTCCGAGGTGGAGGGCTTCTTCTTCAGGCCGGGAACCTCGCGCATGCCGAAAAAGGTTTCCAGGGCACTCTTGAGCAACGACTGCTTGATTCCCGGATAGTGGACCTCAACGATCTGTGCCATGGTTTCGGCATCGGGGAAACGGATGTAGTGGAAAAAGCAGCGGCGCAAAAAGGCGTCGGGCAGCTCCTTCTCGTTGTTGCTGGTGATGATGATGACCGGACGATGTCTGGCCTTGATTAATTGCCTGGTTTCGTAAACGTAGAACTCCATGCGGTCGAGTTCCTGCAGCAGGTCGTTGGGAAACTCGATGTCGGCCTTGTCGATCTCGTCGATCAGGAGCACCGCCCGCTGCTCGGACTCGAAAGCCTCCCACAGCTTGCCCTTGACGATGTAGTTGCCGATCTCATGCACCCGCTCATCACCAAGCTGAGAATCGCGCAGGCGGGAGACGGCATCGTACTCGTACAAGCCCTGGTTGGCCTTGGTGGTTGACTTGACATGCCACTGATAGAGCGGCATGCCTAAAGCCCGCGCCACTTCTTCGGCCAGCATGGTTTTGCCGGTGCCTGGTTCACCCTTGATCAGCAGCGGCCGGCCCAGGGTGATGGCGGCATTCACCGCCAGGTTCAGATCATCTGTCGCTACATAGGAATCGGTTCCGGTAAATTTCATGGT
>JBPPMB010000169.1:0-24299 GCA_051305855.1 Desulfuromonadales bacterium
GCTTCAAGATCTTTGCGTTCTTGCTCTGTCAGAGTTACTCGATATCTTGGTGCCATGGCAACCTCCTTGGGTTACCATGATTATACTATAGTCTGACGTTATACGAAACTTTAAATGTTACATGGTACTAGTGGCCATTTCCTCTGTCTCCTTTTAATAACTTAAACATTTTCGAAAGAGATTTGATTGAATCCTCAACTGGGCTAGTTTAATTGACTAAATGCTTGGAATTTAATACTCTACCAAAGTTTATTTTTGTTTTTTGTGGGTATCATTAAGGGGGATTTGTGGCTATTTTGAGGGGCTTGTGAAGGTTTTTGAAGCCGTCTGCGCCAGTTTGCCTGGTATGGACGGCTTTTTAATTTTTGTGAAAACCGTAGACCCGTAAAACAGGGCACCCGCAAGGGGCGCCCCTACAATGAACGACCAAACGGCAGCGGATTGAATAGTAGGGATACCTCTTGCGGGTATCCTGGGTTCGGTGTTCGTGACAATAATCAGGGCACCCGCAAGGGGAGCCCCTACGGGATAGGCGTATGGCTAAAAAACAAAAACTCGAACTCACCTGGATAGGCAAAGAAAACCGGCCGAAGCTGGAACCGCGCATTCTGCTTGAGGACCCGGACAAATCGTATCATGCGCCGCACCGAGTATCGGATAAGGATATTTTCGATAACCGGCTGATCTTCGGTGACAACCTGCTGGCGCTGAAGGCATTGGAGCAGGAGTTCGCGGGGAAAGTGAAGTGCGTTTTCATCGCTCCGCCGTACAACACCGGCAGCGCCTTTACCCACTATGACGATGGGCTGGAACATTCGATCTGGCTGTCGCTAATGCGTGACCGGCTGGAGATCATTCGCAACCTGCTTTCGGATGACGGTTCGTTGTGGATCACCATTGACGACAACGAGGCGCATTATCTGAAGGTTTTATGTGATGAGGTTTTCGGGCGGGCGAATTTTCTAACAACTATCTGCTGGGAGAAAATTTACACACTTAAAAACTCTGCGAAGCATTTCTCAGCTATGCATGACTTTGTATTGGTCTATACAAAAAACATCGATAAATTAACATTATGGCCCCTGGAAAGGGGTGAAAAACAAAATGCAGGATTTAAAAACCCTGATAATGACCCGCGAGGCCCCTGGCTAGATAGTGCAATGCATGGGAGGAACTTTTACAGTAAGGGTAGTTATGTCGTCGCAAGCCCTTCTGGAAAGGAATTTTCTCCACCTCCTGGAAGATATTGGACTGTTTCAGAAGTGAACTTTAAAGCACTGGACGCAGACAACCGTGTCTGGTGGGGAAAAGGAAAGGGAAATGCACCTCGGAAAAAAACATTTATTACAGAAGTTAGACAAGGTGTAGTCCCCGGGACTATTTGGTTCTATAAAGATGCAGGACAAAATGCAGAGGCAAAAAATGAAATTAAAGAACTCTTTGCTAAAGATTCTGAAGTTTTCATTACCCCCAAGCCAGAAAAACTTATAAAGCAAATCTTAACTATCGCTACAAGACCTGGCCATTTAGTCATAGATTCTTTTGCAGGGACTGGTACTACCGGCGCCGTGGCTCAAAAGATGGGCCGCCGCTGGATCATGGTTGAACTGGGCGAACATTGCCATACCCACATCATCCCACGTCTGCAAAAGGTTATCGATGGCACCGACCAAGGGGGTGTTAGCAAGGCGGTTGGGTGGAAAGGTGGTGGCGGTTTCCGCTATTACCATCTAGCCCCATCTCTGATGGAGAAGGACAAATGGGACAACTGGGTCATCAGCAAGCAATACAACTCCGCCATGCTGGCCGAAGCGGTCTGCAAACTTGAAGGCTTCATCTATGCCCCGTCCGAAACTCTCTACTGGCAGCACGGGCATTCCACCGAAACCGATTTCATTTACGTCACGACGCAGAACCTCAACTTCGACCAGTTACAGCAGGTCGCTGATGAAGTGGGTAAATCCCGCTCTTTGCTCGTCTGTTGTTCCGCCTTTCGTGGCCGGGCAGATGCCTTTCCGAATCTGACCATCAAGAAGATTCCAAACGCCGTCCTCTCCCGATGCGAGTGGGGACACGATGATTACAGTCTGAACGTCGAGAACCTGCCACAGAAACCGCCCGAGCCGGGGCAGATGGGGTTGGATTTATGAAGTGCCGTCATTCCGGCACAAAGCTACAAAATCGTTCTGCCGGCGAAAGCGGGTATCCAGAAGTTCACAAGTTCAAAGACGCTGGACCCCGGCCTTCGCCGGGGTGACGAAAGAAGTGCCGGGGGACGAAAGAAGGATCGTCATTCCGGCGGAAGCCGGAATCCAGAGACTTTGGTCTTAAGGGCACTGGACCCCGGCCTTCGCCGGGGTGACGCGAGAGGAGCCCGGGGTGACGCGAGAGAAGCCCGGGGTGACGGAATTCGTAGTAATGGGAAAAGACGATGTCGAAGCTTCCATGCGTATATATCCTCGCCAGCCAAAGAAATGGCACGCTGTATGTCGGTGTGACTTCCGATCTGGTCAAACGGATCTGGGAACACAAAAACGATGTCGTCGAAGGCTTCACCAAGCGCTACGCAGTTCATACTTTGGTCTGGTGCGAACCACACGTAACGATGATTTCGGCAATTGCTCGCGAAAAGGCGATCAAGGAGTGGAAGAGAAAGTGGAAAATGGATCTGATCGAGCGAGATAATCCGCAGTGGAGGGATTTGTATGAAGAATTGTTGTGATCGTCATTCCGGCGCAGGCCGGAATCCAGAGACCTTGAGCTTAAGCCACTGGACCCCGGCTTTCGCCGGGGTGACGGCGAGCGGTGAGGAGGGGGAATAATGAACCGACACGTCAACGCCATCTCCGGCCGTCTGAGCCTCCGCCCACCGCAGCGACGCTCGCTGGAAATCCTCGACCGCATCACCGAGATCGCCCCGCCGCGCAAGGAAGCTGACCTCGAAGCGGCACTTGAGATTATCCGCAGTGAATACCCAACCGTCACCAACTTCGAGCGCGAGTTCCCATCGCTCTGCTTTGCCCTGGCAACCGGTGTCGGCAAAACGCGGCTCATGGGAGCGTTCGTCAGCTACCTGCACCTGGCCCATGGCATCAACAATTTCTTCGTTCTGGCGCCAAATTTGACCATTTACAACAAGTTGATCGAGGATTTCAGCAACCGCAATCATCCCAAATACGTATTCAAGGGGATTGCCGAGTTCGCATCCTACCCGCCAGTCATCATCACCGGCGACAATTACGAGTCGAAGGCCGTGAACCTGTTTGATGTGCTGAACCCTGTGAAGGTCAATATCTTCAACATCTCCAAGATCAACTCCGAGGTTCGGGGCGGCAAGGCGCCGCGGATCAAGCGCCTCTCCGAATACATCGGCGAGAGTTACTTCGATTACCTGGCCGGTCTCAAGGACCTGGTGCTGCTGATGGACGAGTCGCACCGCTATCGAGCTTCGGCTGGTATCCGGGCGATCAACGAGCTGAAGCCGATTCTGGGTCTGGAGCTGACCGCGACACCTTTTGTCGAGACCGCTAAAGGGGCAATTCCTTTCCAGAACGTCATCTACGACTACCCGCTGGCAACCGCCATGGCCGATGGTTTCGTCAAGGAACCGGCGGTTGTGACCCAGAAGAACTTCAATCCCCGCGACTTCTCGCCGGAACGCATCGAAGAGATAAAGCTGGAAGACGGTGTACGTCTGCACGAAAGCGTCAAGGTCGACCTGGAAACCTATGCTCGCCAGACCGGCCAGAAGATCGTCAAGCCGTTCATTCTGGTCATTGCCCGCGATACCACCCATGCCCGACAACTGCTCGATCTGATCCAGTCGGACAAGTTCTTCGAGGGACGTTACCGGGAGAAGGTGATACAGGTCGATTCCAGCCAGACCGGAGCGGCGGAAGAGGAGATGATCCAGAGGCTGCTGGCAGTGGAGAGCACGGAAGAACCTACCGAGATCGTTATCCACGTCAATATGCTCAAAGAGGGATGGGACGTTACCAACCTCTACACCATCGTGCCGCTGCGTGCGGCTAACGCGCGCATCCTGATCGAGCAGTCGATTGGCCGTGGTCTGCGTCTGCCCTATGGCAAGAAGACCGGTGTGGTGCCGGTCGACCGGCTCAATATCGTCGCCCACGACCGGTTTCAGGAGATTATCGACGAAGCTAATCGTCCCGATTCGGTGATCCGCCTGCAACAGGTCATTCTGGAACCGGAAAAAGATTTCCAAAAAAAGACCACGGTCGTTGCGCCATCGACCATCGAACAGAAGTTGGGGTTGGCGACTCAGACTACCGCGCCGATCATGACTGATGGACCGCCTGCAGTGCAAACTGTGCCGGCATTCACCTCTCCGGCTGAACAAAGGGTTGCTCAGCTAGCTTATCGGGTCATCCAGGAACATGAACATCTGCCCAGTTCCTCCAACTTGCTGACACGGGAAGTCTCGGAATACATTGTCAAACGCGTTGAGGCAGAGCTTGTACCGGACCAGTTGGAGCTGGAAGGGATTGTGGAAAAGCCTGATGTGGCCGCTATCGTTGCCAAAACCACGGAAATCGTGAGGCAGCAGTCGATCGACATCCCCCGCATCCTGGTGGTGCCCAAAGGGGAGGTGACGCTGGGTTATCATCCTTTTGCCCTCGATGCCAAGGCGATCAATTTCCAGCCGGTCTCCCGCGATCTGTTGATCAAGCACTTACGCACCAGTCAGGAAGATACGTTAAGTGCCCTCGGTGGAATCGAGCGTGAAAATCGATTGGAAGACTACCTGGTGCGGGCGTTGATCGATTTCGACGATATCTCCTATGATGCCCATTCCGACCTGCTTTACGACTTATCGGGGCAGATGGTGCAGCACCTGTTGAGCTATCTCAAGGAAGACGAAACGCGTAACGTGCTCCAGTATTTCCAGCGACAACTGGCCGAGTTCATCCATGCCCAGATGCAGACCCATCAGTGGGAAAGCGCCGTCGATTACGAGGTGAAGATCAGCAAGGGCTTCTCAACCCTGAAGCAGAGTGCCTTTACGGCGGCAGTGGACGGCGTGCGCCACTTCCGGCCACCGGTGGCTGACAAGAGCAAGATCGGGCAGATGGTGTTCGGCGGCTTCCAGCGCTGCCTCTACCCGGTGCAGAAATTCGATTCCGACACCGAGCGCCGTTTCTCAGTCATCCTTGAAAAAGAGTCGGATAAGACGATCCAGAAGTGGTTCAAACCCGCCAAGGGACAGTTCCAGATTTTCTACAAGTGGGGTCGTGACCATCTCGAATATCAACCCGATTTTGTGGTGGAAACGACCAACCAGATTTTCATGGTCGAAACCAAGGCGCGCAATGAGATGGAGGCGGCCGAGGTGTTGGCGAAGAAGGAAGCTGCGATCAAATGGTGCGGCCATGCTTCGGATCACAACCGTGGGAATGGCGGTAAGCCGTGGCAGTACCTGATGATCCCGCATGATGTTTTGGCGGAGAATATGACGTTGGCGGGGTTGGCTGGGGCAAGATAGGTCGGGAAATAAGAGCGATGTGAATTCAAATGATTTTTTTGCACATAAGGAGAATATTATTTGTTGTAACGTCTGGCTTCCCGCACCCTCCTCAGTGAATTGATTTGCTCTTCAGCCAAATTCAAAAGGCCAAGTGGTTCAAAATTGACTTTAAGTCATCTGCTCCAGCGTGTATGATGCGGAATGTAATAAAAGCGCTTTCCGGGTGAATGGGCACTTAGCTTCAGTGACGTCGAGGGGTGTGCTAACAATTAATCAAGTCAAAATGTCGTTTGAGCTGAGGTGTCATATTGATGACAAACTCTAATGGCAATTGACAAACTTATGTCGCTGGGTGATAAATTCAATAGTCATCAAGCAATGCAATGGAGGAGATTCTATGTCAGTCAACAAGGCAATTCTGGTCGGCAATCTGGGTAAAGATCCTGAGCTGCGTTATACGACTGCAGGCACGGCAGTCTGTACCTTCTCTCTGGCGACTACTGATCGTTTCAAGAACAAGCAGGGCGAGCAGCAGGACCGCACCGAATGGCACAATATCGTGGTCTGGGCCGGTCTTGCCGAAATTTGCGGCAAATATCTGACCAAGGGCAAACAGGTCTATATTGAAGGGCGCATTCAGAACCGTTCCTACGATGATCGCGATGGCAACAAGCGCTACATCAGTGAGGTTGTCGCCAGCGAAATGCAGATGCTTGGTCGTGCCGGTGAACAGGGTAGTGGTGGTGGCAGTGGCAGTGGTGGTGGCAGTGGCAGTGGCAGTGGTGGCGGAGCGAGTCGTCAGACCTCTCAGTTTAATGAGCATTCTGGTGGCCCTGAAGAACCGCCTTTCAACCCCGATGACGATATCCCGTTCTAGCAATCTGTCGGGCTATCCATGAACCGGCTGCAAATCCGGCTGTTTGGCCCATATTTCAGCTCCTTTTTGCTCTATAGCTACAGCTGTGAACCTGCAAATGAGCTGAAATCTGTTCTCAAACATGCAAATTTTCGCTTCGGCCCGTATAGTCCAAAAGGCTGCTAGTCGACTACCAACATATGATTTTCCCGGGCAAGGCTTAACAGCCTTGCCCGTTCTGTTTTGCTCTGGCCTCTTTTCCTGTTTGCGCAGCCAGGTGGTTTCTGGTAACTTTAAGTCTCTTGATTTTATGCTGTGGGGAGTTTATGTCACTCGAGCACAGACGCAATCTGTTTATTGAATTGCTGAACGATTCCGAAGAGGAGATTCGTATCGCCGCGGCCGCGGCGCTTGAGCGCCTGGAGTCTTTCCAGTATCTGCCGCAGATTATAGAGAACCTCAAGTCTGATAAGCGCGGCCAGCGGGTCAAGGCGATCTTTGCCATGGAAAACGTCAAATCTGCCGACGTCTTTCCATACCTGATTGACCTGCTCAAGGATTCCGATCCGGAAATTCGGGTTGCGGCGATTCAGGTGCTCGGCTCTAAAGCCCATCCGAAATCGCTTAGCAGCCTGATCAAACATCTCAAGGACCCTTCGCCTGCCGTACGTGTTCATACGGCCGTGGCTCTTGGTTATTTCGATGATGTGCGACTGGCACCCTACCTGGTTTCGGTGCTTGGTGATACTGATGAGCAACTGGTTGCCAGCGCTGCCAGGTCGCTTGGCTCTCTCGGGTCTCCTGACAGTGTCGGCCCCCTGGAAAAACTGACCAGAGACAAGCGGGCCAGGGTCCGACTTGCTGCGATTCAGGCTTTAAGTGAGCTGCCTTTGAAGGGGTGACAACGGTTACAGCAGGCTGAATTGATAACCCAAGGGCCGGGAGAGGAATCTTCCGGCCCTGTTTTTGTTTTGGATCCAGATGTGTTTACTGCGGGCCCAGGTCAAAAAAGTCGGTAACATCAATCCCCTTGGTGTGCGGGTCGACCTCGGCAACGATGCGCCGTGCCTGATTCGCATGCAGCTGCATCATGAACGCCTCTTCGAGGAGCGTTCCGGCAGGGTTGAAAAGCATCTTGATGTCTACCAGGCTGGTGTTTCGAGTGTCAACCTTGATGACCAGGCCGATCTCGTTGTTGTCGAGGCGCACGAGACTGCCCACCGGGTAGGGGCCGAGTGAAGTAATGAAGTTAGCAACATAGTCCGGATTCAGAGAAGAACCGGAGATCTCCTTGAGCCTGGAAATCGCCCTGCGCGGCGTGAATGGGCGCTGATATGAACGCAGCGTGGTCATAGCATCGTAAGCGTCGGCGATCGCTGTCATCTGCACCAGAGGTGAGTCGATGTCGATGGCTGTAATAGCAGGGTAGCCAGTGCGGTCGTAACGCACGTGGTGGCCGAGAACAATCTGCATGACTTCGGAAGTGACGTCTTCCATTTGCCGGATGATGTCGGCACCGAAATCGGGATGCTCCTTGATTGCATCAAATTCCGCGTCGGTCAGACGCCCAGGCTTTGTGATGATGTCGACATCGACACGCAGCTTGCCCAAATCGTGGAGCAGTCCACCAAAACCCAGGGTTTTCAGTTGCTCTTCGGTGACGTTGCAGGCTCGGCCGACAGCGAGGGAAATCACCGAAACGTTGACCGAATGGGTGAATGTATAGTTGTCGTAATCTTTGAGCATCGACAGGGCCATCATGGCATGGGGCTCGTTGATGGTCAGCTGGGCCATGCTTTTGACAACACTGATCGCTTCGGTCGATGATGGGATCTGCCCCATGCGCACGTCTTGAAAGATCTGGTCTACAACCTTAAGTGCTTTGCGGTACACCTTGCGCGGCTGCAGGTCATCGTCATCATCTTCTGCCGTAACAGCCCGAATTTTTTTGACACCTTGCGAAGCCAGCGCATCGGCAAATTCCTTCCCCTTGCCGCTACCGGAGTGCAGCAGCTGCAAAAGAACCTGGATTTCACTGGCGGAGAGTCCGGCCATAAATTCAAGGCCGACCAGTTCGCGTGATTCCAAAAGCTTGGCAAGCTCAGCAGCGGCCGGGAACTCCTGCATGAAGAGGTGGTCTTCGACAAACAGGGTCCCCTCAAGAACGCCCACTCTGATCAACTTCTTGTGCTGCAGCAGGCTGAACAAGCCGTTCTGTAAGGTCTCAACCTGCTTGGTTGTGGCCGGATGGTCGACAGCGTAGAGACGCAGTCCTTTGATGGCCGCCGCCAGAACCTGCACGATCTGTTTTATGTCATCTACATTCATGGGATTGCCTTGTCCAACTGCTTGAGAGCCTGGGCCGCTGCCCTGGCAACAGTCGCGGTGCGATCATGAGTGGTTTTTTCTAGGATAGTACGTGTGTTCTCTTCGGCAATGTCGCCCAGGGCCGCTGCTGCCGCCATGCGAAGTTCGTCATTGAGCTGACGGCGCAGCCAACTTTTTTTATTAATGATATTCACCAGCACAGGGATGGCTTCGGGATCACGAATTTCCCCAAGCGCACGGATGGCGTCTTTTTTGAGCTCAACAACTTCCGGACTCCAGTCGGATTTCTGCAACTGCTGCAGCAAGATCGGCACAGCGCTGTTGGCGCGAATGGCGCCCAGCGAAAGGATCGCCTGGCGTCGCAGTTCCTGGTCATCACCGGCTGCGGCTTGCAACAGGATTTTTATCGCACTGTCGCTGCCGATCTTGGTCAGTGCACGGATCGTCTCCCGGCGCACGCGGATATCCTCGTGCTGCAGCAGGGGGCTCAGTTGCTCCAGGGAGTTCTGACTGCGAATATCGCCAATGATTGCAATGGCGTTACGCACCACATACCAGCGTTCATCACCGAGATATTCGTAAATGACTGGCAGAACAGGAGTGCCGCCGCGCACCAGGATTTCATTCAGCAGCTTTCTTTTCAGGGTCGAACGTTCGTCGGTCAACAAAGCCATCAGTCGATGGGTAACTTTACTGCCCAGGAAATCAAGAACCTTGACCAGTATGTCACGGGTCTTCTGCTCGGTGTCATCAGCAAACAGATAAGCTGCCAGGCAGTCGATCATTTCATCTGTCGCCAACTGGTCAAGGGCCTGCAGTGCGTTTTGCTTGCGCTCCAGGGAGTATTGTTTGCCGGTGGCGCAGCGGCACAGCAGCAGAAAGGCTCGCAGTACCAGTGCGCGTTGCTCCTCGGCAAGCTGCAGCCGCAAAAGGGGGATCAGCTCCTGTATGAAATGCTGGAAACGGGCATCATTCTTCTCCTGCTCCATCTTTGCAAGGAGCGATTCCAAATCCAGTGCATCGGCATAGTCGCGGGCCTCATCCGTCTCATCGTCTTTGCTGAGTACTGCAGATGGATCGAAATCCGGTTCCTCAGGCAACTTTTCAATTTCGTCCCTGCGTTTCAGGATCTCATCAAGGTTGCGGACATTGGTCCAGATCGTGGTCAATCGGGCTTTCTCCAGAATCACCTGGATGCCCCCCTGCTTTTGGATGATCTGCGGGTCGAGCAGCAGATAATGTACAAAGTGATGCAGATCGCTGCTGTTGAGGTCGGCAAGAAAAGTCAGGTGCTGGATGCGGCGGGCAAAGCAGAAGTTGGCGAGCTGGGTAAGAACCTGGTTGTTTTTGGTGACCTGGTTGTCGTCCAGGAGAAAACCTTCTTTGCGCACCGTCAGGGAGAGGTGATTGCCGCCTGCAAGAATCGGTACAAATCCGCGCAGGCTCTCCCGTGCGGTTGCCTGCAAGGCCGGATGCCTGGCCGGATAGTACCTTATGGCCTTGATCTGTTTGACCACTCCGGTAAGAGCGGTAGAAATCAGGTTGTGAAGTTCATTGACATTCGACATGCTCTGGTCCCCGGTATCTGTCTATAGATTATAGTTTAGCGGCAGAGGCAAAAACTCTTTTCATACTAAATGATTTTAAAGCTTTTGACTAGTCCCGGGGCCCACATGTCTGCTTGCTTTTTCGGTGTTGTCTGCGGGGAAGAATCACGCTGAACGATAATCCAGGAAGCGTCAGCATGCAATCCTTTTGCAAATAACGGTCAGGTGATATTATGTGGTGTATTGTCGTTATTCTCCGGTAGGCAGGATAACATCTGCGTTTTGCCTGCATGGAGAGGAAACTGTTCGGAATCGCGCCGGTGAGAAGCAGTGTCAGAATGGCCGGTTCCAGGAGAAGTGCTTGACATGATTCTTGGCCTGACTGGAGGCATTGCCTCAGGGAAGAGCTCCGTGGCTGACTGCTTTGTTGACTGCGGTGCCATGCTGCTCAGCGCAGATCTCCTCGCCAGGGAGATCGTCAACCCCGGGAGCCCAACTCTGGAAAAGCTGGTTGATGCTTTTGGTCTGGATATTCTGACGCCGGCTGGCAGCCTGAACCGTGAACTGATGTCAAGCAAGGTTTTTTCTGACCCGGTTGCCCGGCGGATGCTGGAGTCGATCACGCATCCGGCAATCGCACATTTGGCCGAATGCCGACTGGCGGATTTGCGAAATTCACCACATGATCTGATCGTTTATGAGGCCCCCCTGCTTTTCGAGGCTGGTGCCGAGAGCAGGGTTGACCTGGTGCTGGTGGTTGTGGTCGCTCCAGACGTTCAGCTGGCGAGACTCCTGCAACGCGACAATCTCAGCGCAGCAGAGGCGTGGCAACGCATTGCTGCGCAATGGCCTCAGGCAGACAAAGTGCAGAAGGCGGATTTCGTGATTGATAATTCAGGTTCGTTAGAGCAGACCCGTGCCATGGTCGCCTCGCTGTATGATTATCTCACCCGTACCGCTGTGTCAGGGTTCTCGAGCTCCTGAACAAAGCGGAGCGCCAGGGCAAACATTGCCTTGCGACAAGGGTTCTCTTCGCGGGTCAAAACGTGTGGGACCTCGGGACCGAACCGCACATGGATCTTGACGGAACTGCCCAGCAATTCCACCAACCGGTAGCCACTATCGATGTTGACGGTTTGATCCCCTTCACCATTAAAAGCCAGAACCGGGCAGACGATCAGCGGCAGTTGATTGCGAACTGTTTGCAGCAACCTGTTGATCTGCTGGATTCCGGCAAGCGGTCTGCGGCTGTAATATCGCTTGCTCAAACCATCCTCCGCAGGTTTGACCTGGTAAGGCCGAAACCAGCGCAGCCACCCGGCATAAGGGGCGAGCCAGTGCAGAACGCGCAGGTAGGGAGAAAAAAGGACCAGTCCGTGGAGGGGATTGGTCTGGGCCGCAGTCAGCAAGAGCAGACAGCCGGTACTCATTCCCATCCCGTATATGACGTGAAAATCCTTCGAGAGAATCTTGTAACCTTCGAGAGCGGCATCTCGCCATTCCTCCCAGCGGCGATCTGCCAGATCCTCTGGACAGGTTCCATGTCCAGGCAGGCGGATAGCCAGGCTGGCAATGCCGGCCTCGGCAAGAAACTCGGCGAGGGGGCGCATCTCCCAGGGTGTTGCAGTAAACCCGTGCACCAGCAAAACGGCCGTGGTCGCTTCCGGCGGACAGAGCATAAAGGGCAGATCCTCAGAGTCGGCAACCCCCTGGCTGCTTGAGTTGCGACGGAGAACCCGGCAGTCTGGATCTGTTTCCGAGCAGTCGACCTGGCTGTTGTGGTGCGCCATGAACGCCTTCTTAAACCACTTGAATTGCTGGGTGAATACCCTCGAATCATAGCATTCCAGAACCCTGTGTCAATCAGGTCGGAGGATTGCTTTTTGCTGTTGCGTTTCGGGTGGCAATGTCATCTGGAATAAATTCTTGATCGAAACAGCCCGGTGTGGACCACAAAAAAACCCCTGCAGGAAGGCAGGGGTTTTGCAATCAAAGAAGGGGTGGCGCTTACCTGTTGTAGCCAAGTCGGGAAGAAAGCTCTTCGGAGGCACTCAGGACCAGAGGAACCAGCTCTTTGACAATCCGCTCTTCGGCAAGGCGCATATTCGGTCCTGAGATGCTGATCGAGCCGACGATCCGTCGCGTGTAGTCGCGAATCGGTGCGGCGACACAATGCACACCTAGATCAAGTTCTTCATTGTCTATGGCATAGCCCTGCTTGGCAACCTTCTCCAGCTCTTCCTTGAGAGCTTTGCGGGTCGTAAGGGTCGTGGCCGTGTGAGCCGGGAACTTGTCTCCAGGCAGGATCTCGTTGATTTCATCTTCAGACATAAAGGCCAGGTAAACTTTCCCCGCGGCCGTGCAGTAGGCCGGCAGGCGTGAGCCGACCCGGGAGACGACGCGAACCGTCATGTCGGTTTCCACCATGTCGAGGTAAACCACGTGACCTTCTTTGAAAATCGCGACGTAGCAGGTCTCGTTGCACTCGGCGACCATATTCTCGAGGATCGGCTTCGCCTGGCGCAGCAGGCCCATCTGCTTTATGAAGGTCTGCCCGAGCTCCAGAGCCTTCAGCCCGAGTCGGTAGTTTTCGGTGGCTTTGTTCTGCTCAATGTAGCCGCGCGACTCAAGGGTCGCCAAGAGCCGGAAAACATTGTTTTTGTGCAGTTTCAGGCGTTTGCTGAGTTCGGTCACACCGAGTTCATCAACATCGCCATGGAATTGCTCAAGCAGGTCCAGGGCGTGGGAAACTGCCTGGATGATATATTCGGATTTTTCTTTTCTTGCCATTGTCTGAAATTCCTTAATTAATAATTAACAAGATATTGTAATTTCAACAAAGTATATTTTCTAACGAAACAGTTGGTAACTGTCAAGATAGAATGGATATTTTTGTGATAAATGGTTGATCCCGAGAGCCGCTTCGGCCTGTTTATCATACCTGTTTTATGAATTCTAAAATAGTGTTTTATAGAAGTCAAATAGATTAGTCTCTTATCTTGAATATGGGGCAGTTGACACATCAGTTGCTGGCAGGTAAATTCAGGCTAATGAATTTCGGGAGGGCTCGACATGCTGACACTCAGGAAAAAAATCATTGTTGCTATTGACGGCTCCCCACAATCCGATAAGGCCGCAGAAGAAGCTGTACGCCTGGCCTCGGTGTCCGGGGCCAAGTTCAAAAGCGAAGTTTATGCCGTGATGGTTCTGCCCAGCATGAAAACACCGTCCTTCACGGATTTCTTCCCTGACAAGCCCGCCACCGAAATGCCCGGCTGGCAGGAAAAACGCGATCGCCTCTTCTACGTGGTCGAGAAAGCCGCAGCTGAAGCTGATGTCCAATTGGAGTCGCTGGTCGTGTATGGGGATCCGGCCGAAGAGCTGATGGCGATGGCGGAGGAGAGGCACTGCGATGTGATTGTGGTCGGCTCTTCAGGCAAAGGTCGTATGAAACGCACTCTTTTAGGCAGTGTTTCCGCAAAAATATCTCTACACGCTCACTGCTCGGTTTATATCGTTCGCTAATCCTGTTTAGAGTCCATCTGAAACTCCTGACGAAAACTATTTGCTTGAATCCCGCACCTCTGGCTTCATTCTAACGCTTCACCCTGCCTGGATGAGGCATGCTTGGTCTCCGCGCATAAATAGTCAAAAATTTCGATTAAGGTTTCCTTGATCATGCCAGGTTCTTTGGGGAATTCATGCGGTGAGAGTTCCAGAACCAGTGCATGGTCGTAACGGGTTTCCCGCAGATGATTGAGAAAACGGGTCAACGGCAGAGCGCCATGGCCTGGCAGGAGGTGCTCCCGACCGTTGCCGTAATCGGAAAAATGAATGTTGCGCATCAGGCCAGAGTCGTAAAACTGGTGAAAATCGCTGAGGAAATCAGTGTGCATCGAACCGCAGTGAGCTGTATCAAAAGTCATGTAGAGGTTGCGCTCTTCCATGAACCGTATCATGTTGTCGATCTTTGACAGCAGGTAGGGATTTATTTTGAACTGAGGCAGACAGGGCATGTTCTCAATCGTGACCAGAACGCCATCCTGGCCGATTTCGGCCTGGAAATCCTTGATCTTTTTAAACCATCGCCAGAACCTGAACTCGAAAAACAGCCAATTGGGCGGGTGAAAATTGATCAGGGGAACCCCGGCATGCAATGCCAGTTCCGCACATCTCTTCAACTGGTCAGATTTATTACCCCAGCCGTCGATCTCGAAAAAAGGGGCATGGATGGAGTGTACCGGGAAGATGTTTTGCAGCTCTCGCAGGTGTCCGAGGTGCTTCGATCCGGCAAAGTCATGATTAATGATGACTTCCAAACCGTCGAAACCGATGTCCCTGGCCATTTCAAAAACCAGGGTCGGCGGTAAGGTGTAAAGAGTTCCTGCGGATAAGATCAACTTCATTGTATGTAATCGTCGAAGTTATAATAAAACAGTATTTTAATTATTTAGCAGATTACCGTGAGCCCGGCGCAAAGGTCAATGATGGCCCCACACCCAATTGTTCGCCTCACGGGCTGTGGACTTTCTCGACCAGGAATCGCCTCACGTGTTCTGGTGGAGGCGGTGTCAGGCGGGAAACAATAATCATGGTCAGGATGACGACCGGTGCACCGATCAGGGCCGAAGAGGTTGGTGGCAGTAGAGCGCGCAGCGTTGGGGACAGATGCCCGAACAGAATCGGTGCAAAGGTGATCATGGTCCCGATCAGCATACCGGCAACCGCACCATATTTGTTGGCGCGATCCCACCAGATGCCAAGCAGGAAGACCGGGAAGAGTGTGTTGCCTGCCAGGGCGAAGGCTACGGCTGTGATCTGGGCAATCAACCCCGGAGGGTTGACGGCGATCACCAGAACCAGCAGCGCCAGAGCCAGAGTGGCACCCTTGGCAACCCACCGCAGGTGGCTTTCGCTGGCGTTGGGATTGATCAGGCGGTAATAGATATCGTAGGAAATCGTGCCGGCGCCCGTAACCAGCAGCCCGGTAATTGTGCTGATGGCGGCGAGAATGCCGCCGATCGCCAGAACGCTGACCAGAATCATGTTAAGGCCTACCCATTCGGCGGTTTTTATGACGATGATGTCCGCCAGTGCCAGTGCTTCGGCCGGGCTGAGAACGGTGCCGGATCTCATCAGCCAGGATTGGGCGAAGGCGCCGAAGGCCGGTGCGCTCCAGTAGAGCAGGCCGATAAAGAAGAGGCCCCAGACCACCCCCCAGCGGGCGTCGCGATTATTTGGTGCTGTATAGAAACGTGAAAGCACATGCGGCAGACCCGCGGTGCCAACCATCAGGGTGAAACAGAGCGCAATCCATTCGTAAGGCGTGCCGAAGGTCCAGGGGTAAAGATAGGAACTGGAGACCTGTGCCGGAAGATCGCGCAAAGCGTTGCCATAACTGAATTGCGGTACGAGCCAGTTGTAACCGAGTTTTTTTGCGATCATCATCAGTGGGATAATAAAAGAAAGAATCAGGATGAGGTAGTGCATCTGCTGGTTGCGTGATGCTTTTAATGCGTCAGCAACCATGAGGAATGCAAATGTGACCAGGACACCGATAATCAGAGCCTGGGTGTATCTGATGCCGAATATCCAGGCGAAGACCAGGCCGATCCCCTTGTACTGGGCGACACAGTAGATCAGGGAGATAACAACCGCGATTACGGCAGAAAAAACCCGGGCCACCGAAGAGTCATAACGTGCCTCGACAAAGTCAGGGGCTGTATATTTTCCGAAGCGGCGGATTTGACTGCCCATCAGAACCAGCAGGAGGACATAGCCGCCAGTCCATCCAAGAATGTAGGCGAAAGCGAAGTAGCCGTGCAGAAAAAAGACTCCGGCTATGCCGAGGAAGGACGCGGCACTCATCCAGTTTGAAGCGATTGCAGCACCGATTTTGGCGTGCCCGATCGATCGCACCTGGACGCCGTAGCCGCCCTTGTCATGGCGCCTGGTCATCAGGCCCACCAGCAAAGAGACGATAAGGACAGCGCCAAGTAAAAAAAACGGCGTATATTTCACTGTGGATTCCATCATCGCCGTCCTCCTAGCGTCGTCTGCGATAACTGGAGTTCAGCCAGTCGATCAGGACATTAAAGAAGAAACTGAGGAAAATAAACCAGAGGATCAGGAACTGGCCACTGAACCAGAAATAGGCGGGAATGCCGAAGATATAGGGAACTTCTGCCAGGGTGCGGGCCGGGTCGCTGTGAGTAATTGCCAGGTGAATCGGCATACCGAAGGTCATGATCGCCCATGCGGCAAGCGTGATCCAGATGATCGTCACCTCTTTACGCATAAAACCGGGGCGGGGGCGGAAGAAGTTGATGCGGAGATCCTCTCTCTTGAGAGGGTCCTGTCCATTGGTCTGCGACATAACCTTGAGCTCCTCTACAACAGCGGCAGATCGGCCGCTACATCGAAATAACCACGGTGTTGCTTAGTGTAGATTAAGGCAGGGGCTTTGACAATTTTAATCGAGATCTTTGGATTTCATTATTTCAGCCAGCACGATTGTTGCGAAGCTGCCTTTCGGTAATGTAAACGAGATCAGTAAATCCTCCCCGTCCATTACGGCTTCCGGCGACTGTATCGGCACGCGCAAGGGCCGACGCTCGCCATCCATTGCCAATCCACCCGAGAGATGGAACGACTCCAGGGTTAATTTCTCTTTGTCGAGCAAACTTTGCTCGAGCAGGCCAGCCGGACCCTCGGCAAGCCTGGTTTTGAAGCCAAAGAGCGGTGCAGTCGGGCTGATCTCGAAAGTGTCAGCACGCGGCTGCTCGGCGGCGGGGTCGGTCACCAGAAAGCATGCGCCATTGATATGCTTGCACGCCAGGTCTCCTGGCCAGAGCTGATTCAAGGTGGCCAGGCGCATATCGACCATGCGATCGAAGAGGCTTGACTGGTACGCTGAAAGATAGAGCCTCAGAAGTTTACGGGGCATGGCAAGGACAGCCTTGATCGGACTTTGGCCGTCTCTGATCATTTCAAGCAGCCGCCGCTCCGGCCTGCAGTGGCGAGGCAGTTTCTCAATCGCTGTCTCCAGGTCTCCGCATTGATACGCTTGGACAGCCTGCTGCCAGCCGGGATGGTTGATCGCTGCCGGTTCACCGATAATCTCGTCGATGGCAGCGCTGTAATCACCGCGCAGAATTGCCCGGCCGATGCAGTGAGAGTTGCCCAGGGAACCGTAGCGTTGTTCACCAAAGCGATTGGGAACACCGATATCCTCCAGTACATCAAGAATTGCTGAGGCACGCTGCAACCCATCTGGCTCCGGTTGATGGATGCGGATCCGAAAGCGATTTCCCGCCAGGTGGCCGGGGCGCAGTTTGTTGCGATGCAGACGTGCGGCGAGGATGGTCACTCCGGGGATCTCCAGCCCTGCTACGTCCTCGGGCTTGCGCAATGGCACGGAGATCGTCTGCCGGGTGATCGCCCGGGCATCCTTAAGCCCGGCATAGCCAAGGTCTCGTTCATTGCATTTCAGGGCGTTGGCCAGCTCCCGGAGCAGGTCATAGGTCGTCAGTCCGCACTTCTCAACCTTCAGGTAGAGGTGGTCGCCTTCGCCGCAAGGTTCGTACAAAGGGATCTCGTCAACCTGGAAATCTTCATGTTGCTGGCGGATGATCCCTCCGGTGCCGGGGAGTTCTGAAGTGAGGAATTCAGCCATTTTCAGCCTTTTTCCAGTCGGTGCGAAAGCCGCGCTGCACTGCGGGGGAGGAAAGCTGGTCGCGGGACACGCCCGCATCGCGTTGATGGTGAATGAAATAGATGTGCTGGCCCCTGTCGAGAAAGCGCTGCATGTATTTGGAGATCGGATAGCCGGGTAGGTCATGCAGCCAGTCTGCTTGCAGCCTGTTGCGATAACCCGGCAAGTGACGGATCTGCTCGGCGACGTCTTCAGCATAATCATCGAAGTCAGTACTGAAGAAAAAATCGCCGACAGGCACGATGAAGTGAGCCAAGGCTTCGAGAAACTCACGGTTGACGAGGCGCCTGTGCCTATGCCGCTTCTTTGGCCATGGATCCGGGCAATTAATGTAGACAGCGGAGAGGCTCTCCGGCAGCAGCACCTTTTCCATCAGCCAGCGGGCTTCAACACGCATGACGCGAACGTTTTGCAAATCCGCTTCGTCAATTTTTGCACAGGTTTTCAGGCAGCCTTTGTTGTAGATATCGATGGCCAAAAAATTAATGTCTGGTTGATTGCGAGCCAGTTCGAGGATGAAATGACCGGTACCACAGCCGATTTCCAGGGCAAGGGGCTGGGTGTTGCCGAAGACGGTTGCCCAGTCCACCGGGCCGTCGAAGATCTTTTCAGTAATGAAATTGGGGGAAACAATCGGGATAATGCGTTGTGTCATAAGATGTTCCAATTGCACGCAGATGTTTGAAGACAAAGAGGAATCAGCCGCTTTAATCCTTGCGGCTGTGTGGGGCGTTTTATTGTTATGGATCTGGCTGTATGAAGTTGACCAAGGCACCAGTCTCTTCGTCCGAGAGGTGACTGAAGTCAGGGATCTTGCTCTTGCCGTGCTTCCCTTCGGGATTGACCAGCATCAGCCGAATTTCCGCTCTGGAGCGCTTCGCACGGATTTCTTCGAAACTTTCGGCCACGATTCCGCCGTCACTTTCCAGGGCATGGCAGGCTTTGCAGCCCTGGGCGTTGATCAGCTTTCGTGCTGCCCCATCGTTCCGTTCTTCACTGCTGGCCGGCAAAACCGGCCAGAACAACAGAAAAATAATGCTCACGATCAACAATGTCCTGGGCATGGTGTTCCTTTCAGCGTCTCACGAGGTATCAAGCATAGCGAAAATTAAGCTGTTCGCCAAGCCAGGAAAAATGAAAGGACTTGAAATCATCGCTTTGCCCAAGTAGTCTGGCCTGGCTGTGGCAAATGTCATTTTCGTCAATGGTGAATCCTTAAGGAGTCTTCTACATGTTGATCGTCATGCATCATTCGGCAACTGATGAGCAGGTCCAGGCTGTTACAAATGCTGTAGAGGCCATGGGCCTGACCGCTGAGCCGATTCCCGGCAGCTTGCGAACTGCCATCGGCGTGCTTGGCAACCAGGGGTATGTTGATGACACGACGATTCTCGAACTCCCCGGGGTTCGCGAGGTCCTCCATGTCAGCAAGCCTTATAAGCTGGTTTCTCGTGACTTCCATCCCGAGTCCTCAATTGTCGAAGCCGGCGGTGTCACGTTCGGCGACGGTCATCCGCCAGTGCTGATCGCCGGCCCCTGCTCGGTGGAGAGTGAAGCGCAGATGCTGGCAGCGGCCCGAATCGTTAAAGAAAACGGCGCACATATGCTGCGCGGCGGAGCCTTCAAACCACGCACCGGCCCGCACAGTTTCCAGGGCCTGGGCGTTGAGGGGCTGAAGTACCTGCGT
This sequence comes from Desulfuromonadales bacterium, assembly GCA_051305855.1. Taxonomy (GTDB): domain Bacteria; phylum Desulfobacterota; class Desulfuromonadia; order Desulfuromonadales; family BM103; genus M0040. The sequence goes on from JBPPMB010000169.1 coordinate 19,621, forward strand.
CAGGCCGGTGATGCGGTTGGTCTGCCGGTGATTACCGAAGTCATGCGCATCGAACAGCTTGAAACGGTCTGCCGTTTTGCGGATGTTTTGCAGATCGGTGCCCGCAATATGCAGAACTTCGACCTGCTCAAGGAAGTGGGTAAGACCGGGCATCCGGTTTTGCTCAAGCGGGGTATGAGCGCCACCATTGAGGAATTTCTCTCTTCCGCCGAGTATATCCTTGCCGAAGGCAATGCGCGCGTCATTCTCTGTGAAAGGGGGATCCGGACTTTCGAACGGGCCACCCGCAATACCCTTGACCTGAGTGTTGTGCCACTGATTCGCGAAATAAGTCACCTGCCGATTGTGGTCGATCCCAGCCATGCGACCGGGCGGCGCAGCCTGGTCGGGCCTATGGCCAAGGCGGCGATCGTGGTCGGTGCCCACGGAATCATGATTGAGGTGCATCCGGACCCGGACCGGGCCCTCTGTGATGGCGCCCAGAGTCTCAACGGTGACGATTTCAGCAAACTGGTCGTCGAACTTAATCGCCTGCAGGACCTGTTGGTATCGGTTAAGAAATGATAGTTTGCATTGCCATCAAACACCCAGTTCAAAAAGCCCGATTTCCGGACGGCAGAAAAATCGCAGGGGCAGGACGCTGGTACCGACGCCGCGGCTGACATAAAGCGGGATCCGGTGCTGGCTGACGTGATAGAAGCCGGCCACGAAGCGGCCTGAATAGCGTGGCAGATAGAGGGGAGGCAGAAATGGCAGACGGACCTGGCCGCCGTGGGTGTGCCCGCTCAGAATCAGGTTGATGTTTTTATTGAGCTGTTCATGGGCAAACGCCGGAACGTGAGATAAAAGCAGATTAAAGCGCTGTGGGTCGACTTCTTTCTGCAGCTGGTGTAAATGATCCGTTGCTGATGGATAATCGAGACCGAAGATAGACAGGGCGCGGCCGTTGACCTCAAGGTCTGCCCGCTCATTGATCAGCAGTGTGATTCCGACTCCGGCGAAGTGTCTGCGCAGGTTCTCTCCTTCCAGTCGCGACCAGTATTCCCAGTTGCCCTGAACGGCGTAAATACCGTGAGTCGCCTTCAACTCTTTCAGGAAATTCAGCACACCCCGGATATTGCGCTCCTCCTCGAGATAGTCGCCGGTCAAAACGATCAAGTCCGGCTGCAAGTCGGCAACCTGCCTGGCGACCTTGGCAAAATAATGGTTGAAGCTGCTCAGGTGCAGGTCGCTGATCTGCAGCAAGCGCACCTGTCTTCCCGATAAATCCGAGGTCAGGGCGATTTTCTCGACCTGCAGGGCTTGTGGCTCATACCAGGCGGTGTCAGCCACGAAGGTGCCGGCTAACCCGGCTACCCCGAGGGACAAAAACCGACGCCTGCTCACTCCGCGGTGAGGGCGAGATGAAAAGCTCATGGGAGCCTGCCAAAAGTTATCGAGCAGTGGTTGCCAGAATGACCCGGTTGTATTATCTTTAGGGCTTGCATCATTTGGCAATTATAAGGGCAACAACACTGAAAAGGAAAGGTGATAGACGTTATGGAACATTCCCAGCAGATCAGCAGTCATGTTTTCTGGGTCGGTGTCAAACATGCCGACCTGAAAATATTTGACGAACTTTTCCCGACGCATAACGGCACTACCTACAATTCATACGTGGTTCGCGGCGAGCAGAAAACCGCTCTGATCGATACCGTCAAGGCACCGTTTACCGATGAATTCTTCGCCAAGATCGAAGAGGTTGTCGGTCTGGATCAGATTGACCTGGTCGTTATCAACCACACCGAGCCAGACCACTCCGGGGCCCTGGCCCGCCTGCTTGAGAAACGTCCAGACCTGCCGGTCTACTGTACCCGCCCGGCCCAGAATTTCCTGAGCCAGTTGTTGAACGGGCCGTTCAATGCTCACGTGGTCAGCGACGGCGAAGAGATTGACCTGGGAGGCCGGACACTGCGCTTTCTCCTGGCGCCCTACCTGCATTGGCCGGACACCATGTTTACCTACCTGGTCGAGGATGCCATCCTCTTCCCCTGCGATGCCTTTGGTGCCCACTACTGTGCCAGCAAGCTCTTCGATGACGAAATCCCTGACTTTTCTCGCGATTTCTATTTTTACTTCGATTGCATCATGCGCCCCTTCAAGGACAAGGTGCGTGCCGCGATCGCCAAGGTCGATGCTCTGGACATCACGTTGCTGTGTCCCTCACACGGACCAATTCGCCGCAATGATCCCCGTGCCGTGATTGACTCCTACCGTCGCTGGTCGGCGTTGCCGCCGGTGCAGCCAAAACCTCGTGCCCTGATGTTGACCTTGTCTTCACACGGCAATACGCACAGCATGGCGGCTGCTGTGCAGGAGGAGCTTGAAAGGCAAAATTTCAATGTCGTCATACTGCGGATGTGCGAGATGCGCGACAGCGACCTGCGCGACGAATTGGAACTGGCCGACCTGATCTTGGTCGGGACCGCGACGATCAACCGCGATGCTCCACCACAGGCCTGGCATGCTCTGTCCCTCTTCTCCCTGGTGACTCCCAAAGCGAAGATTGCTGCAGCTTTCGGTTCCTTTGGCTGGAGTGGAGAGGCGGTCAAGCTGGTCGAAGAGCGTTTAAAGGGGCTGCGGTTCACATTGCCGGTCCCCGCCCTGACACTGCGGTTCGCGCCGACTGAAGACAACCTGCGCGAGTGCCGGGAGTTTGCCAGCCAGCTTGCCGCTCATGTTGTCGGGCCGGAGGTGGTTTAAGGGCGGCCGCACAGCCGTCATCAGGAAAAGCTATTAATATTTAACGCAAAGGCGCAAAGATAAAAGGAAGGACGAAAGAAAATCTGAACCCTGTTTTGGATCAGATTTTTCCTTTGCGCCTTTATCGTTTTTCTTGGCGTCTTTGCGTTATCTTTTTTCTTCCCGGAATGAATGTGTAGGCTTTTAGTGACTTCTCCAGCCCAACAAGTGAAGGCTGCGGCGATTGCCGTGGTCGCGCCTCTCGACAAAATCCTCAGCTACGCTATTCCGGAATCTCTTGCGGTGCAAGTCCGTATTGGCAGCCGTGTCCGTGTCCCGCTCGGTCGCCGCCACGTGGTCGGCTATGTGATGGCCTGGATGGCCCCCGGCGCCGGCCCGCTGAAGGATATCCTTGAAGTCATTGATCCTCACCCCCTGTTCCATGCCCGGCATGCCGCTTTCTACCTGCGTGCTGCTCGTTACTACGCCTATCCACCGGGAGAAGCAGTGAGAACAGCGCTGCCGGCGGGACTTTCCGCCCTGGACAGCAAGCCATCGGTTTTGCGCGACAAGCTCTACCGGCCGACGAGCCTTGCTGAGAAGCCGCAAGGCGCGCGACAGCGTGAGATCCTTGATTTCATCCGAGAGGTCAAGCAGACCAGTCTGAGCCAGCTGCGCCGGCAGTTCGGGGCGCCGCATGTGGTCGTGCAGCGTTTGCTGGAATTGGGTTTTTTGCAGGTTGAAGAGGTTGAACTGTGTCGGGACCCTTTTGCCGGGGTTGCTGTTGGTGTCCATCAGGTTTTCGAGCTCAACTCTGCCCAGCGGCAGGCTGTGACCCAAATCGAAGATGCGTTGCGCGACCAGGCAGCTTTCCATGCTTTTCTTTTACACGGCGTGACCGGCAGCGGCAAAACCGAGGTCTACCTGCGGGCGATTGCCAGGACCCTCGAGCTGCGTCGCCAGGCTCTGGTTCTGGTTCCGGAGATTGCCCTGACACCGCAACTGATCGCGCGTTTCCGCAGTTGGTTCCAGGGCCGTGATGTTCGCCTGGCGGTACTGCATTCCGGGTTGTCCGACGGAGAACGCTACGATGCCTGGCGGCAGGTGGCGCGGGGGGATATCGATGTGGTGATCGGAGCCCGTTCCGCGGTATTTGCACCACTCCCGCTACTGGGCCTGATCGTCGTCGATGAAGAGCACGACGGCAGTTATAAACAATCGGAGGGATTTCGCTACAACGCCCGTGACCTGGCTCTGATGCGTGGCCAGATGGATGAAACCGTAGTATTGCTGGGCAGCGCGACTCCGGTTCTGACAACCTATCAGAGGGCACTGGACGGGCACTTGACGTACCTTGACCTGCCAGAGCGGACCGCCGAGCGGCCCCTGCCGCAGATTCAACTGGTTGACATGTCGCAGCATGAAGGCGAGAGTCTGTTGAGTGCACCTTTGCAGGCTGCACTGGCGGAAGCTCTGGCGGCGGGTGAACAAACCCTGCTGCTCCTCAATCGCCGGGGCTATGCGCCTTTTTTACTCTGTCACGATTGTGGTGCCTCCCTGCGTTGCCCGAATTGCGACATTACCCTGACCTATTCCCAGGTACAGCGTTCACTGCGTTGTCATTACTGCGACTTCCACCGGCCGCCGCCGGAGAACTGTGATCGCTGCAGTGGTGTGCGGCTCGTTCCGGAAGGCATGGGTACCGAACGTCTCGAGGAGGAAATCCGGCAGAATTTCCCCACGGCACGGGTGGCGCGCATGGATCGGGATACCACCAGCCGCAAGGGGGCCCATCATCGGCTGATAGAACAGATGACGACCGGTGCGATCGATGTGTTGATCGGTACACAAATGATTGCCAAGGGCCACGATTTCCCGGCAGTCACCCTGGTTGGGGTCCTCAACGCCGACACCGCGCTCAATCTGCCGGATTTCCGCAGTGCCGAAAGGGTCTTCTC
>JBPPMB010000239.1:0-26147 GCA_051305855.1 Desulfuromonadales bacterium
CGCGGTAAGGTTCTGATCGATGGGCAGGACATCCGCGCGTGCAACATGGCTTCTGTTCGGGAGGCCATCGGCATCGTCAGCCCGGACCTGCCGCTGTTCAGAGGTTCAGTTCGCTACAACCTGTGCTACCGCAAACCGCAGGCTTCCGCCGAGGAAATCGAGAGGGTTTATCAACTCTGCAGGATCAATGAACTTTTGGAACAGCTGCCGGGAGGGGAAAGTTTTCGTGTCAAGGAAGGAGGGAAAAACCTCTCCCTGGGCCAGCGGCACAGGCTGGCCCTCGCCCGCGCCCTGCTCGGTCAGCCGGCGATCCTGATTGTTGACGAGATCGACGCCAACCTCGACCCGCAAGCCATCAAGGTCTTTGAAGATGTCGTGAAGACCTTTGCAGGGACCGTGCTGATGGTCAGCCGCTCCGAAGAGCGCCTAGACCTGGCGGACAGCTACTGGCATCTGGCTAACGGCAAGCTCGAGGGCAAAAGGGTCAGAAGACAAGCGTCACCAGTGGCATCGACCACCACCATCGTTTCATAAGGGGATTCGCTCATGGTCAATACAATGCAGAAGGGTATAATCCATCACCGGACGATCAAGGGGATGTCGCAGATGGAATATTTCGTCTACATCCCGGAATCACACCTGGGCAGCAGCAAAATCCTTTATACGATCCACGGTGTTTCACGCAATGCCAAAGAACATATTCAGGGGTTAATTGCCCAGGCGGAGCGAAACGGGGCGATCCTGATTGCGCCGCTCTTTGCAAAAGAGCATTTCCCGCGCTACCAGCAGCTCGGCACCAATGTCCAGCAGGAGCGCGCGGACATGGCGTTCGATCATCTGCTCCAGGACGCCCACGAGTGGCTGGGGACCGCACCAGCGCCGATGCGCATGTTCGGCTTTTCCGGCGGCGGCCAGTTCGTCCACCGGTATGCCATGTTTTATCCGAAACGCGTCGCCAAGATGGTGCTCGCCGCACCGGGCTGGTACACTTTTCCGGATCCGGAGCGAAGATACCCCTATGGGCTGAAATCGACCAATGACTGGCCGCAATTGTCCTTCAGCCTGGAGAAATTCCTGTCAATCCCCACCCTGGTCATAACGGGAGAGCAAGACGACCTGCGTGACAAGGACCTCAACATGGCCCGGGAGATCGACTCCTTTCAAGGGTTGAACCGGATTGAGCGGGCCGAACGCTGGGTCGGCGCCAATCGTAATCTGGCACGCTCCTATGACATCGTCGCTGACTTTCGCCAGGAAAGCGTGCCCAATGCCGGCCATGCCTATGAGAGCTACCTGGCACATCCGCCCTTCGCCGAAGTGATCTTCGATTTCCTCTTTGAGGACCAGAAATAAAAGAACCCACCCGGATATCGGGTGGGTTCTTTGACGAGCGTCTCCGGCAGCTATTTAAAGGTCTTGCCCTCGGTGAACTTGCGATAGCTGACGCTGTGCTGGTGCTGGCCGTTCTTCTTGACGATGTACTTTCTGATCTCGCCATTTTCCTTGACGATAATCCGGCATTTTTCCTGGAGGTCATCCATTTGCAGGCAGATTCTGCCGCTATTGGTCACCAGCCATTTACCGAAGCGCTTGTCGCCTCCCTGCAGCTGTTCGACGGTGCCGTCCGGGTTGTAATAAGTCTGGCTGACGCGCCCCTTGCCGGCGGTCACCGATTCAAAGGTCTTCCCCGAAAACAGCTCGATTACTTCCGCCTTCACCAGGGTCCCCACAGGCAGGAGCGGGTCCTTTGACAGTTCCGCCAGGTGCTTGCCCGACTGGAAAACACTGTAGGTCAGCTCGTAGCTGTGATTGCCGTCTTTCTTCACGGCATATTGCCGGTACTGCCCACCCTGTTTGAAGATCATCCGGCAATCGCGCCCAGCCTCTTCCAGAGCTGTGCAGAGACGGCCGTCAGCGCGGACATCCCAAACTCCGATCTGCTGAAAGCCCTCATGCACCTGGACCAGCTGGCCATCCTTGCCAAAGAAGATGACCTGTTCCCGGTCTTTACCATCGACCGTTGCAACAACAGTGTTCCCTGAGAAAAGCGGCCCGATCTGGGCGGCACTGAGAACGCCTTGCGGCAGTTCAATCGTCTCTGCTGCGGGAGATGGTGCAGGCACAAGCAGGGCGAGGGCATATACCATGACCAGCAAAAGAAAGTATCGCTTCATTGTCATACTCCTGTCATGATAGAAAGGCCCAGCCAAAGCTAAAGTAGAGTCATCCTATCATAAATCTTTACTGGTACAAGCGCCGCACAAGCAACAACGCGCAAGCAACTCGCTATTTGCTGAACTCACCATGGGCGTGTCTTTGGTGCCGGCGCTCAATCGTAGCCCGGATCTCCTCGACACAGCGATAAGGTATCCTCAGGTTTCCCCGCCCGGACCCCATGACAACGCCACCCTTGGTCGGCTGGTGAAAATCTGAGCCGCCGGTGATTATCAACTCTTTTCTGCGCGCCACGGTGATGTAGCGATCGATGCCATCGTTGCCGGCACCCGAGCTGTATGCCTCCAGGCCATCAAGACCTAATGCGATGAACGCGTCGAGCAACTCCGATAGGCGGTCATCACTGACGTTGATAAAAGGCGGATGGGCAAGCACCGTACAGCCCCCGGCAGAGTGAATCAGGCTGATGGCATCCTCTATCGGGAAAAAGCGTTTTGGTTCATTGCAGGGGACCAGGTAACGGGTGAAAGCTTCTTCCATATCCTGCGAATAACCTGCAGCGACCAAAGCCTGGCCGATATGCGGGCGCCCGAGGGTCCCTCCGGCACGCTGTCTGACATCGTCGAAATCAAGAGGTTGTCGACCCTCGGACAAGAGTCGCCGATTGATGTTAGCAAGGATGCGCTCGCTGCGACCGGCGCGGAAATCCCGGAACTCACCGAGGACCCTATGCAATGCACTGTCTTTATAATCGAAAGCATAACCGAGCAGGTGCAGATCGTTCTGGTCCTGCCAGAGGACAGAAAGCTCCACCGCCGGAACAATCTCGACGCCATATTTTTCTCCGGCAATGAGCGCTTCAGGGATGCCGTCCACATTATCGTGATCGGCCAGGGCAATCGCCCGCAAGCCAGAGGCTGCGGCTTCGGCAACCAGTTCAGTCGGAGTCAGGGAACCGTCGGAAAAGATACTGTGGAGATGAAGATCGACATATTTGTTCATAAAGTGCCTGCCTGTGAAGAGTAAAGTCACATTAACACGAAGCGGTGCAGGAGGCGAGCAGTGCGAACGCTTAAGCCTCATGTTTTTAAGATTTTCCCGCCACGCACCTCGCATTTAACGCTGCTGCTTTAAGATTGACATCCCCTGCGGAGCATGTTTCCATTTACCTCATCAGCAGAGTCATTCAACAGGACAACATGAGCGCACTACTTGAAGTCAGCAACCTGCAAACTTTTTTCTTTACTGGCGAGGGCCTGATCAAGGCTATTGCCGGCATTAATTTCAGAATAGATCGTGGCGAAACCCTGGCGTTGGTGGGGGAGTCCGGCTGCGGCAAATCGATGACCGCCCTGTCCCTGTTGCGCCTGGTTCCGGAACCGGGACGCATCGTTCAGGGCAAAATCCACTTTGACGGACTCGATCTGTTGCACATGCCCGAGACGGAGATTCGTCGTGTCCGTGGCAACCGCATCGGCATGATTTTCCAGGAGCCGATGACTTCACTCAACCCGGTTTTTCGCATCGGCGACCAAATCATGGAAAGCCTGCAATTACATCGCGGTCACAACAGACGAGAGGCATCAGAAATAGCCACAGAGCTGTTGCATAAGGTCGGCATCCCGGCGGCCGGGCAAAGGATTATGGATTATCCTCATCAACTTTCCGGAGGCATGCGCCAGAGGGTCATGATCGCCATGGCGTTGTCATGTGATCCGCAATTACTGATTGCCGATGAACCAACCACCGCTCTGGATGTCACCATCCAGGCACAGATCATGGACCTGCTCGGCCAGATCAAGGCAGATCACGACATGGCAACCCTGCTGATCAGCCACGATCTTGGCGTGGTTGCGGAGAATGCCGATCGTGTAGCCATTATGTATGCCGGATTAATTCTGGAAACAGCTCCTGTGAAAGAGCTGTATGGAAATCCCCAGCATCCTTACACCCGGGGTCTTTTGGCCTGTATCCCCCGAGTCGGCGAACGCAGGAAGCGGCTCGTACCCATCGAGGGGAGCGTTCCAGAGGCCGGAACCACGGAGCATGGTTGCACTTACCTTGAGCGCTGTCCCGAAACCTATGCTCCGTGCCGTGGAGAGTTGCCATCGCTCAAGGAAGTGCAGCCAGGTCATTGGGTACGCTGCTGGCAGGTGCAATAATGACGGCTCTCCTTACGGTACAAAATCTGTGTAAAGCCTTTAAGGTCAGTGCCAATCGACCCGGAGCAGCAAAGCAGCTGCTCAAGGCTGTCGATGGCGTATCCTTCGAGCTTGGATCTGGTGAAACCCTCGGCTTGGTCGGCGAATCAGGTTGCGGCAAATCGACTGCCGGAAAACTTCTGCTGCGCCTGATCGAGCCGGACAGCGGCACCATCATCTTCGACGGTCAGATGGTCACCGGTATGCCTAAGAGCGAGCTGACGGCCCTGCGTCGTGACATGCAGATAATTTTTCAGGACCCCTACTCATCGCTCAATCCACGCATGCGGGTCGGTGAAATCATCGGTGAACCGCTGGTGATTCATGGCCTGGCCCGCGGTAACCGGATCCGCGAGCAGGTGCTTGCGCTGATGGACAAAGTTGGCCTCTCTCCCGATCATTACAACCGCTACCCACATGAATTCTCTGGTGGGCAGCGCCAGCGCATCGGCATCGCCCGCACTCTTGCGGTGCAGCCGCGCCTGGTCGTCGCTGACGAGCCGGTCTCGGCCCTCGATCTGTCCATCCAGGCCCAGATAATCAACCTGCTTAAAGACCTTCAGCAGGAATTCGGCTTGACATACCTTTTCATCTCCCATGACCTGGGCGTAATAGAGCATGTCTGTGACAGAGTCGCGGTGATGTACCTGGGTAAGATCGTCGAAGTGGCTGACGCCGAGCAGCTCTATACGCAGCCTCGCCACCCCTACACCGAGGCTCTCCTTAATTCTGTGCCGATCCCTGATCCACAGCGGGTCCGTCAGCATCAGATCTTGAGCGGCGAAATCCCTTCGCCGATCGATCCGCCGAGCGGCTGCCATTTTCATCCACGCTGTCCTTATGCAAAGGAGATCTGTCGACAGGAGTATCCACCACTGACTGAACAGCTGCCCGGGCACCAGGCTGCCTGCCATTTCAGCAGCGAGGTCGGCCGTTTTCGCAATATCAGCAAATAGAGCTGCCACATAACGATACGTGACAAGAACTCACAAGAGACTGACAGGAGAGTGTGTTATGCCGAGTTTCGATGTTGTTTTCAAAGTTGACATGCAGGAAGTTGACAACGCCGTCAACCTGGCACGCAAGGAAGTTGATCAGCGCTTCGATTTCAAGGGGACGCATAATGAGATCGACCTTGAAAAGGACTGCATCATCATTCTGGCAGCCGATGATTATAAACTGACGGCAGTGGTTGACATCCTGCGCGGCAAATTGGCTCGCCGCAACGTCTCGCCCAGCTGCCTTGAGTTCGGCAAAAAGGAGTCGGCGTCTCATGGTGCCATGCGCCAGAGAATCACCCTTCTCCAGGGTATTGACAAAGATCGGGCGAAAGAGATCATCAAGGTTATCAAGGAAAGCAAGCTGAAGGTTCAGGCACAGATCATGGAAGATCAGGTCCGTGTGAGCGGCAAGAAGATCGATGATCTGCAGGACGTTATTCAACTGCTCAAAGGGAAGGATTTCGGAATCGATCTGCAGTTCATCAATATGCGCAGCTGAAAAAATTTCTGCCGGGAAAAAAACCGCGTAAGGTCACCGAGAAGAGGCCATCAAGGCTCAAGGTGCTAACCCATTCGCCCTGGACTTTGTGCTGCTATCGGGCCTTCTTTATCCGCAACATCACGAAATTTATCTGCAGTTTTGCCGGGTTGCAGGCACGCAGAGCTGCCAGGGCTAAGCGGCAAAGAACGTCTTGAAAGCTTCAATTACAAAAGGAATATCATCGGCATTGATATCGTGATGTGTGACCAGCCTCAGTCGGCCGCGGCCACTGATCAGAATACCTCGCGATTTCAGAAAACCGATAAGCCGGGGCTGCACGTCCAGAGCTGTTGAGACAAAGACCATATTGGTCTCTACAGCATGCATATCGACATCAAGAGCGTCGATCATGTTCAGTCCATCTGACAACACCCTGGCATTCTGATGATCGACGGCCAGGCGCTCGACATGGTTCTGCAAAGCATAGATTCCTGCAGCAGCCAGGATACCAGCCTGCCGCATGCCACCACCAACCATTTTACGCCAACGATGAGCCCGGTCGATAAACTCGCGAGAGCCCGCCAGGATTGAGCCGACCGGCGCTCCAAGCCCTTTGGAGAGGCAAAAAGAGACGGAATCGTAGGGTCCGGTGATTGTGGACAAAGAGACCTGCTGTCGGACCGCCGCATTGAAAACCCGAGCACCATCAAGATGCAGCTTCAAGCCATGTGCATGGGTTAAACTCGCCACGTCGGCCTGGTAGTCGAGAGGCAGAACTTTGCCTGCCTGGGTGTTTTCGAGGCAGACCAGACGGGTGATGGCAAAATGATTGTCATTCGGTTTGATCGCAGCTGAGACCCTCGCCAGAGCGAGTGACCCGTCCCTCTCGAACTCGAGTGGCTGCGGCTGGACACCGCCAAGGACCGCCGCCCCGCCTGCTTCGTAACGGTAACAATGTGCCTGCTGACCGGCTATGTACTCTTCACCTCGCTGGCAGTGTGACAATATTGCCAGCAAATTGCTCTGCGTCCCGCTCGGCACAAACAACCCGGCTTCTTTGCCAGTCATTTCCGCAGCCAGCGCTTGCAAGCGGTTGACAGTTGGGTCCTCACCGTAGACGTCATCCCCCACCTCGGCATCGAGCATGACCTGACGCATAGCATCTGTCGGCCGCGTCACAGTGTCACTGCGCAAATCGATGATTTTCATTCTGGACTCATCTCCTGAAACGAGAATTTATTCGGATTCAAGCATAACATTTTCACGGCATGAGCGGTAAATTGATAAAGTTTGGCGCTTAAGGGCTTGACAGCTTTTGAGCCTTGCAAGCCAGTCCAACATGTAATCCTTGATTGACACAATCGTTTCACAAATGGCACAATTCCGCATCGTAAGTAATAAGGAGCGCTATGGGCCAGCTTATCACTGTCAGGGAGAACTGCAGGAAATGTTACGCCTGTGTCCGCAATTGCCCGGTCAAGGCGATTCGTGTTCAACGCAATTATGCTGAGGTCATTGACGACCGTTGCATTGGTTGCGGCAAATGCATCAAAAGCTGCTCGCAGAAGGCCAAGGTGATTGCCGACCACGTGGGCGAGTGTCAGCGCCTGCTTGCTGGTGACACACAGCCTATCGCCATTCTCGGTTGCTCGCACCCTGCCTTTTTCCACGACCTTCGCTCTGGTCAACTGGTCACCGGCCTGCGACGGCTCGGTTTTGCAGAAGTTCACGAAGGAGCTGCCGGTGTCGACCTGCTTCGCGACAGTTACCTCAAATACCTGGAAAAGCATCATGCCTACCCGTTGATAACAACCCATTGCCCGACGATTGTCGACCTGATTCAAAGGCACTACCCGCAGCTGCTCAAGAATCTGATTGGCCTTGTCTCACCCATGGTCGCCATCGGCCGATTCATCAAAAGCCGTACCACAACTGATACCCCGATTGTCTATATCAGCTCCTGTATTGCCGGGAAGTTCGAAATCACTGCCGAGCAGACCGAGGGTGCCATTGACTGCGTCATTTCCTACCAGGAGCTCAGCCAGATGTTCAAGGGACGCAATCTCGATTTGAAACGTCTTGGCGAAACCGCCTTTGATGGCATGCAGCCGCAACGTGGTCGTCTCTTTGCGATTTCTGGAGGGCCCTTCAAATCTTTCGGTATCGCCAGTGAAATCACCAACAAGGATTTCGTGGAAACCGAAGGCGAAGAGAACGCCATGGAAGTGATAAAGGATCTTGCCGCAGGCCGAATTTCGCCGAAAGTGGTTGATATACGCTTCTGCAACGGCGGCTGCATCGGCGGACCTGGCAAAAACAACCGCTTGACCACTTTCTCCAAACGCAACCTGATTATCGAACAGCATTTAAACCAGAACCTTTACTATCGAACCAAATCGAATTACCTGGCCGACGTCCCCTTGCCGGACTTCAGCAAAACATTTTCCAACAAACACGAACGGCCCAAAACTCCAAGCAGCGAACGTTTGCGGCAGATCCTCCAGGCGACCGACAAGTATGAGACTAAGGACGAACTGAACTGCGGTGCCTGCGGTTACCCGACCTGTCGTGAACATGCCGTTGCTGTATACCGGAAACTTGCTGAAGGCGACATGTGTCTTCCTTACTCTCTAAAACGTCTCAAAGAAGATCACATAAAACTCACTCAGAAGTACGAGCTCGCCCAGCACGCTTTAAAGCAGGAATTCGGTGCAACGGTCATTATCGGCAATGATCAGCGCACCCGAGAGGTTATCAAGCTGATCCACCAGGTCGGACCGACGCCAACGACAGTACTGATTCGCGGAGAGAGCGGCACTGGCAAGGAACTGACGGCACGTGCCATCCATGCCCAGAGCCAACGGGCCGACAAGCCGCTGGTCTCGGTCAATTGCACAACCTTGACAGACAGTCTTCTTGAAAGCGAGCTGTTTGGACACAAGAGAGGGGCGTTCACAGGCGCAATCAGCGAGAAACGCGGACTTTTTGAAGCCGCCAATGGCGGCACGATTTTTCTTGATGAAGTCGGTGACATCACGCCTAAACTTCAGGCAGAGCTCCTGCGAGTCCTCGACAGCGGGGAAATCCGGCCGGTTGGCGACACAGCAACAACCAAAGTAGATGTGCGCCTGATCGCAGCAACCAATCGCAATCTTGAACAGGGCGTAGCAGAAGGCTGGTTTCGCGAAGACCTCTTCTACCGGCTGAATGTATTTACCATTACCATGCCGCCGTTGCGCAGCCGGCTCGAATCCCTGGATGAACTGCTACAGACATTTATTGCCAAAGCCAGCACCCGGGTCAATAAAACCTTGTTGGGCATTGAAGATCGAGCAATTCAGGCCATGCGCCAGTATCATTGGCCTGGCAATGTCCGTGAGCTGCAGAACATTATCGAGCGGGCCGCAGTATTGACTCACGACAAAATTGTCCGGTTAGAGAATCTTCCGGTAATTTTTAGTGAGCTGGTCCTGCAATGTCCTGATGAAAAGAATCAGGACAACTTACGCAGTCAACGCCAGCAGCATGTCAACCAGATTGAAAAGAACCTGCTGACGCGCTATCTGCGTGAAGCAGAAGGCAATGTCTCCGCCGCTGCCCGCCTGTCGGGCATCCCGAGGCGCAGCTTCTATCGAATGATTAATCGCAACGGCCTTAACGGTACAAGCTTCAGAGATTGATAAAACAACAGGAGATTCCCTTAAGACAAATTTCGTCATAAATCGCTTCTCTCATGCGCCAAAAACGGCACAGCCTTTTCGCTTGGTTTTACTGTGTTTCCCCGATAACCCAAGACAATACGTGCCGACTTCGGCACACTTTCCTTGTATTCCACCAGTTCACCCGCAACAGAAAAGCCCTAAACGGCAAGGGCTTAACAGGATTTATCGCCCTCTGCCAAAACAGGCACATTTTTTGCTTTAAATCGTTGAACTGTCTAGGGACTACCGTTTCCAATCTATGGATTCCTGTTCCCTTGTTTGCGCCGCCAGGGACCTCTCTCCCCCGGGCGGCGTTTTTTTGTCCAGCAGGCCAGGCGCTACCTCTTGCATTTTTCGTTCGCCAAAAGGATTTGCGTCAGCTATCATATCAGTGACATCAAACCTCTAACTTTGACAATCCCATGCCGCGCAATCCCAGTTCAAAAATTGGTATCACCACTCTCGAGGACATAAGTGCACTGATTCTCCAGTCGCATGACCTCGACGAGACCTTGCGTAACATTGTTAATCTGGTTGCACGTCGTATGCACACCGACGTCTGCTCGATCTATCTCCTGGATGCCGACAACGAAACTTTGCGTCTGCAGGCCTCCAAAGGGCTTTCCCGCAAAGCAGTTGGCAAGGTCACGCTGCGCATCGGCGAAGGGTTGACGGGCATGGCTGCCCAGAAGCGCCATGCGATAGCCATTGAGGAACCCCAGGAGCACCCAAGCTATCGTTATTTTAAAGAGACTGGCGAGGAACGCTTTCATTCATTCCTCGGCATTCCTCTCTTTGATCGCAACAACCCTCTTGGCGTCATCGTACTGCAGACCAAAGATTCCAGGCAGTTCAACAAAGAAGAGATCAGCGCACTTTCGACAATTGCCTACCAGATCACTTCAATTGTCATTAACGCCCGTCTGCTTGACTCGATTCGTCTTCACCAGGAAGAGAGTCAACGCGTCAATTACGCCCTTGCCCAAGTACAGCAGACTTTGTCAACCCAGGGAAAAACGGCTGAGCACACCTTCCAGAACGTTCTGACAGGTCATGTTGCCTACCCAGGTGTTGCCATCGGCCCTGCAGCTATCCTTGAGGAAAGGCTCGGCTTTACCGACATTCTCCACGAAGAAGATGTCGACATCAAAAGCGAATTGAACAATCTTGAAAGCGCTCTGGAAAAAACCTGTATTCAGACAATTTTTCTTGAGAAGCGCGTGGCCGAACGCCTGAGCGAGAGCGATGCAGCGATTTTTCACACGCACTTGATGATCCTGGAAGACCGCAGTTTTATAAACAAACTTCACGACGAGATATCTAAAGGTCACAGTGCTGCCTACGCTCTGGGGAAAACCGTTGCTGACTACATTGAAGTCTTTCATAAAATGGAGGATGCCTACCTTCGTGAGCGCGCCACAGACATGGAAGATATCGGGCGCCGCATTCTCGCCAACCTGATCGGTGATACGTCAGAACAGAATCTGCATTTGAAGTGTCCGGGCATTTTGGTTGCCAGACAGATTCTGCCTTCGGATATGGCTGCCCTGGACAATGAGCAGATTCTCGGCATTATCACCGAGACCGGAGAAAGAAATGCACATGCTGTCATCATGGCAAAATCCATGGGCATTCCCGCGCTTGTTGCCGTGCAGGGAGCTCTCAAGAACATCGCCCCCGATGACAACCTGATCATCGATGCCAACACCGGGCGGATCTACATCAATCCACCGGAGACGGTCAAGCATGAGTACCGACGTCTGCTGAAAGACCAGACACGTGAGCTCAGCCGCCTGGATGAGTACCGCGATCACCCGGCCATGACGTCCGATGGCGTACGCATCACCCTGCGCGCCAACATCGGCCTGATCAGCGACATCAGCGTTGCCAAACGATTTGGTGCCGAGGGCGTGGGACTCTACCGGACTGAATTCCCTTACATGGCTCGCGGCGACTTCCCCAGCCGCAACGATCAGTACGAACTTTACAGTCGCGTGGTTAATGACTTTGATGGACAACCGGTAACCATTCGCACACTGGATATCGGTGGCGACAAGGCGTTGCCTTATTTCAGTCCCCCAAAAGAAGACAACCCATTCATGGGTTGGCGCTCCGTAAGAGTCTCGCTTGATAACCGCGACATTTTCCGCACCCAGATCGAAGCAATCCTCATGGCAGGGATGCACGGCCCTGTCAAGTTGCTCTTTCCGATGATCTCCGGCATGGATGAAACCCGTGCCTGCCTGGAAGTCATGAAAGAAGCTCGGCAGAACCTTATGGACGAAGGCATAGCTTGTCCAGTCAAGATCCCCGTTGGAGTAATGATCGAGGTTCCCGCAGCAGTACTCCAGGTTCCACAGCTGGCCAGCCTGGTTGATTTCTTTGCTCTGGGTACCAATGACCTGGTTCAATACCTGTTGGCTGCCGACCGCAACAACCCACTGGTCAGCAAGTATTATGACCCAATGCACCCTGCAGTCTTACAAGTGCTCAACGAAGTAACCGATACGGCACATTCGATGGGCAAAGATGTCAGCTTATGTGGAGAAATGGCAACAGACCCGCTAACCCTGCTGCTGCTGATCGGAATGGGGTTACGTGAATTCTCGATGCCTGCACCCTTTATCCCCCGCACCAAGGCTTTTCTCAAGGGAGTGTCCATGGAAATGGCTTGTCGACGCTATTCCCAGATTCACAGCATGGACAGCAGCACTCAGATCCGCAAACACCTGGCAGAGGTTCTTGAAGAGGTTGAGTTGGGGTATTGAGGGCAACAGATTATGAATCTGTTGCCCGTTTTCGTTTTTATGACTCTGGAATTAAAAAGCAAAACCGGCGGGTCGCGCCCCGCCAGGCGCCTTACTTTTTTTCAAACGCCAAAAAAAGTAAGCAAAAAAGGCTTTCTCCTAGCGGAGGGCACCACATTTCCGACTTGGTCGACCAGCACAGTTTGACGACACCACCTCAGCTGCGTGGCGACTTTGACGGGGCCCTTCCGTCGGGGCCCCGTTGTCTTCGTCAGTGAACTCAGTGCCACTGGTCATCTTCACAATTTTCCAGCAACGACCCAGGGGTTGTGAAGTGTTGTAAAAGAAGGCGCGTTCCGCGACTCAACCACAAGCTCCATCATATCCAACCTGTCCCCCGTGTGCCGCTGCCGGAGTCGCATTGATTAACGGCGATCAGCAGGGCGAACTGTCTGAGCGTAGCGAGTTTTCGCAATGCCGCCGTTAATCTGTGCGGCGGAGAGAACCCTGCGCAGCAGGGCAAGGCTTCGGGGTGTGTTTCTTTGCTTACTTTCTTTTGCACAAGCAAAGAAAGTAAGGCGACGCGCGGGGGCGCAACCCCGCGGTTTTGATTGGTTTAAACTTTTATTTTCTTGAAAATGAATTGGGCAACAGATTCATAATCTGTTACCTTGTTTTCAGTTAGAAACCACAAATGACAAAACCTATCTCAAAGCTTGAATCTTCACCAGACTCTCCTGAAGCACCACCAGCTTCTCCCGCGCATCCTGCAACTTGCCGCGATCCTTCTCCAGAACATGCCCCGGAGCGTTGGCAACAAATTTTTCGTTGGAAAGCTTCTTGGTAAAAAGATTGACATCGATCTGCACCTTGGCAATCTCTTTCTGCAGGCGTTTTTCCTCCTCGGCAACATCGACAAGCCCGGCCAGCGGCAACGATATTTCGACGTCACCTGCAACCTGGGTGGCCGATTGTTCAGGATGGTCAAGCCTCTGACCAATCTTCAATTCCCCGACCCTGCCAAGCACCCGAATGGCCGCAGCCCCTTGTTCGAGGATGTTTTGGGCCTTGTCAGACTTGCAATCCAGCAGCGCCGCGATCTGCTTGCCCGGCGGCACATCCATTTCACCTCGGATATTGCGGATCGCCCTGATAACCTCCATGACCAATTCCATCCGTTCGGCACCGACAGCATCCGTTGGCAACCCATGGCCGTCGGGATAATCGGCCTGCATAATCGAAGCACTGGAACGCTCACCCGGCAGGGCCTGCCAGATCTCCTCGGTGATAAACGGCATGAACGGGTGCAGCATGCGCAGCAACGCTTCTAACACCGTAAAAAGGACACTTTGCACCCGTGCTCTGGCCTGGGAATCTTCACCGTAGAGATCATCCTTGGCCATCTCGATATACCAGTCGCAGAAGTTGTGCCAGGTAAATGTGTAGAGTATACTGGCAGCCTCGTTGAATTTATAGTCTGCAAGTGCCTGGCGGGTCTGGCGAATCGTTTCTTCAAGCCGTGTCAGAATCCAGCGATCGGCATCCGAGAGATCGAGAGTTTGCAGGTCAATTCCACCCGGTTCGAATCCTTCCAGATTCATCAGGGTAAAGCGGCTGGCATTCCAGAGCTTGTTACAGAAATTGCGGTAACCGGCAATCCGGTCCGTGGATAGCTTGATGTCACGCCCCATGGCGGCAAAAGATGCCAGGGTAAAACGAAAGGCATCGGCACCGTATTCATCAATAACGTGCAGCGGGTCTATGACATTCCCCTTGCTTTTGCTCATCTTCTGCCCCTGGGCATCACGTACCAGAGCGTGAATATAGACATCCTTGAATGGCACATCTTTCATGAACTTGAGACCCATCATCATCATACGGGCCACCCAGAAGAACAAGATGTCGAAGCCGGTCACCAGGCAGGAGGTCGGGTAAAACTTGTCCAGAGTATCGGTCTGCTCGGGCCACCCCATGGTCGAGAACGGCCAGAGCGCTGAAGAGAACCAGGTGTCGAGGACATCTGTTTCCTGTCGGATATCGCTGCTGCCGCAATGGGTACAGGTCGTTGCATCTTCTCGGCTGACGGTCAGTTCCTCGCAGGTGGCACAATACCAGACCGGTATGCGGTGCCCCCACCAGATCTGTCGACTGATGCACCAGTCCTGGAGGTTGAACATCCATTCAAAATAGGTTTTCTCCCACTGCTGGGGAATAATCCGGGTATCACCATTCTGAACAGCCTTTATCGCCTCTTCAGCCAGGGGGCCGACCTTGACATACCACTGCAGCGACAGGTAGGGTTCGATCACGGTTTTGCAGCGATAACACTCGCCGACAGCATTGGCGTAATCTTCTATCTTTTCCAGAAGACCCTGATTTCCCAGATCGGCAATCACGTTGGCGCGTGCCTCGTAGCGCTCCTGTCCCTGATAAGGGCCGCCGTTTTCATTGACAATGCCCGATTCGTCAAGAATATTGATCTTCTCGAGATCGTGCCGCTTACCGAGCTCAAAATCGTTGAAATCATGGGCCGGAGTAATCTTCACCGCACCGCTGCCGAACTCCTTGTCGACATAATCATCTGCAACGATCGGGATCAC
The DNA here is from genome assembly GCA_051305855.1 of Desulfuromonadales bacterium. GTDB lineage: Bacteria > Desulfobacterota > Desulfuromonadia > Desulfuromonadales > BM103 > M0040. Next base: position 14,907 of record JBPPMB010000239.1, read on the forward strand.
GCGATTAACCAGGGGCAGGAGAACCTTCTTGCCGATCAGATCCTGATAACGTTCATCTTCGGGATGCACTGCAACAGCCGTATCACCGAGCATGGTTTCCGGACGAGTGGTCGCCACCACCAGGTAACGATCCATACCGATAACCGGGTAGCGCAGATGCCAGAGTTGCCCCTTCTTGTCCTCATGCTCAACTTCCAGATCAGACAAGGCGGTATGGCAGCGGGGACACCAGTTAATCAGACGATTGGCGCGATAAATCAAGCCGTCGTCGTAAAGGCGAACGAAAACTTCGCGAACGGCCGTGGAAAGCCCATCGTCCATAGTAAAACGCTCACGCTGCCAATCACAGGAGGCGCCCAGGCGCTTCAACTGTTCGATAATCTGTCCGCCTGACTCCTCACGCCATTTCCAGACACGCGCGATAAACTCTTCCCGACCGATGACGTGGCGATCAAGCCCTTCCAAAGCCAGTTGCTTCTCAACAACATTCTGAGTGGCAATGCCAGCATGGTCGGTCCCCGGCATCCATAGGACTTCATAGCCGCACATCCGCTTCCAGCGAGCCAGAATATCCTGGACGGTATTATTAAGAGCGTGCCCCATGTGCAAAACGCCGGTAACGTTCGGCGGCGGAATAACTATCGAGAAGTGTGGTTTTGCAGACTTTTCATCAGCAAAGAAATGTCCATCTTCTTCCCACTTTTTGTACCACTTGCGCTCAACATCATGCGGTTCATACCCTTTGTTCAACTTCTGTTCCATCAGTGTCGCATCCTTCCAGCATGGTGATTTCGGTGTTTTTAAAATTCAGACAAAAGCAAATGGGGATTTTAACAATCCCCATTTCACACGTCAATCTATTGACTGCAAGCTGTTATCATGCAGCAGCATCCTTGATTTTGCGGATCTCTTCACGGATCAGACTCTCGGCGAGATCAGGAACGACATCCCAGGCAACGCGTTCAAGAATCTGACCGGCCAGCTTTTCGACGACTTGTGTAACAATCTTTTCTATAATCTTCTCAACGGCTTCCTCACTCAAAACAGAGACCTGTGCTTCTACATCTGACAAAGCGGCATCAACGACAGCTGGTTCTGATTCTTTAACAACAGGCGCAGGTTCATCTGCAAGTGATGGCTCTGCGGACTCTTCGAAAGCATTAATTGCATCTGTTTCAGGCTCATCATCGTAAAAAGCGGCAGTTTCTTCAACGAGGTCAGGCTCCAGGGGAGCCTCTAAAGCCGGTTCTCTTCCGAAAGCAGGCACTTCCTCGAGAGACTCTGCAAAGGCATCAATGACCGCTGATTCGTCTCGTGACCAGGAGGCTAGCGTCTGCTCCGGCATAATCGGCTCAAGGTCTTCAGCACCAAGGATATCTTCATCGTCAAGGGGCATGATCTCGTCATCGTCCATTCCGAAGTCATCAAAGCCCGCCTCTGCTTTCTGGGCCTCTTTTACAGGTGCGAAATCAGCTGCAGACACCGGCGCCTCATCGGTAAAACTGAAGTCTTCAATAATCTCTGCAGCAGACTCCTCTTCGGAGAAACTGAAATCTTCAAAAATTTCTGTAGAGGGCTCCTCTTTGGAAAAACTGAAATCTTCAGAGATGGCAAACGTGTCTTCAACAAAAGGTGCGGCGACAGGCTTTTCTACTGCAAAAGCACTCCAGTCATCAACTACAGCAACTGTCTCTGCGGCAGGGACCTCTTCTTGAAAAGGAATCTCAGCTGAATAGCCCTCCAGGGTTGCAACCTCTTCCGGCTCAGTGCTAACAGGCTCTACATCAGCAGCCATCGGTGTCTCAAAAGCATCCTCTTCGAAAGGCTCTTCGACAGCAGCCATCGGTGTCTCAAAAGCTTCCTCTTCGCCGGCAGGCTCTTCGACAGCAGCCATCGGTGTCTCAAAAGCATCCTCTTCGCCGGCAGGCTCATCATCAGCAGCAAATGGCTCGGAATCTGCGGCAGCGGCAGTGGATTCGGTGACAAATCGGGCTGCACTGATCAGTTCGGCAACCTTATCGATCAGGCTCTGGGACTCAAAAGGCTTTTCAATCCAGGCGTCAGCTTTACAACTCAGGGCCTTATCCTCGTCAAAAGGTTCGAACGAGCCAGTCAGCAACAACACGGGCACATGTCTCAGCACAGGATCCTGTTTGATAGCATGGGTCAATTCGAAGCCATTTTTACCTGGCATATAGATATCAGTCATAATCAGATCAGGCATGATTTCCTGAGCTTTGGCCAGAGCAGCATCGCCATTGTCAGTAATGGTCAGCTCATAGTCTTCGTGTGCAAAGGTAATCTGGATAACCTTTTGAATTGTTATACTGTCGTCGGCCAACAGCAACTTCTTACTCATGCCAGTCTCCTTAGCTTTTCAGCCCTTAAATCGTAAGAATTGGATCTTTGGTTTCCGATCCAGATCCAGCAGACGATTGTCACGGCCGCTAATTTTGCGCGCTTATCATGAGAATCACATCCGGGAACAAAAAAAGCCAGCGATAGTCACTCCGCGTATTGATATTTTTCTGTCAGATTGAGACGTGACGCCAGACCGTAAACCTGATCATCTGTGCCGCTATAAAACAAGGAACAGAGTTAAAATGGTTCGGAATATTGACCTTACAGAACCTCGTCGTTCTCCTCCGAATCTCGGATTGTGCAAAAGTTCACGACCAGCACAACAAAATCGACATCGTTCACTCGAAAATCAATGCGCAGGCGATCGATATCGAGCATAACTTCATCCGCTTGCCAGGGCTGACAAATAGCTGTAAACGCGCTAAAAAACTATCATGTTGCCTTCGCAGGTGTCAAGCCTCGAGGCAGAGGCAACTGCATTTGACGTCGTCCTTCTAAAGAGTTTTCCAAGGTTGAGGAAAAAAGAGCTTCTGGTAGAGATTCATGGCATAACGGTCTGTCATCCCGGCAATGAAATCAGCAACCGCAATTTCAATATTGTCATCATCTGCACAGTAACCACCATAAACAATCAGTTCCTGCGGTTTTGCAATAAAATATGCAAAAATCTCCCTGAGTACCCGACTGGCCTTGCGAAATTCGTCCGCAACCGCTTCTGCACAATAGACGTTGGTATACAGCCAGTCACGCAGTTCGGTCACATGCTGGGTAACTGATGCCGAAAGTTGCACCACTTCATAATTTCCTGCCAGAGTCGTTTCGATCAGATCAGTAATCATGACATTCAGGCGTTGCGAAGAGTTTTCTCCTAAAGCAACACGCAAGCCTGCCGGGACATCATCTTTGCGGATCAATCCGCCGCGAATGGCATCATCCAGGTCGTGATTGACATATGCGATGACATCGGAAAGGCGCACAAGCTGCCCTTCAAGCGTTGCAGGAAGAGCATCACAATTCCGCCCCTGCAATGCCCCTTGCCCTTTAGAATGCCGTAGTATTCCGTCAAGAACTTCCTTGGAGAGGTTAAGCCCGGCACCATTTTTTTCAAGCAGGGTGACCACCCTTAAACTTTGGTTTACATGATGAAACCCGTCAGGCAACAGCTCTGCAAGCGCACGCTCACCAGCGTGCCCGAAGGGGGTATGTCCGAGATCATGCCCGAGGGCAATCGCTTCGGTAAGGTCCTCATTCAGACGCAGAGCTCGAGCCATGGTCCTGGCTACCTGACTGACTTCCAGGGTGTGAGTGAGGCGTGTTCGATAATGGTCTCCCTCTGGCGCCAGAAAAACCTGGGTTTTATATTTCAGGCGTCGGAAAGCCTTGCTGTGCAGAATACGGTCACGATCGACCTGAAAGATAGTGCGAACCGGGCAGGACTCCTCATCAACGTGCCTGCCCTTTGAGGCCTGGCTGCAGCAAGCATATTGACACAGTAAACTGGCTTCAGAAGACTCAATAACCTGCCTTATAATCATGGGTCGTTCCTTCTTAAATAAAACACAAAGTCGGACTCCGGATGACACAACCGCTTTTTTCGATCTGGAAACGAGCAATTTTCCCCTTTGCTCAAATCGGTGAATCAATTAAACTGCACTCAGATTAATGGATTGGTTCTCATCGTAAGTTTCAACGTCGGATAAAGCAAAGAAACTAAATCGTGAAAAGCATTTTAGTAGCCGACAACCGACCTGATCTATTGGCGACCCTGGAACCGATTCTCAAGCATTGGGGATACCGTGTATTATCTGCCCGAAAAATCGAGCAAGTCATGGCTTTTCTTCAGGAAAGTTCACCCTGCCTGTTGATTATCGGAGAGGCTCTTTTCGCCGATCGAGGCCTGGTGCTTGCTCCAGGCGCAAAACAAAGAATTGACACGGGAGAATTGCCTGTCATCGCGCTCAAACAGGATGGCGAAGAAATTACAGAGAGAACGCCCAGCGAGACCCTTGAAGTCCCTGTCGAACTTTTTGAGCTTTACTCCTTCATCCAGTGCCACGTGGAAAGACACCCGCGACAAAACCTTCGTCTGCGTCTGAGACTTCCGGGGATGTACCGCATCGGGGACAACAAATTCATCCTTGCAGACGTCCTCAATCTCAGCATGCACGGCCTTTTTTTTAAAGCAACGACAAGAGTCAAAAAAGGTGATCGGGTTACCGTAATTTTCCCATTGTTTGGCCATTGCAAGGAAATCGAAGTCAAAGCGACTGTCCTTTACACAATTCAACCGGAAGTAGTGAACAATTTTTTCCAGGGGTTCGGCGTCGGTTTTGATTGTCTTCCCGATGATCAGAAGGGTCATCTGCACACGTTTATCAGAGAACATTTTCTCAGAGAAGTCTCGTCCAGCCGCAATGGAGTCGGTGATTTTGCAGAAACCCAGCTCAAAGTTTGATTCTGTCGGGAAGATGTAATGCATCAATAAAACTCTCGCCAGCGGCCAGGCGTGGGACGCCAAAATATGAAGCCAGGGTCGCACCTAAATCAGCAAAAGAATTGCGAATGCCGAGATCAGCACCCGTCGACATCGATTTCGACCAAACCAGTACCGGCACGAACTCACGGGTATGATCCGTGCCTGGAGTTGTTGGGTCACAACCATGATCCGCGCTGATCACGAGGAGATCATACGTCTGCATTTTCTCCTGCAAGTGTGGCAACCAGGCGTCGAATTCCTCCAGAGCCCGACCGAAACCGACAGCATCGTTACGATGTCCGTAAGCCATATCGAAATCGATCAGATTGACCATCAGCAGTCCCTTTTCCAGGACCGAAAGCTCCAGAAGGGTTTTGTTCATTCCGTCAGCATTATCGACTGTTGTGGTGCTGCGTGAAATTCCTCGGCCGGCAAAAAGATCACAGATCTTGCCCACAGCTGAGACAATATAGTCCTGGGCAGTCAAAGCTTCGAGAAGCGTCGCCTGGGGTGGCGGCACAGGAAAATCCTTACGGTTCGGTGTGCGGCGAAAACCTTTTTCTTTACTGCCGATAAAGGGCCTGGCAATCACCCGGGCGATATTGTATTCAACAACGAGGGTTTTTACTGCCTGACACAGCTTATACAACTTTTCCAGAGGCAGGATTTCTTCATGCGCTGCTATCTGCAAAACGGAATCGACGCTGGTGTAAAGTATCGGTCGACCCGTTTTGACATGCTCCCCTCCATATTCTTTGAGAACAGAAATACCGCTGACCGGTACATTGCCGAGAGGTTGAGCTCCTGCTATTCCGGCAAACGCTGCAACCAGTTTTTCGGGGAAGCCTTGCGGATAAGTCGCAAAAGGTTTATCGAGAATAACCCCGGTGAGTTCCCAGTGACCGACAATGCTGTCCTTGCCAGCGGAACGCTCGGCAAGCCGGCCATAAGCGCCACAAGGATTGGCGGCGGGTGGCACACCCTCAATATCCGCCAAATTCCCGATTCCGAGACGCCCGAGATTCGGCAAATGCAACCCACCACACGCCGCTGCAACATGGGGTAAAGTGGCAGCCCCTTCGTCACCATAGTCCTTTGCATCGGGCAAAGCTTCAAGCCCGACCCCGTCCAGGATTATCCAGACAACGCGCCCCCTGTTCAAGGACATTGCAAGCCTGCACTTCTCTGCCACTGCTGCATAATCACCACCCCGGCACTGGTCCCGATGCGACAGGCTCCGGCTGCCAGCATCGCATGACAGGTCGGCCAATCCCGAACACCTCCTGCAGCCTTGACTTTAATCCTTGCAGACGCAACCTGGGACAAAAGTCGGACATCTTCAACAGTAGCCCCCGACGCAGCAAAACCGGTTGAGGTCTTAACGTAGTCAGCGCCACTCTTGGCCACAATCTCAACCAACCTGCGCTTTTCATCATCACCGAACAGGCAACACTCGATAATCACCTTGACCACCGCTTTCTCCGCGACAGCAACAACCCGGCGAATATCCTCCAGAACATTTTCATAATCCGCCGCACGTGCTGCGCCAAGATTGATGACCATATCAATTTCGTCTGCACCCAGCGCAACCGCCTGACGGGTTTCAAAAACCTTGACTTCCGTGGTTTGATTGCCCAAAGGGAAGCCGATCACGGTACAAACTGCAACCTCGGAGCCGTAGACCATCCCTTTTGTTTGAGCGACGTAACAGGGAGGGATGCATACCGAAGCAAATCCGCACTCAACAGCCTCTTCGCATAGTTGGCCAATATCCGCATCTGTTGCGTCAGCCCTTAAAAGGGTATGATCTATAAACTTTGCGGGAGAGTTCATCCGGCAAACTTCAGAATACGCCTGTACATTAAAGCGCTCGCCTTTAAACTATGGTCAGGAACGATAATCTGCGTTGATCCGCACGTAGTCGTATGTGAGGTCAGATGTATAGTAATATGCACAACCCTCGCCCAATGCGAGATCAATAGTCACAGTAAATTCTGGTTTTTTCAGGACTTCACTGGCCTTGGTCTCTTGTTCAGAACCGAGGCCGAGGCCTTTGGAAACTATGGCGACATTGTCAAACAGAATGCTCACCTGGTCGGGGTCTACAGCGGCCCCAGAATAACCGACCGCAGCAATAATCCGCCCCCAGTTGGCATCTTCGCCAAAGAAAGCCGTCTTAACCAGTTGGGAAGTTGCCACGCTGCGGGCAGCAACAAGTGCATCATTATCACTTGCAGCACCATTGACCTGAATGCGCACAAGTTTCGTCGCCCCTTCACCATCGCGAGCAATCATCTTTGCAAGATCCAGCATGATCTCATTCAGGGCACTGTTGAATTGATCCAAATCTGAGGATCCTTCGACAATCTCCCTGTTTTCCGCTTCACCACTGGCAAGCAGCAGAGCCATGTCATTCGTCGAGGTATCACGATCGACGGTAATCCGGTTAAAAGAACCATTGACGGCCTGCCGCAAGGAGTGCTCCAGCATACCGTCAGCAAGCAAGGCATCAGTGAATACAAAGGCCAGCATGGTTGCCATGTCGGGGTGAATCATCCCTGCACCCTTTGCCAGTCCCAGCAGGCGGACTTCATGCTCACCGACAGTGATGATGCGACTGCTCATTTTTGGAAACGCGTCAGTTGTCATTATGGCCTTGGCCACACCTTCAAACTGATCATGTTTAAGTGTTCTGCAGAGGGTCGGCACAAATTGTTCGAAACAGTACATCGGCAGGGGGACACCGATCACCCCGGTCGAGGAGATGGCGACCATTTCGGGTGCAATATCAAGATGTTCCGCAACAAGGTCGCCACAGCGTCGCGCATCCTGAAGGCCCTGTGCGCCGGTACAAGCGTTTGCATTACCGCTGTTGACAAGAATCGCTTGGCAGAGTCCCTGACGCGTCCGGGACTCGGTAATCTTGACCGGTGCCGCAACAACCTTGTTGGTTGTAAAAACTCCGGCACACTCTACCGGTTTGTCAGCACTGATCAGAGCCAGATCAAGTTTCCCGGACTTTTTGATCCCCGCACTGCATGCTGCGGCCTTAAACCCCTTCGGTACTGCAAAAACTGATTCAGCCATTGGTTGACTCCACAAATGTTGACCTGGTTGGTAGGAAGTGACCGATTGACGTCCTCTCCTCATCGACATCTACATGTTCAAAAAACCCAGTCTGCACCTGGCCCAGGATGACCCTTGGTTAGCGCGATCGGCTGGGTGACGACAGGCTGCTGTGTAATCAAATCAGTGTGTTGGAGACGACCTTATTTCCCACAGCAACGCTTGTATTTTTTGCCGCTGCCACAGGAGCAGGCATCGTTACGACCGACCTTGTCAGCTTCACGCTTGGTCGGCGCCTTGACTGCAGGCTGCGGCCCGGCCTGTCGGGCCAGAGCAAGGCGTTCACGTCGCTGTGCAGCTTCCATTTCTGCGACTTCCTCCTCACGAGCCAGTTGGACACGGAACAGTTTCTGTGCAACCTCCTGCCGGATACGACCCATCATTTCCATAAAGAGAGCGTAAGCTTCACGCTTGTATTCTTCTTTGGGGTTCTTTTGTGCATAAGCACGCATGCCGATGCCCTCTTTGAGATGGTCAATCGACAGCAGGTGATCCTTCCACTTGGTATCGATGGTCTGCAGCAGCAGGACCTTCATCAGATGTTCCATGACTGGTGGAGTGAAGGTTTGGGTTCGCTCTGCCAGACGCTTGGCAACCTGCTCCTTGAGTGAATCTTCAAGATCGGACGTCTTGAGACCTTTGTCAGGTTCCGGAAGGTCCGCCACAAAGTTGAACTGGCCCATAAAATCGGTAGCCAGGCTCGCCCAGTTCCACTCGGCGGGAACGGTCTTGTCCGGGCAGAAGGTCGCCACCATGTCTTCAATCATCTCATCAATGATCGCCTCAATGGTTTCCCGGATATTCTCTCCGGCCAGTACTTCCTTGCGCTGGGTATAGATAACCTCGCGCTGGCGGTTCATGACATCGTCATAGTCGATCAGGTGCTTGCGGATATCAAAGTTGTGCGCTTCGACCTTTTTCTGGGCACCTTCGATCGCCTTGGAAATCATGCCATGCTCAATGGCTTCATTCTCAGGCACTTTGAGCTTGTCCATCACGTAAGAGACCCGGTGAGAACCGAAGATGCGCAGCAGGTCATCTTCGAGGCTCAAGTAAAATCGGCTTTCACCGGGATCGCCTTGGCGCCCCGAACGGCCGCGTAACTGATTATCGATGCGCCGTGATTCATGCCGCTCGGTACCAAGGATATGTAATCCCCCTGCGGCGATCACTTCCTGCTTTTCTGCAGCACAAAGCTCTGTGTATTTCTGCAGGGCCTGCGCATACGCCTGCTCCGGGTCTTCGGCTCTGGCAGCCTCGCGTTTGGCCATCATCTCGGGATTTCCCCCGAGAACAATGTCTGTACCTCGCCCCGCCATGTTAGTCGCAATGGTCAATGCACCTTTGCGGCCGGCCTGGGCTACAATTTCTGCTTCCCGCTCGTGCTGCTTGGCATTCAGGACATTGTGTGCAATGCCACGTTTATGCAGGAGCTCGGAGAGTTTTTCTGAATCTTCGATGGTGATGGTGCCGACCAGAACCGGCTGACCGGTCTCATGACGACTGACGATATCTTCAATGACCGCCCGGAACTTCTCCTGTTCGGTTTTATAGATAACATCGCCCTGGTCAATACGAATCATCGGCTTATTGGTCGGCATAACCACAACGTCGAGCTTGTAAATCTCGTTGAATTCAGCCGCCTCGGTATCAGCGGTACCTGTCATCCCTGCCAACTTCTCGTACATGCGGAAATAATTCTGGAAGGTAATCGTCGCCAGAGTCTGGTTCTCGCGCTCAATCTTCAGACCTTCCTTCGCTTCAATTGCCTGGTGCTGGCCGTCGCTCCAGCGCCGGCCCGGCATGAGACGCCCGGTAAATTCGTCAACAATGATAACCTCACCATCCTTGACCACATAATCAACATCCCGTTTAAAGATGGCATGGGCTCTCAAGGATTGATTAACGTGGTGGAGAATCGGCATATTCCGTGGTTCGTACAGGTTATCGATTCCCAAGAGCTTCTCGAGATGCAGGACGCCCTCTTCGGTGAGAGTCGCCGATTTGGATTTTTCATCCACGGTGTAGTCGCCTGTATAGGTTCGCATCGTCCGGCTGATAGTGCCATCGCGGTCCTCGATCATTTCGCCCTTTTTCAAGAGGGGAATCATTTTTTCCGCTGTAGAATAAAGCTCGCTGGTCACGTTGCTTGCCCCGGAGATAATCAAGGGGGTCCTGGCCTCGTCAATCAGTATTGAATCAACTTCATCAACAATGGCGTAGTAGAGGTCGCGCTGCACGTAATCTTCGAGAGCAAATTTCATATTATCGCGCAGGTAGTCAAAACCAAACTCATTATTGGTGCCATAGGTGATGTCGGCACGGTAAGCTGCTTTCCGCTCGTCGTCATTCAAACCGTGTACGACACAGTCGACATCCATACCAAGATAGTTATAGACTTTGCCCATCCACTCGGCGTCGCGTTTGGCCAGGTAATCGTTGACTGTAATAACATGCACCCCTTTACCAGCCAGGGCGTTGAGATATACGGGCAAGGTCGCCATCAAGGTCTTGCCTTCACCGGTCTTCATCTCGGCAATTTTACCGGAATGCAGCACCATGCCGCCGATCAGCTGAACATCGAAATGGCGCATCCCCAGAACACGCAGTGCTGTTTCACGAACCACGGCAAAAGCCTCAGACAGGAGGTCATCAAGAGCTTCACCCTTTTGCAGGCGAGCGCGAAATTCAGTCGTTTTCCCCGCCAGTGCTGTATCTGACAATTTCTTGATTTCGGTTTCCAGGGCGTTGATCCGGTCAACCGCTTGTTGCAGGCGTTTCAGCTCGCGATCGTTCTTACTGCCGACAATTTTTTTCAGGACACTTCCAATCATGTGCAACTCCATAGCCGGCAAGCATACCGACAACAATTATGTAAAAATATCCGGCTGTCAGTCCAGTCGGAACTGGGAATTTTAGCACAGCAGAGAGAACACTCACAAGGCTAAAGGGGGTTTCTCGGAGGTGTCTGAAATCAGCTCGTTTTACCCTGCTTGCTAGAAGGCAAGAAACATCAAATCCCCGAAGGTGTCCCCCGGGGATTTGATGTTTCTGTACTACTCAATGGCAACTATTCAGCACGAGCATGCCCGCTAGTCCCAGGCACCATTCCGATAGCTGAATATGTGGCGGTTCGGAATAACTTCCACAAGGGCAAACGAATTCTTATCGAATTGTTCAGGAGCTCCGGCACTGGATTCAAAAACCTGCTCCGTATAAGAGATCACACCAACAAAAGGAATCGATTTGGATTGAGAACGACGCACTTTGACGCTCAG
>JBPPMB010000240.1:0-4988 GCA_051305855.1 Desulfuromonadales bacterium
CCCAACCCTCGCCCACAAAGGCTAATCGAAGCAGGAGATAGGTTACTATGTTTCGGCAAGCTTGAGCTTATGCGTGACTTGATCCCAAAGAAGACTAAATCTATGCGGAAACCAAAAGTTCAAAAATTGCCAAATTTGCCAGCAGCCGGGAAAATACTCAAAAACATTAAAGAATAGTGGCCGCCTGGTTGGTAAACCAACAAACGGGCTTTCCTAATAAAGCACCACTGCCAGGACGGATTAAAGGCGGCATCCTGTTTCTTGGATTGCAGGGTTAGCAAGAATTTCGCAAACCTGCCAATCTAAGCACCCCGAAGCATTGTAACAATATAAATAGGACTTGATCCAAAATTGATGGCCACCTGGAAACGAGTGGCCTTTTAGTAAAGAGCCAGGAGTCTTCCTTGGCTTAATCTGTCCTATGCGACGGTTCCGTTGAATATGAACAAACGAAGCTGACGGTTTCTCCTTCCCATTTCCCGGGCTCTTTCCGCTTTCCCTTTTATATTCAGGTTGTTGAACTCGCAGCACCGGCAACTCTTTTCCGGCACGCCCTTTGCTATTTCTTTTTTACTGAGTATAAATAGCGGTGGGTTCATCGAACCTGAGGTTGGTTTGTTCCCAACCATTTCTCAGATGAGAAATAATCAGCCACCAAAGCTCGAGTGCCTACACAAAAAATTAGAATAGATGACGAGTATGTTGTTGACAATTGCAATCATTACGGTCTTTTTTTTGCCGATTTTGCTGGTGTGCATTACCACGTCGAAATGTGACGAAGCAGAGAATCCATTGGAGAAAAGGATGTCGCAGCAATAAGCCGCTGCTGTCAAATGGCCTGCTCCTATAAGTCACGACTGGCAAGACTGATTAAAGGCGGGCGGGGATTCTTAGATTGCAGCGTCGGCAAGAATCTCGCATATCCTTGAAGAGAATTACTTAAAATCATCAATCTGGAGATTTGACATTGAAAATTATCCATTAGGTTCTAATGTAAACTTTTAAAAATGTGCAGTTTGTTTAAACATCAATCGAAAAGGAGGAAGTTCATGCTAAAGAAACTTATGCGTCCGGTTAGTCTTATTTTGGTTGTTTCATTCTGTCTTCTTAACTTTAATGTCCCCAATGCTCAGGCTAAGATGGTTGGTACGGAGACCATGATCGCAGAGCAGCAGGCATTAGACCAACAGGCTCGTGTTGCTGACTTCATGGCACGTGAAGATGTAAAGCAAATAATGACTGAGCATGGCGTTGATCCTGTCGAAGCCCAACAAAGGGTCGACAGCCTTTCGGATGAAGAATTAGCTAAACTTGCAAGTTCCATAGATCAATTGCCTGCTGGAGGCGATGGTGTTGGTGTAATCGTCGGTGCGGCAGTATTGATCTTTTTGGTCTTACTGATTACTGACGTTGTCGGTTTAACACATGTTTTTCCTTTCGTTAGTCACTCACGGTAAGTGTAAGCAGAATATGCATTTGAGCCAGGTCGGCAATCGGTTGATTGCCGGCCTGTTGTTTTTTACACTGTTGTGCTGCTTATATTCGCAAGGGCAATCTAAACAAAGTTATGTCAATGTGTCTTCTTTTGCCTGAAGTTGACTAACGACCTCCACTCCCAAAAGTCACGACTGCCGAGACGATAACTGGCGTGTTATTGATAGAGACATTTAGGAAGACAAAATAATGGTCACCTGGATCAACTTCGGGTGGCCATTTTCTTTTAAGTCAGGGTTAGCAAGAATTGTGCATTTCGCGAGTTTCACGCCTTCAAAACAATGTAGTAGCATAAATATGAAACGCATCTCTTTGATCTTGCCCTACGATTGCTATAGATTGGCAATGTCTTCTTTCTGTAGGTATCTGAGAAGAGTCTTTTAACGATATGCCCACTAAAAGCGGGCAAGATCAGACAAATGCTACAGCATGCAGGAGATCAACATGCGCGCAGAAACACTATGGTCCATTGAGGCCCCTAGCGAGCAGGGAAAACTGCTTGTTTTTGAACCCACCGAAACAGAGGTGCTGGTTGCCGCACCCGTGCTCGCGATTTTCAACAATGACCGACACAATTCTGCGATGTTGACAAATACGCAGGAAATGACTGCCTCTAAAATTGTGGAGAGCTATGAGTTACTGCGGACGAACAATGGTCGCCCCTTTTTGCTGGAACAGGAAGGCGTCCTGATGGGAGATGCTGATTTTCGGAATATTTCTGGAAGCACGGCTGAATTTGCCATACTGGTCGGTTCACGTACCCAGCAGAGTCGAGGGCTAGGTACGCGCTACGCGGCGATGATGCACGTTGCAGCCTTTCGCGTACTTGGGCTTGAGCGTGTCTACGCCTCAATAGTCCCGACGAACATTGCCTCACGCCGAATGGTCGAGAAACTTGGTTACCAGATCGACCAAAGCTCGTTCGCAAGCTCTTTCGCCGAGGAAAAGGACGATATCGTGATGTCAATAGACTGGCTCCGGTTTGAACTCGCTAGCGCAGAACTCATGAGCGAAGTGACTATCACTGCACGGGTCAAGACAGGGGTCAGATAGAAGAGAAACCCTTAACAATGACCCCACAACCTCCCCCCTCCATGGCTGTGGTGTTTTCTTGTAAATCACGACTGCCAGGACGGATTAATGGTGGGATCAGATTCTTAGAATGCAGGAGTTTTGGGAATCTTCAAAATCTGCCGATCTTGCACTTTCAAAAATTGCAGATTGATGATATTGGCGATACATGTATATAATAAACAAATTTAGTTATCATTCCCTTAAGTTTTAAACAGAACAGGAGAATCATGTGAAAAGACTTTTCATTCAATGTGCCGTGTTAATGTGCGTGGTTACTCTTTTCGTGCCGAGGGCCTCATCTGCAAAAGACTCGTCTAATAAATCATCGATAATTCTCCCAGAAGGGGTCCTAGAGGCCCCCCGGATCGGAGCTCTTTTCTCCGGGAGAACCGTCGTTGCAACGATTGAAGGCAAAGACCGGGAACTGGTCTTCTTCTTTGGTAAGGATGGCCAGTTGATCCAGGTTCGTAATGGCTGGCAGGAGATTGGTTCCTGGAATGTCCGCGATGATGGCCGTCTCTGTACAGATCTGGAAGGCTCCGGGCGCGATTGCAGGATTATCGTCAAGCAGGGCGGGCAGTACCAGCAGTATGCTGTGAAGAAAGACGGCAATCACAGTTACGAGCTGACTTACGGGGTTTTCCAAGAGGGTAACCATCTAGCGAAGCTGTCAAAGGATCCGCTCCTGCCTGCAGGCACTCTGTCAAGCGAAGAGCTCATGCAGCTGTTTTCCGGGCAGACCGTTGAATCGGTGACCGCCGAGAAGGGGCGGGTCAGCCAGACCTATTACAACCCGGACGGCACTCTTGAACAGCGCCAGGGTGGTGAGCAGCGTTTCGGTAAATGGCGGGTGACCAATGACGCCCGGATTTGTCTACAGATGGAGGACCTTCAGGAGAAATGCCGGATCATCGTTAAGGAAAAGGACGAAGTCAGGAAATACATTGTTAAGAAGAACGGCCAGCACCAGCATAGCGTCAGCTATCGCAAATTCTCTCCGGGTAAGACTTTTAAATAGCTACCGGAGACGATTGTCAAAAAGCCCCGTCGATGACGGGTGGGCTTTTTTATTTGTGATCCTCAAAGAGAAAATCGAAGATCTGCTCTGCGAAGGGTGGGTGCGCCAGGTAGCTCTCATAGGCATGGCTGGCATTCGGCACGGTTTCAAGGCGAAAGTCGGCGGCAATGTCATAAGAGCGTGCCAGGTTGCGATTGGCGCCGACCCAGCGCTCGGCGCGCTCAATCCGGTTAAGTCCCTGAAATGAATCGATCTCGCGGACCATATTTAGATCCTTGTCGCGTAGGTCGTCCTGCTCACCGGTGATTACCAAAGTGGGGATTGGCAGGAATTTCTCCAGGCTGAAGGACAATTGCGGCCAATCCATGGTCGATTTCAGCCCATAGGGGTATTTTCTTTCCGGGTCCGGAAAGGTGTACCAGCCCGGTGCGGCGAGCACCATCCTGGCAACGCGTTTCGGATAAAACATGGCATACCGATGAACGAATTGGCCACCGCCGGAAAAGCCAAACATGCGCATCGGTACCGGTGCGGTCCCCAGCCACTCATGGACATCCTGCAGTAGATGATCGAACGCCATGTCCGCTCGTTCCTGCTGGACGTTGGTCCCGAGCTGCTGGTAGCGGGGGAAATGCTCTTTCGCGAAGAGTGGCGCGACCAGAGTCGCCCCGTGTCGTTCCGCCTGGGCAATGAACCCCTTGATATACTCCTTGGCATTGCGAGAAATACCGTGGATCGAATAGAGGGTTTTGCCGCTGCCCTGAAGTGATTCCGGGATGTAGACGAAATACTCCATCTGCGACATCCCCTTGATAGTCCGGTGATGAATCATACCCTTTTGCAATTTGCTAACCATGAGTGAGTCCCCTTATGAAGCAATTGTGGCGGCCGATGATACGGGCAAGGCTGATCTTCTGGTTCCGTTGTCTTCGAGCGTGCCGTTTGCCAGATGCCAGAAGCTGTCGGCCAGAGCCAGGCGTTCTTCGGAGCGGCTGACCATCAGTACCGTCCCGGAGAAGGTCTTCACGACATCCTCAAAAACTTTGATTGCCTGAGGGTCAAGATTTGCGTCGATTTCATCAACAATCAGGATCTCCGGCCGACCAAGTAGGGCACGGGCGATGGCCACTCTGTGTCGCTGGCCCAAGGAGAGGTTCTTCCCACCTTCCTTGACGCGAAAGCTTTCACCTCCCGGCAACTGTGCTAAAAGTTCGTCAATCTTGCAGAGGTGATAAACCCTCTCGACTTCCTCGGCAGATGCTTCCGGTTTTCGGTAGCACAGGTTGTAGCGAACTGAACCTCTGAACAGCGGCAGGTCCGGGCTGACGATGCCGATGGCCTCCCGAACAGAAGCCATGTTGCACGCGCGGATGTCCTGCCCATCGATCAGAACCTTACCGCG
>JBPPMB010000021.1:0-11654 GCA_051305855.1 Desulfuromonadales bacterium
CTGTGCCGCATCGAGGTCGGAGCGCACCATTTCTACGACCAGTTCCTCGAAAGTCACCTTCGGTTGCCAGCCAAGCTTCTGCTTCGCCTTGCTCGGATCTCCGAGCAGGGTTTCCACCTCTGCCGGCCGGAAATAACGCGGGTCAATACGCACAACCACCTGCCCGGGAGTCAAGACCGCGTCCCGCGTCCCGCGTCCCGCTGCAACAGCAGCAATGACACCGACCTCGTTCTGCCCCTCGCCCCGCCAGTGCAGGCTGATGCCGAGCTCGCCGGCGGCCGATTCCACCATCTGGCGCACCGTGTACTGCTTGCCGGTGGCGATGACGAAATCTTCCGGTTCATCCTGCTGCAGCATCAGCCACTGGGCTTCGACGTAATCTCTGGCATGTCCCCAGTCGCGCTTTGCGTCGAGGTTGCCGAGGTGCAGGCAGTCCTGCAGACCGAGCGCCATACGCGCCACGGCGCGGGTGATCTTGCGCGTAACAAAGGTTTCGCCGCGGATCGGCGATTCGTGGTTGAAGAGGATGCCGTTGCAGGCGAAAAAGCCGTAGGATTCGCGATAGTTGACCGTGATCCAGAAGGCGTACAGTTTGGCCACTCCGTAGGGAGAGCGCGGGTAGAAGGGCGTCGTCTCCGTCTGCGGCGTCTCCTGCACCTTGCCGTAGAGTTCCGAGGTTGAGGCCTGGTAGAAACGGGTTTTTTTCTCCAGGCCGAGAATGCGGATCGCCTCGAGGATGCGCAGGGTGCCCAGACCGTCAGCATTGGCGGTGTACTCCGGCGTATCGAAAGAGACCGCCACGTGCGACATGGCCGCCAGGTTGTAGATCTCGTCCGGCTGCACCTCCTGAATAATGCGGATCAGGTTGGTCGCATCGGTCAGGTCGCCGTAATGCAGGATGAAGTTGCGGTGCTCAACGTGCGGGTCCTGGTAAAGATGATCGATGCGATCCGTGTTAAAGAGTGAAGCCCGGCGCTTGATGCCGTGCACGATATAGCCCTTCTTCAGCAGGAACTCGGCGAGATACGCACCGTCCTGGCCGGTGATCCCGGTAATCAAAGCTGTTTTGGCCATGTTTCGATAAACTCCCTGTGAATATACATGCAGCGCAGGGCGCAGAAAAACGTTCGAACCCGCAGCCACTCATGCCAGAAAATAACTTCGCAAAAAAGGGAATGTATAGCACATCGGCAGGCTTGAGGTAAACCTGAATCCGCGAGGGGTGAGGAGGGAGGGCGGCGGCCGGCCAAGGCCGGCGGTCTTCAGCTTTGTGCTTATACTGGAGATTAAGATCAACACCGGCGGGTCGCGTCCCGCCAGCCGACTTACTTTTCACTTTTCACTTTTCACAGTTCAAACCATCGCAAATGTAAATGTCAGGAAATCCATCCCCGGCACCGTCGATCGTTAACGCGGGGGCCCAGAAGGAAGGGCCCCCTTGGTCTCTTTGCCAGGGGATACGGAACTGGCAGCAATAGTAATCCAGGTTGACAACACCGCAATCATGCAAGCACAAATGCCAGCGCCGCGCTGGCCCTTTTCTGCTTACTCTTTTGGGCCAGCAAAAGAGTAAGGCGCCGACGGGGGGCGCAACCCCCGGGTTCTGACGTTTGTTAAGCGATAGGATCGGATTGTTTAGAGAGATCAAAAAAGAAAGTAAGGCGGGTGCAGGGCGCAGCGCCTGCGGTCCTGTTTTTTTCTGTAACACTTTGAAATCACATAATAATCACAACATTAAAACCGGCGGATTGCATTGCGATACATCGCGATACTTACAATTCCTGAAATCAGGACGACATCAACGAAAACCTTGACCCAACGCGCGACCAGGGCCTCTCGACAGGAACCAGCTCGCAGCATTGAATGTAGGGAACCTGGGTATGCAGATACGTGGCATGGCAGAAAAAATCGTCGTGAAACCAGACCTCATCGACGGCATGGGACATCTGTCTTATTGCGCCACAGAGCGGGCATTGGATGGCATCGAGCGCACTGAAGGAGACCGTTATGTCCATGCGGTTCCCTTGCAGAGCAAAAGAAACATCGGTGACCTGCCAGGGGGGTGAAAGCCCGAGAGTCGAAGAAAAGATGTCAGGAAGTTCCATAGAAGATTACGGCCCGGTCCGGCAATCCAGCTGTGTAGATGCATAGGGTACAGGCTTTACAATTTTTCACAAAATGTGCCATATTGTATACGGCCTGCATTATCTCAATATTTCAACTACTTAAACCTTACAAGCAAATGCCCGGGCAGGTTTCAACCCTTGTCTCCTTTTTATACTCGGGCCCCGCATTTGGCTTAATAATATATCCGGTTATCCACTTGATTCAAGCAAATCGCTGATCGGAACCATTATTAAACCTCATGAAACCAGAAACTGAGATGAGCCACGGATCCACACGGATAAATGCTGAGAGATAATGAAAAATTTTATTCTTTTGCAAAAGGTTATGAAGGAGGATGATCAGTGTCTCGTTGCCGGTAACGTATTGAGACGAGTTTAAAACAAAAGACTTGTAACGTGACTTTAACCATGAGTGTTTATCCGTGTTCATCCGTGGCTACAAGGATCTTTCGTCAGGACCATTCCACCATGTCGAAACGCGTTTTCTTAACTCTGCTGCTGTTTGTCTTTCTCGCCGAGCTGGCTGTGATGAAAGCGTTCGACCCCATGCTCTCGCTGCTGCCCCCCTCGTCTGCAGGGCTGTTTGATGCCAGCATCCTGGCCCTGTTACTCATCCCGCCTCTCTGGCTGATGTCCTGGCGGCTTTCAACAAAAGAAGCGCAAGTCTCCGCCAACCGGTTTATTTACAGAGGCCGGGTCAGCCTGTTTCTGCAACTGTTGGCCACAGTGTTCGCAATTGAATATCTGGTCATGTTCTTTCTGCCGGTTCTCCTCCCCGAGTTAACCGGGGGCAGCCTTGCCCTGCTTGACGCGACCCTGATCATTCTGTTTATTCTGCCACTGTTCTGGTGGCGGCTGTTGCGCGTCGATGCGCGCTTTAACACCTTACCACTCTCCGAGTTTCTCGGCTCTCCGTCCATACTCTACGGCACGCTCCTCTATGCAGTCTTTGTTGCCGATTTGATCCAGGAGATCGTGCAGCCCTATGTCACCCCGGGTTGGCTTGCGCAATATTTCATCGTCATTGACTCCACCATGACAACAGCCATTATCGCGCCTTTCCTCTGGCTGCTGGTAGGACGACCTCTGACCAAGGCCGCGCAGGCAGAGAAAACCCGTGCCAGAACGATCCTTGATCAGGTTGCCGACGCGGTTGTGACGCTTGATGCCAAAGGACGGGTCAGCTCGATCAATCCCGCTGCGCAGAAGCTGTTTGATTACACATATCGGGATCTTGCAGGAAAACCCTTCGATGTACTGTTCGCAGAAGACCAGCTCGACATTCAGCAAACGATCACGCAGGCCCTCAGCACAAGGACCGCTGATCAGAAACTCATGTTCCGCGAAATACCCTGCAGGACCTCCGGTGGTGTGGAGCTCACCATGAATATTTCACTCAGCTGCATCCTGCAGCTTGAGCATGAAGAATGGCTTTTGATCCTGCATGATATCAGTCATCACAAGGAGACTGAAAAGGCCCTGCGCGAAAGAGATGAGCGCTTCCGACAGATCTTTCAGCAGACCGATGATGCGATCGTCTTTGTCAAGCCCAGCTCCAGCCTAATCACCGATGTCAATACGACCTTTGCCGAGCTTTTCGGTTACAGCAAAACAGAAATCCTGGGTCGGGGATTGGCGCTCATCTTCAAAGACGGCGATTTCTCCAAGGTCAGCAGTGCCATTATCAAGACAAGCCTGGGCACCCCCGTAACGCTGAGTGATGTCGTCGGCATGCGCCGTAGCGGCATGCGCTTCAACGTGTCGATGCACAGCAAGCTGATGACCATCGATGGTGTCAATCTTGTGTTCTGCTCCTTCCGCGACATCAGCAACCGGTTACGCCTGGAGAAGGAAGCGAAAGAGATTCAGGCCAAACTGATCCAGACCAACAAGATGACATCCCTCGGCCTGATGGTTTCCGGGGTGGCCCACGAGATCAACAACCCGAACAATTTCATCAAAACCAACTCCCGCCTGCTGGCAAGCACCTGGCAGGACAACCGTAAAATTCTCCTTGAATATTCTCAGGAACATGGTGATTTTTGTCTCGGGGGGATCCCGTTTTCGGAGCTGGACACCTATGCGCCACAACTCTTTGCAGGCATTCTGGAAGGCTCCGACAGAATCAATGAAATCGTCAAAAATCTGAAATATTTCTACCGTCCCGACCGGGCCACCGGGTCAAGCATCAATATCAACCAGGTCGCAGCCTCAGCCGCGTCTCTGCTCCATCATGAACTGGTCAGTTTCACCAGGAGGTTTCACATTGCGCTGGCGGACGACCTGCCCACCATCAAAGGCAACAGCCAGCAGATCGGGCAGGTCGTCATCAACCTGCTCATGAACGCTTGTCAGGCCCTGCCGGATAACAGTCACGGCATCTGGCTGGAGACCGGATACGTGTCGGAGACCTCGCAGGTGACGCTCATGGTCAGGGATGAAGGTCGCGGCATGACCCCGGCGGAGAGCGGCAAGATCATGGAACCATTTTTTACCACCAAACTGGACGAAGGCGGGACCGGCCTCGGCCTTACCATCTGCAAGTCGATTATTACCGATCACAAAGGGACCCTGGAGTTCGCTTCGACACCGGGCAAGGGAACGACCTTCATGGTCAGATTGCCTGCAGACCTACCTGCTGCAAAGGACGAAAAGCATGCACCCGAGAGACAAGACACAAGAACAAGAAGCGGTTCTGCTGGTTGATGATGAGGACCACATCCTCGCCTCCTCGCGCCTGAGCCTGAGAGCCAGCGGGGTTCCACATGTCATAACACTCCAGGACAGCCGCGAAGTCATGCCTTTTCTGGCAGGCCAGAGAGTTGCAGCGATCGTTCTTGACCTGCACATGCCGCACCTGTCCGGCCAGGAGCTGCTGAGCACAATTGTCCGGGATTATCCTGGCATACCGGTCATTCTCATGACCGCCAATGACGATATTCAAACGGTCATCTCCTGCATGAAGTCAGGTGCATTCGATTACCTGGTCAAACCGGTGGAGTCGAGCCAGCTGGTTGGCCGGGTCAAAAAAGCCCTGGAGATGCGGGAGCTGTCGAGCGAGCTGAAACTTCTCAAGCAGCGCCTGTTGACCGACAATCTCGAGAACCCCGAGGCTTTTGCAGCCATAGTCACCGTCAACAAGGCCATGCGGGCCCTCTTTCAGTATGTGGAAGTCATCGCCAGAACCAGCCAGCCGATCATGATCACCGGTGAAACCGGGGTTGGCAAGGAGCTCTTTGCCAAGGCAATCCACAGCCTGAGCGGCCGCTCCGGAGCCTACGTCGCGGTCAATGTGGCCGGCCTCGACGACAACATGTTCAGCGACACCCTGTTCGGTCACCGCAAAGGCGCATTCACCGGGGCCGACCACCATCGTGAAGGGCTGATCGAAAAAGCCTCTAAAGGCACCCTCTTCCTTGATGAGATCGGTGACCTGAACGAAACCTCGCAGGTCAAGCTGCTGCGCCTGCTGCAGGAGCAGGAATATTACCCGGTTGGCTCGGATCTTCTGAAGAAAAGCGATGCCAGGATCGTCCTCGCCACCAACCGCAACATCCAGGAGATGATTAAACAGGGCACCTTCCGCAACGACCTCTACTACCGCCTGTTCGCCCACCGGATCCATATCCCCCCCCTGCGGGAGAGGCCGGATGACATCCCCCTGCTGCTTGACCACCTGCTGGCCACAGCCGCCAAAAATCTCGGCCTGAAGAAACCGACCCCGCCGCCGGAGCTTGCGGTTATGCTCGGACTCTACGCCTTCCCGGGCAATGTTCGCGAACTCGAAGCTCTGGCTTTCGATGCCGTCGCGAGGCACACCTCGGGTGTCATGTCAATGGACAGCTTCCGCGCCGAAGTCGGTGAGGTCCAGCCCGGGCCCAAGGTCAGACCGGGCATGTCCCTGGACCTGAGTACAGCGCTGGTCGACTACTTTGGGCATTTCCCCACCCTCAACGAAGTTGAAGACTACCTGATCGATGAAACCATGAAGATGGCCAAGGGGAACCAGGGCATAGCCGCGCAGCTGATGGGGATGGGACGGCAGACGCTGAATAAACGCCTTAAGAAAGCTCGCCAGGAGGGATGATCAGGGTCAGGTCTACACATTTCACAAAAAACGCATTCGAGCCACAGGATGTGTGGCTTTGTGAACCGGCGACTTGATTCTGATTTGTTGTCAGATAAAAGCAACACCGGCGGGTCGCGTCCCGCCAGACGCCATACTTTTTGCAAGCCGCCAAAAAGTATGCAAAAATCGGCTATCTCCTAGCGGAGGGCATATTCCTTTGCCTGGTATCTGTGCTTCAATGGACTGCTGCATATGGGATCCGGCCCTGTCAGAGGGCCTTTCTGCAGTGCTTTCCTGCAGCAAAAAGATAAACCACACCAACCATCCGCCAAAAGTCGACTGGCTGGTTCATCTTTTCACTTTTCACTTTTCACTTTTAACAAATCAAACCATCGCAAAAGTAAATGCCGGAAATATCCATCCCCGGCACCACTACCTGTAAACGCGGGGGCCCAGAAGGAAGGGCCCCCTTGGTCTCGTATCAAAAGAGCACTCTGATACTCCCGGGATCCCAGTCAATTGACACCACCGAAACCTCGCGTACGACATGCTCCATGCCATGGCCGCCGTTTTCTTTGCTTACTTTCTTTTCGGCGGGATAAAAAGAAAGTGAGGCGGGTGCAGGGCGCAGCGCCTGCGGTTCTTCTTTTTGCTGTAACAATTTGAAATCTTATGAGAATCAAAACCAGGACCGGCGGGTCGCGTCCCGCCAACACTTACCTCTGCTTCAACGGCATCCCGCACTTGCAATTCCCCGCTTCCCTGGAAATCGTGTTGCAGGTGCAGCTGCCGCCGCAATTGCAGAAAAACATACCGGTCCCTTCCAGATTGACGCGTTTGAGCGGATTGCCGCAGCCGCACTGGGTCGGGTTGGCGGCGTCCTGCTGGCACATGCAGCCTTCGCCACAGGTGCAGAGCAAGGCTTCATTGCCTTCGACCTTGACCACGTGGCCCCATGCCATCGGCTTGCCGCAGCGGCAATTCCCCGGAGTTTTGCTCACCGAGTTGCAATCGCATCCGTCGCCGCAGGCGCAACTGTAAAGAACATCCATGCGCTCACCCTGGCTTGCGGCCGAAGCCATCGCCGGAGCCATCGCCGGAGCCATCGCCGAAGTCATCGCCGGAGTCATCGCCGGAGTCATCGCCCCGCCCTGCGGTGCCGCAGCGCAGCAGCTTTTGCCGCCGGCGCGCATCGGGTGGCAGCCGTAAGAGAGCGACAGCAGCAGTACCGCAATCGCCAGAACCAGCCAACTTCTTTTTGTCATGTGCATTCTCCCTGACAGGTGTGATTTTTTTACAAACATTTGCCAGGGAAGCATTCCCCGGTCTTTTATGCAGGATGTGCAATTTAGCAGAAAGTCCGCTCAGCAGACAAGCTCTCTCAGCGACAGAGTTACCCGAGTTTCCAGGCCTCTAAATCCCGGTGAACAGAAAATCAATTGAAGCGACAATGGCATCCCGCTGTGAGTTGATATGCTTGACAGGTTGACCAAGGCTTTTTTTCGGGATCGCCGCCAGCAGATGCGTCAACAGAAGATAGGGTGTCCCGTCGATGACAAGACGTGGATTGAGAATCCGCATGGCGGGACCGAAAGCAGCTTCAGCTGCGAGCGGCGCAACGACCCTGGTCGACAGACCGTCGAGCATATTATCCTGAAGTTCGAGAAGAAAATCACACCCCTTTCCCGTCCCTGGATAGATATCAAACTGTGCCATCAGAATTTCCTCAACCCGTCACTCCACAAACCATGCTCTTCGACAAACCGATTCGCCACCGAAACCGCTTCACGGTTTTCATCGACCCAGGCCTGACGGTCGTGTTCGTTCAGAATTTTTTCCAAAGTGTCCTCGAGGGTTTGAGAAAGGTTGATCTTTCTGGCTCTGGCCTGACGCAGAAGATCGCTTCTGATGCTGAGGTTGGTGGCCTGCTTGCGTGCAGTATCTCCCATACAATCTCCTCTGTAAGCAGAGTCTTTTAGAGGCAAACCAATATGCGCACTTTATGCGCATAGAATAGCTGGAGTGCAATTAAAGTCAACTATAATCTCCGACACGTCTGGCATCCGGAGTGAGGTGATGATACTCGGGGTAGGTGTTGCCCACCGGACTGCTGATTCAGCGAGTGTGATGATCGTATGATCGGGCATGTTTACTTCAGGGCCAAACGTGCTTTTGCCGCTTCAAGGCTGATCTCACGTTTGCTGTCCAGATCATTAAGCCCTTCCACCACTGCCCGCATGAACGCTTTTTCCTCTTCAGCTCTCTCAAAATCGTCCAGAGATTGCATGACCGCAACACCACGACCGCGACTGGTCAACAGGACCGGGCGATGAGATTCATTGGTGCGTTTAACTATTTTCCCCGGATTTATCTTCATATCGGACAGGGGGACAATATCTTCGGAAAATTTAACACTCATATCTGCAGCTCCCAGGCGACACATTAATAGCAACTGTTAAAAGACCTGTCAATGACACTCCCCTTGACCCGCTTCTTGATGGAGACGCTCATCAGTTTGCGTTGCAAGTCTTATCGGGAACCAGGTGGACTTCAAGTTTGCAGCCGACGGTACGGACATATTTCTTCAGCGTAGCACCTTGGTAAGAGTGGCTTCAGCCGCGATCAATCGTGCCAGAAGACGACTCCTGCAGCGTCATTCCGGCATGATTTTAGCCGGAATCCAGATTTTGCAGAGTTCAAAGCCTGGATCCCCGACAGCACTCGGGGATGACTGCCCTTGGACACCAGGTGAATAGTTACCATTTTTTTTCGATCACGATAGCGATCCAGATTTCGATTTGGATGGTTCCAACGCGTTGCACGGGTCCGACCCGGCAGTGTTCAATGTGTCAAGGCAGGAAGCCCGTGCTCCAAAACGCGGAAATGTCAAAATATCAACTTCGCTCCCCGCATCAATAGACATCATCATGACTGCCGATATTGACGGGAATGATTTTGCCATCCTCAATCAGAAATTCCAGAGTGATCCGATAACTGACGTTGATCGAAACAGAGTGGAGACCGCTGAGAGCACCTTTTAACTGATGAATCCGCAGGGAAGGATGATAGGGTTCCAGTTCCAGCAGCTTCAAGGTTTTTTCGTACTGGGGGATGAGCTCTGGGTGACAATTGACAAACCCTTCGAGGGTTTGCCTGTCAAGGGGTCAGGTCTACACATTCCACAAAAAATGCGTGCATTTTTTGTGGAAAGTGTAGACCTGACCCCGGAGGACTAACTTGATTTCCACTGGCAGGAACGCTATCTTTAACATCCGTGTGAAAATTTGCGAGCCTATCGACCTGACGAACTGTCGAACTATCAAAATAACGACCTGTCGACCTGCGAGGAGTTTGCCTTGATGATGTTAAACCGCTTACATAAAGTCTGCCTGTTCCTGCTGCTTGCCGCCGGCTTGGCAGTCCAGCCGGCCCATGCCGCCGAGAACCGCTACCAGCGATCGGTCGAGCAGTACAAGGTGCCGGACGTGCAGCTGATCAACCAGAGGGGTGAGAAGATCGCCCTCAAGACCCTGCTCGAAATCGATCAGCCGGTGATCGTCGACTTTATCTACGGCACCTGCACGACCATCTGCCCGGTCCTCTCCGCCAGCTTTGCCAATTTACAGAAGAAGCTGGCCAAGGAAGGGCGCAGCGTGCGGCTGATCTCGATCACCATCGATCCGGAGCACGACACGCCGCATATCATGCAAGAATACCTCGAGCGCTACCGGGCCCAGCCCGGCTGGGATTTCCTCACCGGCACGCGCGCCGATATCGACACCGTCATGACCGCCTTCAACGCCTACATCCCCGACAAGATGTCGCATTACCCTCTGAACATGCTGCGCAACCCGAAAGACGGCAGCTGGATCAGGATGTTCGGTATCATGAGCGGCAAGGAATTCATCGCCGAATACCAGCAGGTGGCCAACCCATGAACATCACGACGCTCTTGCAGCCTGTCGGACTATCCATGAACCGCCTGCGCCTCGCGCTGCTGCTGGCCACCCTGGCCTTCTGCTTCACCGGCACGCCCCTGCAGGCTGCAGACGTCGCTGCTGCGAACCCGGCTTCGCCTCTCCCTGTGCAGGCAGTGTCGCCGCAAGCAGGCCAGGAGGCGTGGCGGGCCGCCATGGCGGCCGCCGATCCGGAACTCGAAGGCTTGTCCGATGCCGAGGTCATGCGCCTCGGCGAAGCCATGTACCGCGACGGCCTGCTTTCTTCGGGAGAGGGCATGCAGGCCTTCATCCGCGGCGACATCGAGGTCGACAGCACCTCCTTTTCCTGCTCCAGTTGCCACCAGCGCGCCGGCCTCGGCTCCTTCGAGGGAGGCGTGGTCACGCCGCCGACCAATGGCCGGCTGCTCTACCAGCCCTACCGCCGTCCGCCCTCCCTGAACGACAAGGTCGACAAGATGGGGCACTACAACTATGCCAAGACCATCCAGGAACGCCCGGCCTACACCCGTGAGACCCTGAAGAGCAGCCTGCGTTACGGCCAGGATCCGACCGGAGAGCTGTTCAATGACGTCATGCCCCGTTACCCGCTCGCCACCCGGGACATGGCGATCATGGTGCGCTACCTGGAGCTGCTCTCCAGGGACTATTCGCCGGGAGCAAACCTGGAAAAGTTCACCTTCGCCACGATCATCACCGACGACGTCAACCCCGCCGACCGCCAGGCGCTGCTGGTCCTGCTGCGCCGCTTTGCCGCCGCGCAGAACCAGCAGGTCGATTTGTACCGGGATTTCCTGAAATTCGGCTACAAACCGACCGGCGACATGAAGTTCTCCTTCCGCAACGTCGCCCTGGTGATCTGGGATCTCAAGGGGCCGCCACAGAGCTGGGAGGCGCAACTGGCCGCCTATGCGCAGCGCGACCAGGTCTTTGCCGTGCTCGGCGGCATCTCCAACCAGGACTGGCAGCCGATTCACGACTTCTGCGAGGCGCAGCGCCTCCCCTGCCTCTATCCCATCACCGATCTGCCGGTCATCTCCGGCAACAACTGGTACACCCTCTACTTCAACAAGGGCTTTTACCAGGAGGGCGAGGCGACCGCCCGCTTCCTCAACCGCCGCGAGGGGATCGATGCCAAAACCCGCATCCTGCAGCTGGTCGAGGATTCCCCGGCCGGCCGGGCCCTGGCCGCCGGATTTGACGGCGCCCGCAGAGATCTGAACCTGCCGCCCGTGGAGACCCTGACCCTCAGCCCCGCTCAGCTGCACGACAGCGCCGACCTGTCCGCGCAGATCGTCCAAAAAGATCCCCAGGTCCTGCTGCTCTGGTCCGGCCCCGCCGTTTTGCCCGGGCTGCCGGACCTCACCGCCGCGCTCGCCGGAACCGCCCCGGTGTTCGTCTCCTCCACCGCCCTCGGCCAGGCCACCGCGACAATTCCCGAAGCGCTCCGCGAGCAGCTCTTCATCACTTTCCCCTACCGTCTCAAGCCCTATTACGGCGACG
>JBPPMB010000029.1:0-54088 GCA_051305855.1 Desulfuromonadales bacterium
GCCGAGGCATTGCCCCTTGATCGCTACTAACAATGGCCGCGGGCAGTTGAGCATGCTGCGCACCAGGGTGTGCAATGCCTTGAGCATTTCTGCACATTGGCCGGGCAGATGTTCAACGACGCTGGCGCCGAAACTGAAATGCGGCCCTTCATGATCAAGCAGGACGGCACGCAGCTCCCTGGTTTCACGATACTCGACCAGCGCTGCGTCGAGGGCAGCAATCATGGCGGCATCAATAATGTTGGCTTTGGGGCGCGCCAGGCGCAGGCGCAGCAGGGTTCCATCGCGATCGAGCCAGACTTGCAGTGGACTCTCACTCATCTCAAGCCTCCTTGCCCGGCATCAGGCTGTCGATCAGTTCTTCAGTCCAGGGTACCCCTCTGGCCAGGCCCTGGCGCAGTTTGACGAAATCGATTTCGCGGCCGGTCTCCTTGTTGCCTTCGTTAAAGGCCCGGAAGCCGGTGCGGGCTTCGTTCATCATGTTGAGCGCCAGCCAGGCGCGCGAATTCTCCTTGTTGTTGTTCCAGGCCTGGAGCTTGGGCTTGCGCAACTCTTCGAGGCTTTTGGTCATGCATTCGGGGAAGGTCTCGATCAGCCTGGCGCAGAGTTCCTCGACTTTCTCGTCAAGCATGCTCAGGTCGATCCCACCGTCCTTGATCCGGTCGCGACCCTCCTTGAAGGCTTCGCCCGTCTTGAAATCACCGTGAATGATCCGGCCATACTCGTCGAACATTCGCTCGGTGACAACAGTCGGGTTAGCAATGAACTTGCCATCGATCTTCAGGGCCGGGACCACATCGGCGATGATGCCGAGTCGGGCGGCCTTATGGGCCGAAAAGGGTTCGCAGAGGGTGGCGGAAATCATGGCCTGCTCACAGCCGATCATGACCGGCAGGAAGTCGGTGGCTCCACCGATGGCTGCCGAGCCGTGCTTGGGACCGGCCTGGCCAAAGTTGGCAAGGTCCTGAGCGATGGTGAAGTCGCACGCCATGCCGATCTCCTGGCCGCCGCCGATGCGCATGCCGTTGACTCTACAGACCACCGGTTTGTCGCAGCCGAGGATGGCAGAAACCATGTCGTTGAACAGCCGCATGTACTGGCGATACTCCTGGGGATTGCCGGCGTAGTACTCGGCATACTCCTTGGTGTTGCCGCCGGTACAAAAGGCCTTCTCACCCACAGCGGTAAAGACCACGGCGTTGACTTCGCGATCAACCGAAGCGCGGCGAAAGGCGAGGATGGTGGCCTTGACCATGTCAGTCGTGTAGGAGTTGAACTGCTTGGGGTTGTTGAAAATAATCCAGGCGTTGTAGAGCCCTTCTGCTACGGAACCGTCACGGCGCTTGGCTGGCCGCTTCTCGTAAAGGACCATACCGTTACAGAGGCTTTCGACATCCTGATCGATCAGGTTATGATCGATGAGATGGGCAGGAGCGGTTGCGGTAAAAATCTGTTCGGTTGTCGCCATGGATACATCTCCTCTATAGGGTGAAAAGTGAAACGTTAAAAGTTCAAGAGCAACAAGTTCAAGCGCAACGCAAAGACGCAAAAGTTTTTTGATTTTACAAAAACCGGCCATCGGTTTTCTTCGCGGCTTGCCCGGTTTTCCTTTGCGTCTTGAGTGAGCGTCAGCGAACGGGCGTTAATCTTGAATCTTGAATCTTCTGCACATCGACATCCCAAGAGATCAGGCATCGGGGACCAGAATGGCGCGCCGCGTCATCTTGTGGTCGTGGACAGCGGCGAACACACTGTTGATCTCGCTGAGGGGCTTGTGCTCGACGAAGTCTTTGAGATTGACCTTGCCATCCAACACCAGGTCCAGCGCTGCCGGGTAATGCTCCGGCAGGCAGCCCCAGTTGCCCAGCGCGCGGGCGTGGAAGGCCATCAGGTTGGAGAGGCGGATATCCACCTTGTCCATGGTGAAACCGACCACGCTCAAGGTGGTACCGTGTACCATCAGGCCGTAGGCAGACTCCTGCCCGGGCTTGCTGCCGGAACATTCGAAGATGAACCACTCGGAGCTCGGCAGACCATGCTCTTTGGCGAAGGCGCCGATCGCTTTTTTCAGATCGCGACCGCTGATCTCTCGCGCGTTGAAGGTGATGGCTGCACCGTGTCCGGTGATGGCCTCCAGCTTTCCCGGATCGATGTCGATAGCGACCACGGTTGCACCAAAGGCTTTGGCCATCTGCACGCAATAGCCGCCGACGCCGCCGATGCCTACGACAATGGCCAGGCTGCCCGGAGTGACCCCGGCCTGGTAGACCGCCTGGTAGGGAGTGGTCACGGCATCGGCAACCACCGAGAGATCGGCAAGTGTCAGCCCGGCAGCGCTCAAGAGCTGCTCATCGACCGGACAAAGACCCCGGATCGGCACGACGATATGGCTGGCAAAGCCGCCCTGAATGTCGTTGCCCGGCATCTTCTGGCTGCGGCAGATGGTGCCTTTGCCGCGTTTGCAGAGATCACACTCGCCGCACGGAATCACCGCCGGGATGATCACCGCTTTGCCGAGCCAGCTGTCGCTACCCGCTCCGGCGGCAACCACCCGGCCGCTGATCTCGTGGCCCAGGGCCAGAGGCAGTTCGGAGTTGGTGCGGACGCCATCGTAATAGAAGCCCAGATCGGTATGACACACCCCGCATCCGGCGACCTCGACCACGACTTCGCCCGCTTCGGGCTCGGCGACAAACTCCTGCCGGGTCAGCGGCTGATTTACGCCATTCATCATCCAGCGGTAAGCAGTTATAGGCATAGCATTTTCTCCTCTGAATCATTATCAGGTGTTCTTTTTTCGGGACCTTTAAACGCAGCCTGTTCGGCAAGTTTGAGAAATGTGTCGCGCAGGCTCTCCGGCATACTGCAGGGGCGTCGCGATTCGCGTTTGACCCAGAGATGCCTGGTGTAACCCGTTGACAGAAGCTGGGCTTCGTGCGAGACCCGGTAGCTGAATTGCAGGCTGCGGCTTGCCACCCAGTCGAGCCAGCAGGCGACTCTGACCGTATCGCCGTAGCATGCGGCCAATCGGTAGTCCTGCTGCGCCCGGGTAATGATCATGTAGTAGCCGAGCGCCTCAATCTCCGGGTAAGGTTTGCCAGCCTCGACACAGAAGCGGGTGCGAGCCACTTCAAACCAGACCAGGTAGTTGGCGTGATGGACGATCCCCATCTGGTCGGTTTCGGCGTAGCGGACTTCAAATTCGACCTCGGTGCGCTGTTTCATGAATAGTCCAACCGGCTCATGTTCAAAGCCTTTCAATCAGGGTCGCCATGCCCTGGCCGTGACCTATGCAGAGGGAGGCGATGCCGTACCTGCCATCACCGGCCTCCAGGCCGTTGAGCAGGGTGGTAATCAGGCGGGTTCCGGTACACCCCAGCGGATGACCGAGAGCGATAGCTCCGCCCCAGAGATTGACCTTCTCAAGCGGCAGACGCAATGCGTTGACGCAGGCGACTGCCTGGCTGGCGAAGGCCTCGTTCAGCTCGAAAAGGTCGATATCGGCAACCGAGAGTCTGTTCTTCGCCAGCAACCGGCGGATCGCCGGAACCGGCCCCATACCCATCTGGCAGGGGTCGAGGCCGATAATGGCAAAGTCAACCACCCTGGCCCGACGTGGCAGCGCGAAACGCTCGCAGGCGGCCGCAGAGACCAGCAGGGTCAGGCTGGCGCCGTCGTTCATCAAGGCCGCCAGCATTTCGTCTGCACGGACCGCGCTGAACAGCCCTTTGTCCGGATGGGCCCTGCCAATGGCGGTTCGTTTGGCTTCGACCAGGTAAGCGTTCATCCTTATCCTTTAGAGTGACAGCAGGCCGCAGCTTTTGCCGCCGTCGACGTGCAAGACCTGGCCGGTGATAAACTCTGCATCCTCCGAGGCCAGAAAGGCTACTGCGGCTGCGATGTCTTCGACTTTGCCCATCTTGCCGGTCGGCTGCATGCGAATGAGCCGCTCGCGGGCCTCGGCAGGCAGCCCCTGGGTCATCGGAGAATCGATTGCACCCGGAGCCACGGCATTGACATTGATCTGGAAACGGGCGAATTCGAGGGCCAGGGAGCGGGTCAGGCTGACCAGTCCCCCTTTGCTGGCGGTATAGTTGGCCTGACCGATACTGCCGAGCCAGGCACGGGAGACAATATTGACGATTTTTCCCGAGCGCTGACTCCTCAGTGTCGGAAAGACCGCCTGACAGCAGAGAAAAGCTCCTTTGAGATTGACATCCAGAACCTGGTTCCAGTCCTGCTCGGAGATGTTGCTGATCAGGTTGTCACGGATGATACCGGCATTGTTGACCAGCACATCAATGCAGCCAAACGCCTCCATGACCTGCTCAACCAGCCGCAGCACCTGTTCCTTGCTGGAAACGTCGGCAATGATCTGCAAAATCTCGCAGCCAGAGTCTGCGAGGCTGCTTGCCAGTTGGCGCAAATGCTCAGCGTTGACATCAACCAGAGCCAAGCTTGCCCCCTGGTCGGCAAAACGTCTGGCGATGGCGGCACCGATCCCCTGCCCGGCACCGGTGATTACGACCACCCGGTTGCGTGTCTCCAGCGCCGCTGTTTCCATCAGCAGGCCTCCACAACCATGGCAATCCCCTGGCCGCCGCCGATACAGGCAGAGGCGATTCCCAATTGCTTTTTGTCGCGTTGCAGGGTCTTCAGGCAGGTCAGGGTCAGGCGTACACCGGTCGCCCCGAGGGGGTGTCCGATGGCGATGGCGCCGCCGTTGATATTGAGTTTCTCCTGGTCCAGCTGCAGCTCTCTGGCGACAGCCAGGCACTGGGCCGAGAAGGCTTCGTTGATTTCAAAGCGGTCGATATCCCCGGTGCTCAGTCCCATCTGGCCGAGCAGCAGGCGGATCGCCGGAACCGGGCCGATCCCCATGATGTCAGGTTGTACCCCGGCAGAAGCGAAGCCGCGGAGTTTGCCGAGAGGTTTGAGACCGTTGGCCCGGACATAGTCACCCGAAGCAATCATCATGGCGGCCGCGCCATCGACGATTCCTGATGCGCTGCCGGCCGTGGTCGGACCCTCTTTGCTGAAAACATAGGGCAGCCTGGCCATCTGTTCCATGGTCGCCTGCCGCGGATGCTCGTCGGCAGCCACGGCCTCACGGCTGTTCAGACGATATTTGCGTGGCTTGTAATCGGCCCTCTCCAGAACGCCCTGGGCGGCGACCGGGATGATCTCCTGCTCGTAAAAGCCGGCTTCCCTGGCGTTGGCATAGCGTAGCTGGCTGCGCATGGCAAAAGCGTCCACTTCCTCCCGCGAGAGGTTGTACTGTTTGGCCAGGTTGTCGGCCGTGTTGCCCATGGGCACAGCGGCTGTGTCGTTCAGCGCTTCCCAGAGCAGGTCGACAAACTCGGGCCGACCCAGCTGAAAGCCCTGACGGGCGGAGTAGGAGGCGAGAGGAAAGCGGCTCATGGTGTCTGTCCCGCAGCCAAGGACCAGGTTGGCCTTGCCGAGGGCGATCTGCTCGGCCGCCTGGCCCAGCAACTCCATCCCCGAGCCACAGATACGCTGGGTCAACAGGGCGGTGCTTGCCAGCGTCGCACCACTGTAGAGAGCGATATGCCGGGGGAGGAAAAAGCAATCGGCGCTGGCCTGACCGATATTGGCGACGATGGTCTGATCAATGTCGCTGGCTGGTACGCCGCAAGCGTCGATTGCCGCACGACTGGCGAGAATCCCCAGGTCGGTCGGTGAAACCGTGGAGAGACTGCCGGTGTATTTACCGAACGGGGTGCGTTTTCCTTCGAGGAGATAGATATCTTCAAAAAGAGAGCCGCTGCCCAGCTGTTTATCGTGAAACCCCCTTACACTTGCTTTCATGATGGCTCCTTATTGCGTTTCCATCCGGAGTTACCGGACGGATATTATTTACCTGTATAGGCCGGTTTCTGGCCGGTGATAATGCTTGACAGGCCGGTCCGGGCATCCTGGGTGGCGAAGATGATTTTCAAGCCATCGAGTTCCAATTGCAGGGCATCCTGAAGATCCATGGCAATTCCCTGGTCGATCAGGCGCATGGCGGTTGTCAAAGCAACCGGCGCCTTGCGGCTTAACGTTTTAGCCAGCTTCTCCGACCCTTCCCGGGTCAGCAGCGGGTGGTTGAGCTCACCATTGAACTCCGCAAACGCTTGTTCTTCGGCAGTTTCCTCTTCGCGCCCGGCCTGCGCTTGGTCAAGGGAAACCTCTGCCAGTTCACGCCAATCCAGAACCGGCTCGATGATGGCGTCGATCAGGCCACAGGCGTAAGCCCGTTTTGCGTTGATAAACTGACCGCTGGCGATCAGCTGTTTGGCGCGGGCGACGCCGATCAGGCGAGGGGCACGTTGGGTGCCGCCGAGTCCCGGGTAGATGCCGATGCCGGTTTCCGGGAAGGCCAGTGTTGATTTGCGTGTGCCGATGCGATAATCGCAGGCCAGGGCCAACTCCAGGCCACCGCCCAACGCCATCCCATCGAGGTAGGCGTAGGTGACCTTGCCGGAAGCGCTGATCTTGTTGAGTACCTGCTGGCCAAATTCGGTGAAGGCCTGGATGCGCTGCAGGTCCTCGGCGGCCATGGCATCAAGGAAAAACTTGATGTCGGCTCCGGCGATAAAGGCTTTGCCTTTGCCGTGAATAAAGATTCTGCTGATGTCGGTGCGGGCGTTGAGTTCATCAACGCAGCGATCGAGCTGGCTCATCACCTGCTCACCGAGAGGGTTCATCCGGTCAGGGAGGTTGAAAATGATAAAGCCGGTGTCGCCAAGGACCGCGGTCGTCACCCAGTTGAGAGACAGCTTTTGCGCTTGCGAGGGGGCCGCCAGACAGGCAGGCAACGGCAGGTTCCAGGAGGAGAACACGCTCTCTACCATCTCCTTGACCTGTGTCCTTCCCAATTTTTCGAGCAGCTCAAAGGGGCCCATCGGCCAGCGCAGGCCGGCGCGAGCGCCCAGATCGGTGTCCGTCGCGTCGATCACCCCTTCACTGACCATTTGCGCGGCAACCCCGAGGCTCGCCCCAACCATGCGGCGGGTGACGACGTCGGCCTGATCAGAACCATTCTTGAGGTGCTGCGTATCTGCAACATTCCAGTTCTGCCTGGCAGCGACTTGCTGACAAAGGACCTCTGCCGGGGCGTAAAAATCACCAAGCTCACCGGCCAGGCCATCAGCGGCATGCATGGCGATTGGCACACCGGTGGCATTCATCAAGGCGAAAGGCCCCATGCCGACCCCGAAAACTTCGCAGGCGGTCTGGTCAATAAAGGCGATGCTGCCAAAGCCCTCTTCATAGAGACGGGCAGCTTCGTTCAGCCATGGGACGAAAAAACGGTTGACAGCAAACCCCGGAGCGTCTTTGACCAGGATCGGGGTCTTGTCATAAAAGGTATAGAAATTTTCCAGAGCGGTGACGATCTCAGGCGCTGACTTCTCGCCGGGAATCAGTTCGACCAGCTTGTTCTTCGCGGCATGGTAGAAATAATGGACACCGACGACCCGTTCAGGGGTCTGCAGGTCGGCGGCGATTTCACTGATCAGGAAAGAGGAGGTATTGCTGGCGAGCATGCAGTCAGCACTCACCACCTTCTCCAGTTCGGCAAACAGCCCTTTCTTGACTGCAAGGTTTTCGAAAATTGCCTCGACCACAAGGTCGGCCTTGACCAGTTCTGCCTGAGCGGTCGTACAGTGCAGCCGCCCGAGGATCTGGTCAAAAGCCTGTTGATCGATCAGTCCGCGTTGCAGGGCCTCGCCCAGAGACTCGCGGATATAGCCGATGCCCCTCTCCAGGAATTCCTGCTTCTGGTCAACGAGAATAACCGGCAGGCCCTTCATGGCAAAGTGTTGAGCAATTGCTGAGCCCATGGTGCCGGCGCCGACGACGCCTACAGTTGTGATCGGTTTCATGTGCTTGCCCTTTTTCAAGTAATGTCAAAAGCCATGTGATTGAGAGGCTGTCCTGCGTTGCTCCCCGGAGCTGTTGCCAGCCTTGTCCAGCGCTGTTAGGCTGACTGTATAGATTTCGCAGTGCGAAACTAACTTTCATTTTACAAATCCTATATGACAACACACTGTTTGTAAATAATTTTCTCAAGAAAAATCAGCCATACTTATTTTAAATGCATATCTCCTTGTTATGTATGGACTATAGAAAAATTTAATTCTGACATATATGGGAAAAACAAGAGATTCTGAATTCATATTCCAAAGTAACCAATTTGATGGAGTTCCGCAATGCGAAACAAGTTTTCAGGAAAACGCTGTTTTAAACCTTGACACGGCTCACCCTTTTCTATAGACATTAAAATCAAGAGAAGCCCTCAAAGGTAAGGCTGTAGACGGGCTGAATCTATTTGGTGCAGGCTTCACTGGCACCGTCCGGTCTGGAGAAAGAGTCTATGAACCACAACTCGGCATTGAATCATAAAGGCAGCAAGGCAGAGCTGATCGCGATGGACGGCATCGACCTTATGGAGGACAACAACAAGGATCGCCAATTTGTTACTGCTCTGGCTCGTGGGCTGGAAGTGCTGCGCTGCTTTAAACCGAGAGATCGGCATCTGGGCAACCAGGACATTGCCGAGCGCACCGGCTTGCCGAAACCGACCGTTTCCCGCCTGACATACACCCTGACCCGCATGGGTTATCTCTATCACGATGAAAAGCTGGGGAAATACCAGCTTGGCGCCGGGGTTCTCTCCCTGGGGTTCTCGTTGCTTTCCAACATGGATGTTTTGAAGATCGCCCGCCCCCTGATGCAGGAGCTGGCCAATTATTCGCACACCGTGGTCTCGGTCGCCACTCGCGATCGACTTGGCATGATCTACCTGGATGGCCGTCACAGCACCGAAGCCACCGTCTCCTTGCGTCGTGAGCCGGGCACCCGCATGCCTATCGCCACAACGGCCATGGGAAGGGCCATGCTGTGCGGCCTGCCGGACGATGAGCGCGGCAAGCTGATGGAGAACATCTGTCAAAAGGACCCTGCCAATTGGCCGAAGCATAAAGCCGGTATCGAACAGGCTTTGCGTGACTATCAGGAGCGAGGCTTCTGCCTGTCGATTGGCGACTGGCGCAGCGACGTTAACGCTGTTGGCGTGCCAATGCTGCCGATCGCCGGTTGCAGAATGTTGACTTTCAACTGTGCGGCACCATCCTTCGTGCTGCGCCAGCACATGCTCGAGGACGATATCGGCCCTCGTCTGATCAACCTGGTCAGAACGATCGAATCTGAAGCCGCCCGGTATTGAAAACGCGTTGTGGGTGGGAGCACGATACGTCCCGTCCAGCCAACGGAAGCTGAGGAAAACATGGCACAGCCGGTCTATGTCGGACTGGACATGGGAGCATCACGCACCAAGGTGGCGGTTATCGACCGGCATGGAGTGCTGCTCGGCCATGCGGTCAAAAAATCAGGGATCGATTTTGCCGCGACCGCAGCGCTCTGTCTGAATGCTGCCCTGGAGCAGGCCCGCGCCAAACGGAATGACATTGTCAAGGCCGTCGCCACCGGTTACGGCCGCAACAACGTCGCCTTTGTTACCGAAACAAGCAAAACGGAAATCGGCTGCCACGCCAAAGGCTGTCACTACAGCTTTGCCGGAGCAATCACCATCATCGACATAGGCGGCCAGGACAACAAGATCATCAAGATCGATGCCGAGGGACGGCGCGACAGCTTTAAAATGAATCGCAAGTGCGCAGCCGGAACCGGTGCTTTTCTCGAGGAGATGTCGAGCCGCCTCGACATCCCGCTGGAACAGATGAACAGCATGGCGCGGCAGGCCACAGAAACGATCAAGCTCGGCAGTTACTGTACGGTTTTCTCGGCGACCGAGGTACTGGAGAACATCCGGCACGGCAAGCCGGTCGCCGACATCATCAAGGGGATTTTCTACTCGATGATCCAGCGGGTTCTGGAAATGGACTCTTTGTCCGAAAGAGTGGTCCTGAGTGGCGGGGTGGTGGCCCACAACCCCTACCTGGTTGAAATGGCCGCCGAGCTGATCGGTCGTCCGGTGCTGCTTCCGGAGTTCCCCCAGTTCACAGGTGCTCATGGTGCGGCCCTTTATGCTCTGGATGGTGCAAACGTGGATGCGGCCGGAGAAATGGACATTCGAGATTGACCAAGCAAAAAGTTCGGGAGAGATCATGGCAGACGAGAAGCAACCACAAAGGAAGAAGATCGAGTCAACCGGACAGATGATGAAAATCATGTCCGACTATTTTTACGATCTGAATGATGCGGCAAAATCGCCGGATCGCAAAGTTGCCTGGTGCACCAGTGTCGGACCGGCGGAACTGCTCAGGGCGATGGGGTTTGCCGTACACTTTCCGGAGAATCATGCCGCCATGCTCGGCGCGACGCGGATGGCTACCGAACTGATCCCCGAGGCCAACACCATCGGCTATTCCCCCGATATCTGCTCTTACCTGACCGCCGACATCGGCGCCTACCTGAAAGGGGTCTCTCCGCTGTCCAAGGCCTACCCCGGCATAGAGGCTCCGCCCAGACCCGACATCCTGGTTTACAATACCAACCAATGTCGTGACGTCCAGGACTGGTTCTCCTGGTACGCAAAGCAACTGGATGTCCCCTGCATCGGCATCACTTCACCGAAAAATTTCACCGATGTCTCCGATATCCTGATCGACGATGTCACCCGGCAGATCGAAGCGTTGATCCCTGCCCTGGAAAAAGTCTGCGGAGAGCAACTGGACATGCAACGTCTGCGTGAAACCGTTGCGCTCTCGCGCGAATGTACCGAACTCTGGCGCCAGGTTCTGGAGACCGCCGCGGCCGCCCCGGCCCCCCTTACGTTCTTCGATGGCACCATTCACATGGGACCGGCAGTGGTGTTGCGCGGGACGCAGCAGGCAGTTGACTACTACCGGCAACTGCTCGCCGAACTCAAACAACGGACGATCGACAAGGTGGGTGCGGTGAACAGCGAGAGATATCGCATCTACTGGGAAGGGATGCCGGTCTGGGGGCGTCTGCGCCAGCATTCCGAGCTGTTCGCCGAGCTGCAGGCCAGCGTGCTGGTCTCCACCTACTGCAGCAGCTGGATCTTCCCCGACTTCGATGCCAGGGACCCGATCCGCAGTATGGCCAAAGCTTATCTCGGCCTGTTTATCGTTCGCTCCGATGCCTACAAAGAAGGGTACATCAAGGCGATGCTGGAGAAATTCCACATCGACGGCATCATCTACCACGACGCCAAAACCTGCCCCTGCAATTCCAACAGCCGCTATGGCATGCCCCAGCGCCTGGAGCGGCAAACCGGTATCCCGAGCCTGGTGATCTCCGGCGACCTCAACGACCTGCGCTGTGTTTCCGACGAGCAGACCCGGACCAACGTAGAGGCTTTTATCGAGCAGCTGGAGGAGAATAGATAAGATGTTAGACGCATTATTCAAGCCTAAAGCGGTTGCCCTGGTTGGCGCTTCGACCAAGGAGCTCTCCATCGGCAACGTCATCATCAGAAACCTTCAGACTTACGGTTACAAGGGGGCGATCTATCCCGTCAACGCCAAGGCCGTCGAGGTGTGCGGGCTCAAGGCCTATCCATCTCTGGCGGACATCCCCGGCGAGGTCGACCTGGCGCACATCATCATCCCCAGCCAGATGGTTCCCCAGGCGATCGAAGAGTGCGGGCAAAAAGGCGTCAAGGCGGTCATCATCAACTCGGCCGGCTTCAGCGAACTGGGCGATGAGGGAGCCAGGCTGCAGGAAGAGTTTATGGCCAACGCCCGCAAACACGGCATCAGGCTGTTCGGCCCCAACTGTCAGGGGATCATCAATTCCGACCCGGAGCTGAACGCCTACTGCAACTTCACCTTCACCTTCCCCAAGCCTGGCAGCATCTCGGTGGTGGCCTTGAGCGGCGGCGTCGGTGCGCTGATCATGCAGGCGCTGGACGATCTGGATATAGGGCAGCGGCTCTACGCATCCAATGGCAATGCCTGCGACGTATCGATACCCGAAATCATCGCATATTACGGCGAGGATGAAAAAACCAGGGCGATCATTCTCTATACAGAGGGTTTTGACAAGCCGCGTGAGTTCCTTGAGGTGGCCCGCAAGGTGTCAGCGAAAAAACCGATTCTGGCCATGAAGGCCGGACGGACGGCAGAAGGCGCCAAGGCCGCTTCCTCCCACACCGGTTCTCTGGCCGGGGTTGATATCGCCACCGAACTGATCTTCGAGAAGATCGGTGTTCTCCCGTTCCATGACGAAGGCGAGATGGTGCGCGCGGCTATGGCTTTCTCCAGTCAGCCGATTCCGACCGGCAACCGGGTTGGCATTATCACCAACACCGGCGGGCCGGCGGTTATCGCCACCGATGTGCTGGTCGATTTCAATCTGGAGGTACCGAAACTTTGCGAGGCGTCGATCGCCCGCCTGCGTGAATCCCAGTTTCCGCAGGCGGCCCTGGAAAACCCCATCGACGTGGTCGCCACGGCCGGTGGCCCGCAATTCCGCGCCGCCCTCGATGTCATGCTGGATGATGAACAGATCGACTGCATCTACATCAACTTTGTCACCGCACCCTTCACCGACACCGACGCAGTCGCCCGCAAGATTGTCGAGGTCAACCGTCAGCGCCGCAAGCCTCTGGTCTGTAACTTTATGACCAACCTAAAGCTGGAGCGTTATCAGAAGACCATGGCGATCCTCAAGGCAGGCGAGGTCCCTTACTATGCCAATCCAGGCGATGCCGCCCGCGCCCTTGGTGCCCTGGTGCAGTACGGCCGTCTCCTGCAAAGGGATATCGGCCAGCCGCACATCTTCAGCGGCGTCGACGCGAACCAGGCCAGGACAATCGTTGAGCAGGCCAGGCAAGCCGGCCGCGAAATCCTTTCGGCCTGCGAGGTCTACAGGATCTTCGAAGCCTACGGCATCCCGATCGCCCCATGGCAAGTCGTCAAAAAAGCCGAGCAGGCGGTCGCCGCGGCCACTGCGATCGGTTATCCGGTGGTGGTCAAAGTCGACTGCGCCGCGATCGACCATAAAAGCGACATGGGCGGGGTTGCCATCAACCTGATGGATGCCGCTGCGGTGAGCAGCGCTGTTGTGGAGATGCAGGATCGCCTTGGTCGCTTTGGCGAACTCGGCTTCCTGGTGCAAAAATTTCTGCCAGGCGGGCGTGAGTTGATTGTCGGCGCCAGTGCCGAACGGGAACTGGGCCATCTGGTCATGTTCGGTCTTGGCGGCATCTACGTTGAAGTCCTCAAGGATGTCATCTTCAAGATCGCTCCGGTAACCCGCGTCGAAGCCGAAGAGATGCTCGCAGGGATTAAAACTGCGGCGCTGCTCGATGGCGTGCGCGGCGAAGCAGGTATAGACAAGCAGGCGGTAATTGAACTGATTCAACGGGTCTCGCAGCTGCTCGGTGATCTGCCGATGATCGCAGAGATGGATGTGAATCCGATCATGGCTTTTTCAGACAGGGTCTTTGCTGTCGACGGCAGAATCCGCATTCAGATCAGGAGTAAGGGGTAAAGAACATGCTTTTGCAAAGGAAGGCAGCCGGGGCCAACTGGCAAGGGACTTTTCAATCAAGGGTCACAACTCCGGAGGAGGCCGTCAAGGCAATCAGGTCTGGAGACCGGGTTTTTTTGACCGGCAATGCTTCGGTCCCGCTGCCCCTGCTTGATGCACTGGTCAAGCGGGCACCGGAGCTGACGGATGTCGAAATCTGCCATCCGCTGACGATCTGCCCGGACGACTATGTCGCTCACAATATGGAGGGTCATCTGCGCATCAACTCCATGTTTATCAGCGCCAACGTGCGCAAGGCTGTCAACCAGGGGCGGGCCGATTTCACCCCGGTGATGCTCTCGGAATTCCCGCTGCTTTTCAAAAACGGGCATCTCCCCCTGGATGTGGCATTGATTCATGTCTCACCTCCGGACGAAAACGGCTTCTGTTCCATGGGTGCAGAGTCAGGCCTCACCATATCAGCAGCAGAGGTCGCCAGGATCGTGATTGCACAGGTCAACGAACAGATGCCAAGGACCTTGGGTGACACGGCAATGCATATCAATAAGATGCATCACATCGTGCCGTGCAATTCACCACTTTTTGAAATGCCGATGGGGGAGGATGCTGATCAGCAGGTGGTCGAGCAAATCGCCGCTCATAGCGCAAAACTGATCCCCGACGGAGCAACCATGCAACTGGGCATAGGCGCGCTTCCCAATGCTGTCCTGAAATTTCTTTTTGAGAAAAAGGACCTCGGGATTCATTCCGAACTGATTTCGGATGGCGTGATCGATCTGGTCGAGGCCGGCGTCGTGAACGGTTCGCGTAAAAGCCTGCATCCCGGCAAGATCAT
Source organism: Desulfuromonadales bacterium (assembly GCA_051305855.1). GTDB lineage: Bacteria > Desulfobacterota > Desulfuromonadia > Desulfuromonadales > BM103 > M0040. The sequence continues at coordinate 14,324 of JBPPMB010000029.1, forward strand.
CTGCGGTTTCCTGCTCGGCACCAAACGGCTCTATGATTGGGTTGACAACAACCCGCTGGTCGAACTGCATCGCACCGAATATGTCAACGACCCCTTTGTGGTGGCGCAGAACGACCGCATGGTGGCGATCAACTCGGCCATTGAAGTTGATTTTACCGGCCAGGTCTGTGCCGACAGTATTGGCACAAAGATGCATTCGGCCGTTGGCGGTCAGCTGGATTTCATCTATGGAGCCTCACGTTCCCATGGGGGCGTACCGATTATCGCTCTGCCGAGCACTTCACAGCTAAGGGATGGCAGCGTCGTCAGTAAAATTGTACCGATGCTCAAAATGGGCGCGGGCGTGGTCACCAGCCGTAACCATGTCCACTACATAGTCACCGAATTCGGCGTCGCGGCCCTTTACGGAAAGACCGTTCGCCAGCGGACCCAGGCACTGATCAATATTGCCCATCCCCGGTTCAGGGCTGAGATCACCGAGAAGGCCAAAGAGTTGAACTACCTGTAAATCACAGGCAAAGACGCGATCAAGTCTTCAACGTTCAATACAGGCGGCATTTTATAACGAGAGGTGAAAAGATGGTCTGGAATAAGGAAGAGACATGTAGGCGCAGCGAGATGCAGGCCATTCAACTCGGTCGACTGCAGAAGACTGTGAGTTACGTCTATGAGAAAAATCCACACTACCGGAAGAAACTTGACGAGTTGAAGGTTCAGCCGAACGATATCAGGTCGTTGGACGACCTCCGCAGGCTACCCTTCACCACCAAGCAGGACATCCGCGACAACTACCCGTTCAAGTTGTTCACGGCTCCCCAGGTGGAGATCGTTGAGTACCATGCAACGTCCGGAACCACCGGCAAACCGGTGGTGGTCGGCTACACCCGTCAGGACCTGGAGAGCTGGAAAGAAGTCATGGCCCGGGCATTTACCGCCGCCGGCATCACCAACAGGGACGTGGTGCAGAACATCTACGGTTACGGCCTCTTTACCGGCGGGCTGGGCGCCCATTACGGAGCGATCCGCGTGGGCGCTGCAGTTATACCCATCTCCGGCGGCAACACCCATCGGCAGTTGATGCTGATGGAGGACTTCGGCAGCACCGTGCTCACTTCCACTCCATCTTTTTTGATGCACCTGCACGAAGTGGGAGAGGAGCAGGGCATTAACTTTCACAAGCTCAAACTCCGCGTCGGCGTGCTCGGCGCTGAACCATGGAGCGAGACGATGCGACACCAGATCCAGGACAAGTTCGGCATCAAAGCCTGCGACATTTACGGGCTCTCGGAGATCATCGGCCCGGGAGTCGCCTTCGAGTGCCAGGAATTGCAGCATGGACTGCACATCAACGAAGACTACTTCTACCCTGAGATCATCGACCCGGAAACGTGCGAAGTCCTCCCCGAAGGCGAACTCGGCGAACTGGTCTTTACCACTGTTGCCAACCAGGGGCAGCCCCTGTTACGCTTCCGCACCAGGGACATCACTCGCCTCTGTTACGACACCTGCATATGTGGCCGGAACCTGGTCAGGATGGACCGGGTCTCTGGACGCAGCGACGATATGCTGATTATCCGCGGGGTCAATGTCTTCCCTTCACAGATCGAATCAATCATTCTCAAGCGTGAAGGAGTGTCGCCCCACTATATGATCATCGTGGAGCGCAAGGGCGCCATGGACTCGTTGCGGGTGAAGATCGAAGTCACCGAGGAGTTCATGGTCAAGGCAGCTGCCGACATCCTCAAAGGGGATGAATTCGATATCCTCGAAGACGTCGCCACCGTACGCAGCAAAAAACGCAATCTGCAACAGGATATCAAGGACGTGATTGGCATCTCTGTTGACGTCAACCTGGTCCCGCCCGGCAGTATCGCGCGGAGCGAAGGGAAGGCCAGACGGGTGGAAGATCGCAGGCCCAAATAAATTCTTCGCTATCTGCTTTGCTCAGGTTGAGAGGCGGGTTAGGATAGCCAAAAAAATCAAGGCAAAGTCGTTGAAGAATGACGCAAAGAGGGACATGTTTTACATTGCCGATTTTCCCGTTTCTTGAGTGAAGACTGCGAACGGGCGTTAAGAGAAGGTTATGATCTTCCTGGTTCACACAGCTTTTGCATAACAGTCAGCTGAAACGCTGCGGATATCAACGTAAATGGTTTTATGAAGGAAAAATTTAATCCGGCTCTTCCAAGGGGCCAGTCCAAAAGGAATGGTTTTGATGAAAAAGATAATTTCCGGCAACGAAGCGATCGCCCTGGGTTTCGGCGATTCCGGCGGCGTCTTCGCTTCAGGCTACCCCGGCACTCCCAGCACCGAAACCCTCGAAGAGGTCGCCCGGCTGGGCGACGTTTACTGCGAGTGGGCACCGAATGAAAAAGTTGCCCTGGAGTCAGTGATCGGTGCTTCGATTGCCGGCGGGCGTTCCATCGCGACCATGAAACATGTCGGCGTCAATGTCGCCGCTGATGCCTTGCTGACGTTGACCTACACCGGCGTCAACGCCGGGCTGATTCTGATGGTCGCCGACGACCCGGGGATGCACTCCTCGCAAAATGAGCAGGACAGCCGCAACTACGCCAAGTTCGCCAAGGTGCCGATGCTCGATCCCGCCGATTCCCAGGAGGCCTACGACATGGTCCGGGCCGGTTTTGAGATCTCTGAACAGTTTGATACACCGCTGATGCTGCGTACCACCACGCGCATCTCGCATGCCAAAGGGGTGGTCATCCCGCAGAAGAAAATTACCCCACAGATTGGCGAATGGGTCAAAGACGTTCCCAAGTACGTCATGCTGCCCAACTTCGGCAAGCTCAAGCACGTCGAGGTCGAAGCCCGGCTGCTCAAGCTGCAGGAATTCGCCGAGACCACTCCCTTAAACCGGGTGGAGATGCGCGATCCCGGGTTGGGCATCATTACCTCCGGGGTCGCTTACCAGCATGTCCGCGAAGCCTGCCCTGAAGCGTCGGTCCTGAAGCTGGGGATGATTCATCCGCTCCCGGCACGTAAAATCCGCGAGTTCGCTGCCAGTGTCACACGCCTGATGATTGTCGAGGAGATGGATGCCGTCTTCGAGGAGCAGGTCCGGGCCATGGGCATAGCCGTCGAAATCGGCAAAAACAAGCTGCCGCTCTGCGGCGAGATTAATGCCGACATCCTCCGCGCCGCTCTCGGTGGCAGCAAGGCTGAGCCCACCTCCCCGGTGGCCGGACTGCCGCAGCGCCCTCCGGTGTTCTGCCCCAGTTGTGCCCACCGCGGCCTGTTTACCATCCTCAGCAAGCTCAAGCTCTTCGTCTCCGGCGATATCGGCTGCTACACCCTGGGTGCTCTGCCACCGATGAATGCCATGCATTCGGTCATCGATATGGGTGCCAGCATCAGCGCCGCCCACGGTATGGCCAAGGTCAACGCCATCGCCGGTCGCGACGAGAAACCGGTTGCCGTGATCGGCGATTCGACCTTCTTCCATTCAGGGATGACCGGCCTGATGAGCATGGCCTACAACGGCGGTAACGCCCTGGTCATCATCATGGATAACCGTACCACCGGCATGACCGGCGGTCAGGAAAACCCTGGCACCAGCAAGACGCTGCAGGGTCTTCCGGCCCGCCAGGTCGAGATGGTGCCGTTGGTCAAGGCCCTGGGTATCGACAATGTCGTGGAGCTCAACACCTACGACCTCAAAGCAACGGAAGCTGCCATCAAAAAAGGGCTGGCAACTCCTGGCCCCTACGTGTTGATCGACCGGAACCCCTGCATCCTGCGCTACAAGATCCGCAAGCCCGCCATGAACGTCGACCAGGACAAGTGCACCGGATGCCGGGCCTGCCTCAAGGTCGCCTGCATGGCCCTTGGCCTGGCCGTCTCCGGCGAGAAAGAGAAGGTGCGAGTCGACCCCAACGTCTGCAATGGCTGCGGTGTCTGCAAGCAGATGTGTAAATTCGACGCGATGCACGAGCTTGAGGGAGTCAACAATGCAAATCTTTAATATCGTTATTGCCGGTGTCGGTGGACAAGGCGTCCTCATGGCCTCCAAAGTCCTCGCGGAAAGCGCTCTGGCCAGCGGCATGGACGTCAAGCAGAACGAAGTGCACGGCATGGCCCAGCGTGGTGGCAGCGTGATCAGCTTTGTGCGCATCGGCGACCAGGTCCACTCGCCGGTGGTCATGCCCGGTACCGCCGACCTGCTGATCTCTTTCGAACCCCTGGAAGCCTTGCGCTACAGCCACTATCTCAAACCGGGTGGCCGGCTGGTATACAACAAGGTCTCCATCAATCCCAGTACCGTTGCCGCAGGAATGGCCGTCTACCCAAAGGATGTGGAGCAGCAGATTGACGCGGCCTGCACCAACGCTCACGGGATTGAAGCCCTTTCCATCGCGCGGGAAGCCGGTAATGGCAAGGCTGTCAACATGGTGATGGTCGGGACCGTGATGAAATATCTGCCCTTCAAGGAAGAAGTCATCACTGCGGTCGTCAAGCAGATCTCGCAGGGCAAAGGGGTCGCTGTCAACCTGAAGGCCATGGCCGGAGGCGCGGCGGCGTAATTTTTAATGTGTGGATAGAGCCCGTCTTCAGGTTTGGTTCACATTGTCGTTAAGCCGAAGCAAAGGAAGTCCATTATGAAACAGACATTAAAGCAGATCTCGATATTCCTGGAAAATGCGCCGGGACGTTTATACGAAGCGACCCAGGCCCTTGGCGAAGCCGGTCTCAATCTGAGGTCGCTCTCAATTTGCGACGTTTCCGGTTTCGGGGTATTGAGGATCCTGATCTCCGATGTTGCCAAGGCGCGCCAGGTCATTATGGAAAAGCAGCTCCCGGCCCGCGTGGACGAGGTTGTAGCCGCAGAGATTGAAGATACCCCGGGCAGCCTGGCGAAAACCCTCAAGGTGCTGATGCAGAACAAGGTCAACGTCGAGTATATGTATGCCCTGGCGGGGACCTCCTCGGGAAAAGCCGTCATGGTCTTCTGCTTCAGCGACAATGACCTGGCGATCGCGTTGCTGCAGGAGAACAACATTCAGATCCTTGATGCTGAATCCTTCGGGATTCTCGAGAGTCCCGTCTAGCCCAGGCCTGAAGTGCGGGCCGACCACTCAAGGAGAGATTGTAGAATGGGTGAAACTCACTATCGTCCGAAAAAATTTGCCGTCATCGGTGCCGGCCCCGTCGGTGGCGTTGTAGCGGCCTTCCTTGCCAGGGGCGGGTACGAGGTTACGCTTTGCGACATTGTCCCCGGACTTCTCACGCCGGCCCTGGATCCGGGAATTATCCTTGAGGGTGTCGATAACCTGCAGGTCAAAGTGGCGCGAACGACAACCCGGCTTGATGAACTGCTCAACGATCCACCCGATGTCATTTTCATCACCGTCAAGGCAACTGCCCTGCCGTTGATCGCTTCGGCGCTGGAGGGCTTTGTCGCGGAAGGGCGCTACGTGATCAGCTGGCAGAACGGCATAGATACCGAGATGGAACTGGCCCAGCACCTGGGCAACAAGGCGGTTATGCGCGGGGTGGTTAATTTTGGCTGCGTCCCCCTGGGACCGGCACACATCCGCCTGGCGTTTCATCATCGTCCCCATTACCTGCAGGAGCTTGATCCGGCTTCACAAAAAGCAGCCATCGGCATCTGCAATGTCTTGACCGAGTGCGGTCTTGATACCCTGCACAGTGAGCAGATCACCAACATGGTCTGGCGAAAGACGGTCCTCAATGCCTGCATGAATCCGATATGCGCCGTGACTGGCATGACCATGGTTGAGATCATCAACGATCCGATCACCTTCAACCTGGTTGATTCGCTGATCAAGGAGGGGATTGCCGTTGCCAGGATCAATGAGTTTTCTCTCGGGTCAAATTATTACCCCTACGCCATCAACTACATAAAAAATGCAGGAAATCATAAACCTTCGATGCTGCAGGACATCGAGGCAAAGCGCCGCACCGAGGTTGATTACATCAACGGCAAAATAATCAAATACGGTGCGCAGGCCGGTATCCCCACCCCTTATAACAACATGATCCGGGGGCTGGTCAAGGCCCTTGAACCGAAATAAAACGGTACTATAACCCCAAAAAAGGTTTTATGTGCCACCAAGCAAGATGCGATAGTTTATGGCTTACTGGGTACAAGGTGCCAGAGCAGGAATGGATGGATCGAGTCGCGTGAGAAATGACTGCAGGTTCAAATAACAGCATTATATTTATTTTTTTATAAAAAACAATACTAAGGAAAAGTGTTGGTTTTATCGTTTCAAAAACAGCAAAACACTGTTATTTTATAACGAATGCCATTCTTGACTGAATTCCTTGACAACGTTATTCCTGGTTGGGATTAAACTGGTTGGCATGCGTATCCTTGTAGATCAAAAAAAGCCTTGTGCCAAATAAGTGGCTCAGGTTAACCACCCGTTAGGAGGTTCGAAATGAAAAGAGTCTTTGTCGTTTTTCCCATGCTTGCCCTGCTGGTTACCAGCCTGATGGCCGGCCCCCTGTTCGCCGCCGAAGAGAAAAAAGACCCCCTGGCCAACTGGGCGACCAAGTTCGACTATTCGAAGGCCGAGTACACCTACATTTTGTCCAACATCTCTCATCCGGTTATTGAAGGGGTTGCGAACGGCTACAACATCCGTGACTCCCTCTGGGAAAAATCCAAAGGCCGCATCTATGTCGATTATCGCCCTCTTGCACAACTCGGCGGCGAGAAGGACGTCATCGCCAAGCTGAAAATCGGCGCTGTCCAGGGGATGCTGTCATCTTCAGTTGCCTCGGCCAACATCGCCGACAAGCTGGGTATCGTCAACCTGCCTTATGTTGTCGACACCTATGACAAACTTGACCAGTTTCGCAGTGATCCGACGCTCTGGGGCCCATACAGCAACAGTGCGCAATCTGCCGGCCTGATGGTTGCCGACATCGTCAATTACGGCCAATACGGCTGGGCGACCACGACCCCGGTGCGCAATCTTGCCGACGCAAAAACCGTTAACTTCCGGATCGCTGAAGCGCCGGTCAACATCGACGTGTACAATGCCTGGGGACTGAAATTCACCGTCATGCCCTGGCCGGATGTCCCCCAGGCCCTGCAGACCGGTGTCATCAACGGTCTCGATCATACGGCGATTGTCTGCAATATCACCAAAAAGTTCACCATCGCCAAATACTTTTCCGAGCTCAACTATGCCCAGGGACTCTTCGTTCACCTGGTCAACAAGAACTGGTTCAACAAGCTCCCTGCAGACCTGCAAAAAATCTTCATTGAGGTCATAGAAGAGGAGAGCGCCAAAACCCGTGCATTGACCAGAGAACAGCACGCTGACCAGATCGCCAAGGCCAAGGAAGCCGGCGTCGAGTTCATCACCATGTCGGATGCAGACAAAGCAGAGCTGATCAAAGAAGCCAAGCCGGTTTACGACAGCTGGGGAGCGAAGATCGGCGTCGACTACCTGAATATTGTTCGCTCCACCCTGAAATAATCACCCACCACCTTCATCATGCCGGGGAGCTTTGCTCCCCGGCAATCTTTGCGCCGGAAGGGACTGCATGTTGAGAAGAGTCTTTGCTAGAGTCGATCGTGCTTTTACCTGGATTGAGGACTGGTCCCTGCTGCTGTCAGTTTGTGCCGCACTGGTGGTCGCCATGGCCAATGTGCTGTTGCGCAAGCTCACGTCCGATGTCAACCTCTTCTGGTCGGACGAGGTGGTTCGCAAGACCATCTACATCACCACCTACATCGGTTGCGTGGTGGCGGTGCGCGGTCGCTCACTGATCTGCATCGATGCCCTGCCGCAGATGGTGCCGGGGCTGAAGAAACCCCTGGCCGTCTTCTCCAACCTGGTTGTGCTGCTGTTTTCCGTCATCATGATTTACCTTGGGGGAATGATGACACACATGATGTACCTGGATACCTATGCCCGTACTTCCAGCCTGCAGATTCCCGAATGGATCTTCTATGCCGTGCTGCCCCTGATGGGTGTCATGATGTTGCTGCGCACCCTGATGGTGATGATCGAAGACTGGAAGGAGGGGGCGAAGCGCTGAGCCGGATGGCTTGCCATCCCGCCTGACCTGCCCAAACCACTATGGACTCCAACTACCTCATAATCCTGCTTTTACTCATTGGCCTGATGGCGACGACGGTTCCCGTTTTCATGGCCCTGTTCTTTACCGGATTCGTCGGCCTGGTCTTCATGATCGGAATCGATGCGCAGATCGTCATCGAGGTGCTCTACCGCAGCATGGACAAGTTCGCCCTGGTGGTGGTGCTGTTCTTCATTCTCTGCGGCAACATCATGACCACTGGCAGCATCGTTCAGAAACTGATCAAAACGGCCAATGTTCTGGTCGGTTTCCTGCCCGGCGGACTGGCCATGGCCGGGGTGCTTGCCTGTGGCTTCTTCGGCGCTATCTCGGGTTCGACCGTGGCTACGGTGGTCGCCATCGGCGGGTTCATGATCCCGGCGCTGATCGAAAACGGTTACGACGAGAAGTTCTCGGTAGGCATCATGACCACCGCGCCCAATCTGGGTATCATCATTCCGCCTTCGATATCCATGATCCTCTATGCCATGGTCAGCAACGACCCGATCGAGGCCCTGTTTCTGACCGGCTTCATCCCGGGAATCTTGATCATGGTGGCCATGAGTGTGTACGCATACTTCTATTGCAAACGCAAAAACTACAAGACCATGCCGCGTCCGGACTTCAAAAGCGTGGTCGCGGTTCTCAAAGAGAGCTTCTGGGCACTGTGTCTGCCGCTGCTGATTTTCGGCGGCATCTATTCCGGGATGTTTACCGCCAACGAGGCGGCCGTGGTCGCCTGTTTTTATGCCTTCTTTGTCGAAATTTTTATCCACAAGGACATGAAGCTCCAGGATATCAAGAAGATCATTATTACCTCCGCAGCCACCTCGGCAACCTTGCTGGTGATTGTGGCCGGGGCTTCGGTTTTCGGCGAGTATCTGACCTTTGAACAAATTCCGAACAAGATCGCATCGGCTGTAATCAGCCAGATCCATTCGCCCTGGGTCTTTCTCATGGTGGTCAATGTCATGCTGCTGATCGTCGGCATGTTCATGGATATCATTTCTGCGACCCTGATCCTGACCCCGATCTTCCTGCCGCTGCTCGCTTCGTTCGGCATCGACACCATGCATTTCGGCCTGCTGATGACGGTCAACCTCGGGATCGGCTACTGTACGCCGCCGCTCGGGGTCAGCCTCTATATCTCCGGTGCAGCAGTCGATCGCAACCTGGTCTATGTGTCGAAAGCGGTACTCCCTTTTGTCGTTATTCAGATAGCAATTCTGATGATTCTGACCTACTGGGCCGATCTGGTCCTCTTCTTGCCGCGCCTGGTTTACGGCTGAGATATTGACGACTGAAGTCCCAGGAGATGACATGACCCCACGGATATTGATTCCCGTTGACGAGTCGGCAACGACCGAGCATACGATTAGCGCAATTATTGACAACAAGGATCTGGTGCCGCGTGAACTTCTGTTGCTGCACGTCGTCGATGTTCATCTGGTCCGGCGGCTGATTCCGGATATCCAGAAAAGCATGATCTACGAAGCCGCTGAAAAATCGGGGAACCGCATCCTTGCAAGGCTGGCCGAGCCGTTTCTGGAGGCAGGGTTTGAACCGAAACTGCTCCTTGAGCTGGGGACCCCTGGTGCAGCGATCGTGAAAGCTGTCGTGGAGCAGGAGGTGCAACTGGTCATCATCGGACGTCACCCTGGCGGTGGAGGGTTTCGTGACATCATGTTCGGCTCTGTGACAAACCATGTGATCCGTGTCGTTAAATGCCCGGTTTTGCTGTTATGAGCCCTCACCTGAATTGACCTGCCAGGTACTGCCGGCTGGTGAAATAACTGTTTAACGAGGATAAATGAATATCAGAGCCCGGGTTACGCGGCTTTTGGGCCGGATGCATGAGGTTGCCCAGTACCCAAGCCAGGGTGTGGTGCTGTTTGTCGACCTTGAACAACGCAGCTGCCAACGCGGCTACCTGCCGATCGAGGTGGTCCGGAACTTTCTGGCGGGGCGCGGCGGCAACATGTACCTGCTCTACAACCTGCTGCAGGAAGACAAGGATGCGCTCGATCCCGAGGTTCCCCTGATTTTCGGCGCCGGGGTTCTCACCAGCAGTATGCCTGGAGCCACCCGCGGCAACGTCACCAGCCGTTCACCGGAGAGCCGGGCAATTCTCGACAGCAACGCCGGAGACTACTTTCCTGCCTATCTTAAACGCCATGGCTATGACCACCTGGTAATCTACGGCCGCAACCCGGAGTGGACGCTGCTCAAAATCGAGCAGGAGCAGATCAGCTATATCGATGCCACATCCTACCGTGGTATGGACAACATTGACTTTACCGCGGCGATTGAAGGCGCTTTTGACTGTAGCGAGCGCAAGGACATGGCCATGGCGAGGATCAGCAGCGCTGGAGAAAACCTGGTCCTCTGCAGCGGCATCATGGCCGGGGAGAAATCAATCTGGGCCCGTGGTGGCGGTGGCGCCAAAATGGGGGCCCTGCACCTGAAGGCAATTCTCATCCAGGGCGAACTCCCTGTGTTTGAGCTTACCGATGCCTTCAAAGCGGCAAATCGGGGTATCGGCAAAAAAATCCTCGCTGCGAGCGTGGTCCAGAATGCCTTGAAAAAAGTCGGCACCCCCTTTCTCTACAAGCCGAGCCGGGTGCTCGGCGCCATGGGCACCAGGAACAATCAGGAGACTACCTGGCACGCCAGCCTCGACGCCGACAACTTCGACCCATACCGTCCGGGGATGAGCCGCTGCTTTCAGTGCCCGGTCGGATGCCGTGCAAACAACGACATGCTCCCCGGCGGCAAAGGCGGTTGGGGTGCCAGCGCCCTGACCGGTCTCAACGGCAATGCCAGCTACGACAAGGCGCAGAGCGGCCTTGAGCATCACAAGCAGCGCAGCTACAACGGCATCAACAACGACGGCCATTTTGACAAGTACGACAAGGGGGAAGGGCCGGAATACATCATTGTCGGCAAGTTTGGCCCCAACATCGGCATCAAGGAGCCGGAGCAGGTCCTGCGCCTCAACAATATCCTCAACGATCTGGGCCTCGATGCCTCGAGCACCGGTAGCGCCATCGCCTGGGCCATGGAACTCTACCAGCGTGGCATCATCGATCAGAAGGCTACCGGCGGGCTGGACCTGACCTGGGGAAACTACCCGGTCATCGAGCAGTTGCTTTTCATGACCGCAAAGCGCGAAGGTTTCGGCGACACTATCGCCGTTTCCAGCCGTGCTGTGGAACGCGGCAGATACCCGGCTGAGGCTCTCAATTACTGCATGGCCTCCAAGGGCCTGTTCCAGTCCGATCCTCATGATGCGCGCATTCTCAAGGCCTTTGCCCTGGGTCTGGCGGTTGCCACTCGCGGCATGGATCATCTGCGCAACCGGGCCACTCTTGAGATCAATGCCCGCATCAACGATGATGCCAGCTTCAAGACCGCCCTCTACGGCGGCGTGGTTGCCCCCGAGCCGACCTCTTACGAAGGCAAGGAGTTCGCGGTCCGGCGTTGCGAAAATGCCTTTGCCGTTGGCGATGCGATCGGCATGTGCCGCTTTAATACCAAGCTGTTCAACTCGCCGACAACACCTGACCTGGAGGATTTTGCCCTCCAGCTCAGTGCATTGACCCAACTGCCATTCGATGCCGGGCAACTGGATGAAATCGGCCGTAACATTACCGGTCTGGAGAGGATGCTCAACTTCCGCTTCGGCCTGCATGGCGAGGATGACACCTTGCCGGAGCGCTGGTTCGAAGAACCGATCAAGGTCGGGCCATTCACTGGCGAAAAGATCGACCGGCAACAGTTTGCTGACCTCAAGCAGCGCTTCTACAAGCTGAGCGGGCTCAATCTTGAGGGTGTTCCAGCCCTCGACTGGCACGCCAGGCTCTCGAAGCTCGTCACCGGCTATTGCATCAGGGTCAAGTTCCCCTGTGTGCTTGCCGGCGCACCGGAACAGTACCTCATAATCGACGAACAGGTTGCGAATTTGAGCGATCTGCGCCAGCTTTTGTGGCGCAAACTGCCTGAGGCACATGCGGTCCTGAGCGATCCGAACCTCAATATTGTCATCAACGGCAAGATGATCCTTGCCGGAGAAAACCAGACCGACATTCCTGACGGCAGCGAGATCACACTGCTTTCCTACGTATCAGGGGGGTAAATCGCCTTGCTTGAAGCGTGCGGTTTCTTCAATATCGAAGGGAAGCTGCTGGAGTATAAGCTGTTAACCCCTTCTCAAACCAATGACCTGTCACTGGTTTTTCTCCATGAGGGTTTGGGTTGTCAGGCCATGTGGAAGGATTTCCCCCGGCAGCTTGCCCAGTTGACTGGCTGTCGGGCCCTGATTTACAGCCGGGCAGGCTACGGTGGCTCGGCCCCCTGCTCTCTGCCAAGGCCTCTCACGTTCATGCACGACGAGGGGCTGAAGGTCCTGCCGAAAATCCTAGACGCCGCCGACCTGCATAAAGTCGTGCTGGTGGGGCACAGCGACGGAGCTTCCATCGCCCTGATCAATGCCGGCGGAATGACCGATGAACGCATCAAGGGGCTGATCCTGATGGCCCCTCACGTGTTTGTCGAAGAGCTCACCCTGACCAGCATCCGTGAGGCGAGAGGCGCCTATGAAAACACCAATCTGCGTGAGCGTCTGGCCCGTTATCATGGCGAAAATGTCGACTGCGCTTTTCTGGGCTGGAACCGGGCGTGGCTGGCTGAGGGCTTTTTGGATTGGAACCTGGAAGCATACCTGCCGATGATTGAGGTGCCGGTCCTCTTGATTCAGGGCGAGGACGACGACTACGGAACGATCAGACAACTGGAAAAGATCAAAGCGTCTCTTCCGGGGGAAGCAGAGCTGACTCTTCTGTGCGCCTGTGGACACTCGCCTTTCCGTGACCGGCCGACCGAGACACTGCAGGCGATTACAGGGTTTCTGCAGAGATGCTTGAGCCTTCAAGCTCTATAGCATAGCAAACGTTTAGAAAAACACAGGAATTGCTCAAAACCAGCACTTCTCCTGTGTCCCCATGTTTCTGTGGCTGGCCTTCTCTCCAAACAGTTCCGCGAGGCGCCTGACCCGGTAGTCGAATATCTTCTCCAGCATGTTTCTTACCAGGAGTTTATGGACCAGAGTGCCGATAACTCCGAAGGGGAGCTGGTAGAAGACCCGGTCGATCATCCTGGTTTTATTGCCCTCGGAACGCTCAATCCGGTGCTGATGATACCAGAGCCGGTAGGGCCCGAACCGCTGCTCATCAATAAAGAAAGCACCGTCCTGGATGTGTTTGATCTCGGTCAGCCAACGGTGCTTGCCAAACATGGGGATCTGTATCTCGTAGAGGATCAACAAGCCGTTGTACATTGTGTCAGGGACTTCGGACATGACTTGAAAATTGAGGTCCGGCGGGGTCAGTTCATTGAGGTTGATGGGGGTTGAGAGGAACTCCCAGACCTTGCCCTGATCGGCATCGAGTATGATTTCCCGTTCAAGAAGGTGCACGGTGGCTATTCCTCTTGGTCGACTAGGATGAGTTGGCTGGTATCGAATCCGAGACTCTCGGCTGTAGCGACAAGCCTGCGCAATCCGGTCTCGTCGAGCTGCCGGGTTCGGGACAGAATCCACAGGTAGCTCCGGCCGGGGCCGCAAACCAATGCATAGGCGTAATTTTCGTGGTCGAGTTCGATCACATTGTACCCCCCGTAAAAAGGCCAGAAAAAGGTGACCTTCAAACGCGCCACGTGCGGTTCGTTTATAAAATAAGCGCGTCCATGCGCTTCCTTCCACTTGCCTGTGCGGCTGTCCAGTCCCCGGTTAAGAACATCGATCCCGCCGTCCTGACGTTTGCTGTAAGTGGCCGAAACCTGGCTGAGCCCCCGCTCGAAACGATGGTCGAGTCGGGCGATCTCGTACCATGTGCCCAGGTAGCGATCGAGAGCGAAGTTCTCAACCGGTATCACCCCATGCGGTGTGACAGCACACCCTGCCAGCATAAAACTACCAAGCAACATCGCCAAGGTTTTCATCTACTCTCCTCTGTATCGTTATGATCTGGTCGCGGAGATGTCGGTTGCCAGGGAGGCAATGCCAATTCTTTTTGCAGTTTCAGAACGGCCAGTTCCTTGGCCTTGGCTTCAACGTCGACGGTGCCGTCGAGTTGTTGCCACTCTCGCGGGAAATCAGAGCTGTCGATAAAATCGGCATGGGGTCTCGGCTTGCCATGCCAGCCATGTTTCGGCGATGAAATATGGAAATATGGCTCACGCCCGAGTCGTCGCCAACTCAACAGGCAGGCTTTGGTGGCTTCTGCGACCGTCAGGCCATCCGGGTTGCAGCGGTGATGATGGACATCGTAAACCAGGGGAATGGAGAGCTTGTCACAGACCGGCACAAGATCTTTGACCGTGTAGCTGTGATCGTCGTTTTCCAGGGTCAGGCGCTCTCGAATCGGTTCGGGCAGGGCAGAGATTTGATTTTCCAGGCGCAGCAGGGCGCTGTTCTTGTCGCTGTAGACTCCTCCGCCATGGATATTGATGACATCCGCCCCGATCAGGACAGCCAGCATCGCCTGGTAGTCGAGTTCCTCGAGAGAGGCAGCGGTAACTTCGGGTCGGGGGCTGGAGAGCAGCGTGAATTGATCAGGGTGAAAACTGAGGCGGACCTGGTATTTGTCCTTGAGAGACTTGACCGCAATCAGCGTTGCCGTGATTTTCTCGGCATTTGGCAGATCTTCAAGCCGATAGCCGACCTCGGGGTGGGTGTACAGAGGGAAGAGCGGCGAACTCACCCGGAAGGCGCCGATTCCGAGCCGGTGCACCTCTTCGAGAGTGGCAATCAGGGACCGGGCGTTGTCCAGGCAGAGTTCACTGAGCCGTACCAGTTGATCAGGGCGATCAAGCTGCTTGACAACCTTGGCCGTTGCGCTTCTGAAACGGATTGGGGACTGATTGAACAGGCAGCAGAGGCCCAGGCGCAGCATTCAGGGTCATTCCGATCTATACAATCAAGTAGTTGGCAACGTAACTGTTTCTCATGTGATAAGCTGCTTACAAGTCTAGCAAAACCCTGGCCTGATTGGCAGAGTGACATGTAAATAATGTTTTTTATTGATAAACTCCCTCTGGACAAAATAATCATGACCACAGCAAAAGACCAAAGTCCTATCTTTGTCGCCGGAGCGACCGGCTATATCGGCGCGCGCCTTGTGCCCCTGCTGCTTGAGGCCGGATATCATGTCCGGGCTCTCGCCCGCGCTCCGGAAAAACTGAGGAATCGCCCCTGGGCACAACACCCGTCTCTGGAAATTGTCAAAGGCGATGTTCTAGACAAGGCCTCTCTGGGAAAGGCGCTTGGTCAATGCCGAGCAGCCTACTACCTGGTCCACTCCATGAATCCCGGTGTCAGCGACTTTGCTGCAACGGATCGGCAGGCTGCTCGCAACATGGCGGAAGCTGCTGCGGAAGAAAAACTGCAACAGATTGTCTATCTGGGCGGACTGGGCGACGACCGGGGCCAGCTCAGTCACCACCTGCAATCCAGAACCGAAGTCGGTTCGATCCTGCGCCAGGGGACGGTCCCTGTCACGATTCTGCGGGCAGCCATGATTATCGGCTCAGGAAGCGCGTCTTTTGAAATCCTGCGCTACCTGGTTGATCGGCTTCCGGTTATGGTCACGCCGCGCTGGGTTGACACTTTCTGTCAGCCGATCGGGGTCAGAAATGTTCTGCATTACCTGGCTGGCTGTATCCAGGAACCGAAAACCATCGGCGAGACCTTCGATATCGGCCAGCCGGAGGTCACCAACTATCGTGAATTGATGGAAATCTATGCTGAAGAAGCTGGCTTGCCGCGCCGGTGGGTCATTCCGGTCCCGGTGCTGACGCCGCGGCTCAGCTCCTATTGGATCCATCTGGTGACCCCGGTCCCGGCCTCGATTGCCCGGCCGTTGGCTGAAGGTTTGAGCAACCCGGTGATCTGTCAAGAAAACCGCATCGCTGAACTCTTGCCGCAAGAGCTCTTCGATGCGCGTAAATCGATCCGCCTGGCCCTGGATCGCCTCCGCCAACACCAGGTAGAAACTTCCTGGATAGATTCCGGGGAAATCCACCCCGCAGAATGGAGTGTCCCGGGTGATCCGCACTGGGCCGGCGGCAGCTTCTACGATGACTCGCGCAGGATTTTTCTCGAGGCACGCCCGGAAGAGATCTGGCCAGCCGTCAGTTCAATCGGCGGCGAAGTTGGCTATTACTATGCAGACTGGCTATGGAGCATACGGGGTGTTCTGGACCGTCTCTGCGGCGGGGTGGGGCTCAGCCGGGGACGACGAAGCCAGACAGAACTGTACCCCGGAGATGCCATCGACTTCTGGCGGGTGATTGACGTGCAAAAGCCCAACTATCTCAGGCTTTCAGCCGAAATGAAACTCCCCGGGGAGGCCGTTCTTTCTTTCCGTATGACACCGCAGGATGACGGCCAGACAGAGCTTCAGCAGATGGCCAGCTTCCTGCCACGGGGGTTGTTCGGCATCCTCTACTGGTATGCGGTCATGCCGCTTCACCATTATGTGTTCAACGGCATGCTGCGCGGTATAGCAAAGGCCTCGGGAAAAACTGTCCGCCGTGGCCCGGAACGATTCTAGCCGCTAAGGGTTTATGCCAGGACTGTCGCTGCCGATGAGATTAAGCGTCTTTTCAACTTCAAAATAGACTAAAAATTTAGGTCCCTTGGCCTCATCTTCCTCCGGGCTCAAGCAACGCCTGGTCATCTCCCGGATCAGTTCGGCATCCGTGCCCTCTTTAACTTTTTTGAGGTAAAGCCGAAGGCCCTGGTAGCCGCCCCCCTCTTCGATGAAAAGGTAGACTGCATATGGGTTCCCTTCAAGATTATGGTGGGTGAGGCGATCCCGCATGATAAATGCGAGCGTCCCCTCATCCGTGACATGCGGTTTCGCATAGATGGCCGCGTCGACCTTGCCGTTGTCATCCGCCGTGGAAAGCACGCCAAGGCCACTGGCATGTGCAAAGTAATCTTTTAAATGCATGGGTAATCTCCTCAGTTTGTGCCATCCGGAGTTTCCGGATGGAAACCCGTTCGTTTGATTTCGCAGGGCGACGTCCTCAACTGGGCTGCGGGGTTGGTTGTTTTTTGCGTGATTTTATCTTGCAGGTGACCGGTTGCCCTTTCTGCAGGGTGATCTTTTCCCCTTGATGAGAGATCTCCAGTTGGCCCCCTTCCTCGAGCAGATAGGTTGCTTCCTTGCGTGTCATATTGACCCGCAGGCACTGGCCATGGATGGTCAAAGGGAATCGGAGCTCGTCAACATACCGCGGGATATTCGGTACAAAGCTGATGCTGCCATCGTAGTCGCGCATCCCGGCAAAGCCATAAGTAGCAACCATCCAGGTCCCCCCCATCGAAGCGATATGGCAACCGTCTGCCATATTACCGCCGATGTCCGCCAGATCCATCAGCATTGCGTAACGGGCATACCCCATGGCTTTTTCCGAGGCGCCGATCTCAGAGGCAACGACGCTCTGGATGCAGGCCGACAGTGATGAGTCACCTGTGGTCAGCGGATCGTAGTATTCGAAATTACGCTTCTTCTGTTTGTCGGTGAACATGTCTCCGAGCAGCAGCATGGCCAGCACGACATCGGCCTGCTTGATCACCTGATGACGGTAGATGACCAATGGATGGTAAAAAAGCAGCAGCGGGAATCGTTCGCGCGGTGTTTTTTTGATATCCCAGACCTCCAGATCGAGGAAGTCTTCATCCTGAGGATGGATCCCCTGGGTGCGGTCATAAGGCACATACAAGTTGTCCGCAGCCTTCTGCCAAGCCTCGACCTCGCTGAAGTCCAGCTCGGTGCGATCGACCAGGGTGTCGAAATATGCCGGCAGCTGGTCGCGCATGTTCGTGATCGTTGTGACTGCGAAGAGCAGATTTTCCCGGGCCATCAAGTTGGTATAAGCGTTGTTGTTGACAACCGCTGTATATTCATCAGGGCCAGTCACTCCATGGATACAGAATTTGCCGCCCTTACGCTCCGAATAGAAGCCGAGGTCCTCCCAGAACCGGGCTGTCTCGACAAGCATTTCCGCCCCTTCGTTGTAAAGCAGGGCATAATCGTCAGTGATCTCAACATATTTTTTCAACGCGAACATGATATCGGCATTTATATGATACTGCGCAGTTCCGGCAGCGTAATGGGCGGACGCTTCTTCACCATTGATGGTCCGCCAGGGGAAAAGTGCTCCCTTCTGGTTGAGCTCTCGGGCGCGCTGGCGAGCATGTTCGAGCATACTGTGGCGAAACAGCAGAAGATTGCGCGCAATGCGTGGTGCCGTGTAGGTCAAAAACGGCATGACATAAATTTCTATATCCCAGAAATAATGCCCCTCGTAAGCCTGGCCAGAGAGCCCCTTGGCGGGGATGCCTGTGCCTTCGGCGCGTCCCGAGGCCTGCAGGATCTGAAACAGGTTCCAGCGCATCGCTTGCTGCAGCTCGTATTTGTCTCGATCGGAGGCCGATTCATTTCCCAGGATGTGGATGTCGCTGCGCCGCCAGAAGTCAGCCATAAACTCTTTTTGGCCGGCGACCAGTTCATCGAATCCTTTCGCAATAACACGATCAAGGGTACGTTCTGCACGAACCTCGAGTTCATTGGTTTCCGCCTGCCGCGATGAGTGGTAGGTGATGAACTTGAACAACTGGATTGTCTGTCCCCGTTTGGCGTCGACCGAGAAGGTCACTTTGCCGAGGTCTCCATTACACTCATTTACACTTGTGTAAGGGCAGTCAGTCTCGAACAAGTGGTCAACCCCACAGGCCATGGTCATGCCACTATTACTGGCAAGGTGCGATAGCATCAGGCGAAGATTGCCACCTGAGTGCCCCCGGGGGATGAGGACCTGGTAAGGAAACCCAGCGCTCCGGCGGGGGTCGTTTTTCCCGGCTTGATTTTCCTGGATACCGTTCACTTCGGAGGAAATGATCACCGGAGCATCAGCGTTAAGCACAGTGACCTGATATGATATCGTTGCAACATGTCGGTGCTGCAGCGAGACGAGCCGCCTCGATTCTATCAGGACCTGCTTGCCTTCAGCCGTCTCCCAGAGAACGTGACGCTCGAGAACCCCTTCCTGCATGTCGAGTGTCCGCTCGAAGAGTTGCAGGCTTGCCGTCGGAAGAAAAAAAGGCTCGTCATCAACATAGAGCCGGATGACCTTGGCGTCAGTCACGTTGATCATGGTTTGCCCGGTCTTGGCGAAGCCGTATGCGTCCTCACCGTAGATGATCGGCCAGGTCTCGTGGAAACCGTTGATGAAGGTCCCGGGCTGACTGACCGGGGTCCCTTCGTCGTGATTGCCGCGCATTCCGAGGTAACCGTTGCCAATGGAGAAGATAGTTTCGGTCTGTGCCAGGAAGCGAGGGTAGAAACTCGACTCGATCATCTTCCATTCGTTGATCGGATAAGTATGATTCGGAGGGTTCAGGGTCTCGTGACGGATCATAAAAACCTTTTGCAGAGGGTGCATCGTGCCCGATGACAAGCACGATAGATTAAGGCTAACCCCTGTCGACACTCAACAACCGGCGGGGCTCATCTCTGATATTAAAATATCTCCAGCAAATCTTTGACCACTATATCGGCACCGCCCTGCAGCAGTGCCTCTTTTTCACCAGAATGGTCAATGCCGATCACCAGGCCGAATCCACCGGCTCTGCCTGCCTGCACTCCCGAGATGGCATCTTCTACCACGATTGCCCTGGCGGGTTCGACACCCAGTTCGCGAGCAGCCTCGAGGAAAGTCTCCGGCCCGGGCTTGCCGGGCAGGCCGAGACGGGCAGCAACCTTGCCATCGACGATGGTATCGAAAAGGTTGAAGATGCCAGTCACCTGCAGGACGGTCTCACAGTTTTTGCTTGCCGAAACCACCGCAGTCAACAATCCCCGTTCTCGCACCCGGTGAACTGCGGTGATCGATCCCTCGATGACCTCGACGCCATCCCTCGCGATCGTCTCGTTGACCATCAGGTCTTTGCGGTTGCCGAGACCACAAACCGTAGCCAATTCGGGACTGTCGTCCGGAGTTCCCTCCGGCAGGTCGATTCCGCGTGATCGGAGAAAACTGCGGACTCCATCATAGCGCAGCTTTCCATCGACATACAGCTTGTAATCATCAGCGATTTCGAACGGTCGGAAAGGCTGTCCGAGGCGGGCCGCTCGTTCTTGCAGGTAGGCATCGAACATGCGTTTCCAGCAGTTCGCATGAATCTTCATGGTCATGGTCAGAACGCCGTCCAGATCGAACAGCACGGCATCATAATCGGCGTACGTCAGCTTCATTTTTCACCATTGAAAGACAAGGAGGTTTATTTCTCAGAAATTAACAAAAATGTCCTCATTTCATGAGATCCGCTACCGTGTTGCCCGGATTAACAACTCTCTAGCAGCCAGTTGACTCTTCTAATCAGCAAACGTAATCCCGTGATAATGGTTTATCCCAGTGTGGAGACGAAGCTCCTCATCCATTGATGAACGTCAAAACGCTTGATCTGTGCACGCAGCAGGCTCATCCGCCTCATGCGCTCCTCATCCGGCATGCTGAACGCCTGGAATATGGCATCGGCAGTCGTCTCGACATCGTAAGGATTGACCCGCAATGCGTACTTGCCGAGTTGATCGACGGCTCCGGCAAATTCGCTGAGAATGAGCACACCGCGATTATCCACCGAGCAGGCGCAGTACTCCTTGGCAACCAGGTTCATACCGTCGCGCAGAGGGGTGACCAGAGCGATTTCGGCAGTGCGATAATGAGCCAGCAACTGGATTGGATCGAGACTTCGATAGTGGAAACGCAAGGGCACCCAGCTGTGCACCGAGAAGCGGCCGTTGATGTGCCCGGCAAGTTGTTCCAGGCGGGCTTTCAAGTCAACGTAGTCTGGCACCATGGTGCGACTGGGGACGACAACCTGCAGCAGCGAGACCTTGCCTTTCATCTCAGGGTATTTCTCCAGGGCTCGTTCGAATGCCAAAAATCGCTCCGGAATCCCTTTTGTGTAATCGAGCCGGTCAATACCAAGAATAATCTGACGCTGTTCAAAGTGCTCATGCAGATACCAGGCGGCATCGGCAACTTCCTTGGTCTGCGTGCGAGAAGAGAAGTCGCCGAAATCTATGCTGATAGGGTAGTGTCCTACCCGGAATGATCGCTTGTCATAACTCAGGATTGTGTGGTTGCGATGCCTGCTTAAGACCTTGACTCCGGGGACCAGACTGGTCGCACAGCGGACGAAGTTACGGTGATCCCGTAATGTTTGGAAGCCGATCTGGTCATAAGCGAGCAAACTCTGCAAGAGCTCATCCTTCCAGGGAAGTCGCCGGAACAGATCAGCCTCCGGGAAAGGGATATGCAGGAAGAATGCTAAGTGCTGCTGCAGTCCCAATTGCCGCAAGTACCAGCCGGTCATTGCCAGTTGGTAGTCGTGGATCCAGATGAAATCGTCAGGCAGGCTGACTTCGGCCGTTCGCTTGGCAAACTTCCGGTTTACCGTTTTGTAGACCTCGAAATGTTCACGATTGAAGTGACAGTTGCCGAGCATGTCATGGAAGAGTGGCCACAGCGTTTCGTTGGAAAAGCCATGGTAGTACTTTTCGATCTCCTCCCCGCTGAGCGGCACCGCAGCCAGGGAGTAGCCTTCTTTCTCGACAAACTGCTCCAGGAGGTGGCTGACGGGTGCATCCTCATCACATCCAGGCCAACCGACCCAGACGCCCTGGTTTGCTCTAATGACCGGTGTCATGGCCGTGACCAGGCCACCGGCGCCGGGCAGTATCTGCCACTCGCCAAGGTCGTCCTGGCTGATAGCCACCGGCAAACGATTCGATACGGCCACCATACGTCTTTTCATTGCTTCTCCTGTCTCAATGCACTTGTCGAGCGGACCGTGGCTCGCCACATTTCAAGGAAAGCAAACAATTCCTCCGGCGGCTGCAGATGGATATCCGCTTGCGTAGGGCGGTGCTTCGTGCGAACCAGTATGCCAAGGCCACGCCCTTTGACTTCGCGGAAGCCGTCTTCGTCGGTGAGATCGTCGCCCAGGAATGCCAGGGGTGTACCGGTCTCTTCTTCGGCAAAAATCTCCCGGATGGCGGTTCCCTTGTCTCGTCCAGGGCAGCGCAGCTCCAACCCACCGTCGAAAGCGTGCACTTGCAGGCCATATCGAAGAGCAAGATGTTCCCAGTGAGTTCCGACTTCACAGCGCAGCCGGTTCTGCTCCTCGTCAGGCAACCCCCGCCAGTGTATCGCCACCGAAGCCGGTTTTACTTCGTATCTACGGTCCGGGTTGTTTTGTCCCACCATGGCAATGGCCTGTTTCAAGCCTGCTTGCGCACCAGCGGGCAATGCGACCGTCGACCGTTGCACATTGGAAAGCATCCGCTCCCAACCATGACAACCCCAAATCTCAGGCGGGGGGTCAAGACCAAGCAAAGGCAGCAAGTCATCGATTGCACGGCCACTGATGATCACCAACCTGGTCACCGTCCCTGTGTGAATCTCACCAAGCAGCCTGCGCAGGCCTGGATAGGGTACAGCCTTGTCCCGGTCAACACGAAACGGTGCCAGAGTGCCGTCATAATCGAGCAGAAGAACCGGATGGTCGGCCTTTGCCAGTTGTTGCCAGAAATGGCTGGGTATCTGTGATAATGACATATCGGGTTTGCATCCTTAACCTCTAACATAACAGACCGAGTCATCATTTCAATCCTTCCCACAATCCAACGTATTGAAAATCAGTAATTTCGACCGGGATTTGTCCTTAAGCAGAAGCATGCGCAGCTGGCAAAGTTACAATGAACAGCGTGCGCCCGGCAGACATCCTCCGGGACTGGAAGAAAACTTTGCTTGCGTATGTTAAAATTTTACGGAGGGTCTCTCCATAAATTCTGGCATGTTGCCGATAATTTATTAGAAAGGTGATCAGATGTGGGTTTCTATCTTCTGGCTGTTGCTGGTAATCGTGGGCGGTTTGCTGCTCAATGCCCTGCTTTTCAAACTCGTCTTAAAACGCTTGAAATCGATCGAAGAAAAAACAGGCATATCATTCAAAAAACGTTTTCACACTGTCCTCCAGCTGCTGATTCCTCTCCTCCTGGTCTTGATGGTTGCTCCGCCGCTGCCAATCTCCGCTGATATGTCGTTGACGCTCCGACATTTGTCCGGTGTCCTCTCTATTACTCTTTTCGCGTGGTTTCTTGTGGCCATGGTCTTGACGGGTCGTGACGCGTTGCTTTGCCGCTACGACATAAAGGTTAAAGACAATCTGCACGCGCGAGCGGTGCACACCCAGGTCGACGTCCTGGTAAAAATAGTGGTTATAATTATCGTTCTGGTGGCAACCGCCTCAGGCATGATGATTTTTGAGAGCATCCGTCACCTGGGCAGCAGCCTTTTGGCCTCGGCCGGAGTCGTTGGCATTATCATCGGTTTTGCCGCCCAACGCAGTATCGCCACGCTGTTTGCCGGCCTGCAGATCGCCATTACCCAGCCGATCCGGATCGATGACGTGGTTATTGTTGATGGCGAATGGGGCCAGGTTGAGGAAATCACGCTGACCTATGTGGTCGTGCGTATCTGGGATCTGCGTCGCCTGATAGTTCCGACCAACCAGTTCCTGGAAAAGTCGTTCCAGAACTGGACGCGAATATCAGCAGACCTGCTGGGGACGGTCACCTTGCATGTCGACTACAGTCTGCCTGTTGCAGTTATCAGAAATTATTTATACGAGATTCTCAAGGGTCATGAATTATGGGATGGTAAAGTGTGGCGCCTGCACGTGACCAGCGCCGGTGAAAGAACCGTCGAGCTCCGTGCGTTGATGAGCACGGCAAATTCATCCGATGCCTGGGAACTGCGTTGTCATGTCAGAGAGGAACTGCTTGCCTTCCTGCAGAAAAACTATCCGCAGTGCCTGCCATTGTTGCGCGCCGAAATTCACGAATCACAGCCGTGACGATGCACGGCGAACCATCTTCTGCATGCTGATGAAGCAAGGAGCTGTACGAAGATACTGGCATACGGGCCATCAACGGAGCTGCTGACGTCGCCGTGTGCCGCCGCAATACCGGAAGCGGGTTACGCAACTCTCCTCTGCGCAAACCGGGTAACTTCCTTCCGGCTGCAAGCGTGAACCATAACTCCAGCTCAAGGAGAAGCCGATGGCCATAGCCGGCAACCCGAAAAAAATGGCGCAGGATATCGCCGATGGTTTTGTCAGCCTTTCACCGCCGGTACTGAAGAGATATACCCCGGCCGATCTGAAGGTGATCCTGGTAAACATGGGCATGGTGCAGCGGGAGGTCCGTGCGCTTCAAATGCCGCAAAATGATTCAGTGCAGCTTCAGGCAAAAAATACGCGCCTGACGCGGCTGAATCAGGCGGAGGTTGTGCTGCGCAGTTATTGTAAGAAGTACCGGATCCCGATCTGAGACCCCGCCAAAACTTCTGCGGGGTGAACAGGAAAAAGATGCCTGGCAAAGAATGGGTTAAAACGGTCTCGGGCTCTTCCTCCAGAGCCTCGGATGCGCCTTTGCACAGTTCAGTTGCGTGCGCTAGCGATTCAAGTTTTACGAAACACCACGTGTATCTTTCTTGAATAACCCGTTATCTTATCAATCATCGAAGGCCTGCTGTGGCAGGTGGGCCTGACATAACCTTCTTCAAAACCTCCTGAAACAGTAAAACTTGCCCTGCAGTCGGCCTCCTGACTGTGGGGTTTTTTTTCTTACAAGCCAAAGATTTTAAACCTTTCGCATCACAGGCGATGCTTGACTCTGCAAACAATCCGACACAAATAAATAGAACCTCTCGATATTTTATCTCGACCATTTGCCGGTAAAATTGGTAACGTCTGATATATGCCTCTTTCCGGGGATAGCCAGGGGAACAGCCAGAGGACTGGAAACTGTGTTGCCAGGTGCCAATCAGTGGTCTGGGCTGGACCGGGGAAGATGTCGTAATCCCCGAAAAGACCGAACTGTTGGCCAAGCTCGTGCAAAGCCCGGTGATTCGAAGCACACTGCATCGGCAGCACTGCCAAGGTTTCACCAATAAGCGGGAGACAGGAGATGGACGGGAGAAGTATCGTTACGAGTTCCAGGGAATACGCAGAGAACATCATCGACACCGTGCGTGAGCCCCTGATCGTCCTGGACCAGGACCTCAGGGTAATCACCGCCAACCATAACTTCTACGAGACCTTTAAAGTTACCGCCGAAGAAACCATCGGGAATTTCATCTATGACGTCGGCAACCGACAGTGGGACATCCCCCAGCTGCGGGTGCTCATTGAAGAAATTCTCCCCCGGAATACGGTGATCAATGGCTATGAGGTCGAGCACGATTTTGCCACCATCGGCCGACGCACCATGCTTTTGAATGCCCGGCAGATTGAACAGACGCCAGGCAAGGAACGGATCATCCTTCTGGCCATCGAGGACATATCCGAGCGCAGACTACTGGAAGACTTTATGTCTGAGTCTGAAACGCGCTACAGGCGTATTTTTGAAAC
Source organism: Desulfuromonadales bacterium (assembly GCA_051305855.1). Taxonomy (GTDB): domain Bacteria; phylum Desulfobacterota; class Desulfuromonadia; order Desulfuromonadales; family BM103; genus M0040. The sequence goes on from JBPPMB010000029.1 coordinate 39,945, forward strand.
CGCCAGAGACGGAATCGTGCTCCTCGAGAAAAAAGAAGGACATATTGTCCATGCAAATCTGGCTGTCGAGAAAATGTTTGGTTATTCCGAAGCAGATTTCGTCGGGAAAAAGCTTTCGGATATAGGCATCCCGCTCGATATGAATAATTTCAGCGTAATCCTGGAAGATTTGAACGAGTGCGGCATTCTCAATTACGAGGATGTCCCGGTAAAAACCAGGTCAGGGCAACATGTCGATACGGATATATACATGGTCGACAAGGCGCAACTGGTGCAATGCAATATCCGCGATGTCAGTGAACGAAAGCTGGCACAGCAAGACTTGCAGATGGCGCTGGTCAGAGCCCACGAGGCAGCAACCAGGGCGGAGGCCGTTATGGCCTCAATGGGAGAAGGGCTCAGCATCCAGAACTCCGACTACATCATTACCTACCAGAATAAAGTTCTGCAGGATTTAATCGGTGATCATGTCGGCGAGAACTACTTCACGGCATATGAGAAAAATGAGCAGGCCGGTGGAAAGAGCCCCCTCAAGTCGGCCTTCAACGACGGGCGCGTTCATCGGGGGACGACGACTGTAGCTGTCGGCAATGAGACAAGATATCACGAGATTACCGCATCACCTTTGAGAGATATAGATGGGAATATCGTGGCTGTCGTAGAGGTGATAAGAGACGTCAGTGAGCAAAAAAAACTTGAAGCGCAGCTCTTTCACTCCCAGAAGATGGAGGCCGTCGGCACCCTGGCAGGGGGAATCGCCCATGATTTCAACAACATCCTCAACGTAATCATGGGTTATGGCTCCATGATCATGGACAAGCTGGAAGACAGCAGCCCTTCAAAGAAACATATGAAAGAGGTGCTCATCGCTGCCGACATGGCTGCGAATCTCACCAAAAGGCTGCTTTTCTTCAGCAGAAAGCAGGTTGCTGAAATGAAGCCCGCTAACATCAATGATCTCATCCTCGGGTTGAAGCAGATGCTGCTCCGTGTTATCAGAGAAAATATTGATTTTAGCCTGAACCTTGCGGAGATCCCTCTGATACTGCAGGCAGATTCCGGGCAGATAGAGCAGGTGCTGATTAACCTTGTCTCAAATGCCAAGGACGTGATGCCAGAGGGCGGGCGACTGACGATCGGCACTCGACTTGAAGTGCTGAATGATGAATACGCAGCAGCGTATGGCTGTGGCAAGCCAGGCAGGTACGTCCTCCTCACGGTTGCCGATAGCGGGCAGGGCATAGATGCGGAAATCCAGAAGAGGATATTCGAGCCGTTTTTTACAACAAAAGGTGTAGGGAAAGGGACGGGCCTCGGCCTGGCAATTTCCTACGGCATCATAAAACAACACGGCGGAAACATAATCGTACACAGTGAACCGGGACACGGCACGGTATTTAAAATATACTTGCCTCTCAGCGAAAAAGAGGCATCCCCGGGCATAAAGACGGAAAATGACCCTCTTGTCATGGGCGGAAGTGAGACTATTCTCGTGGCTGAGGACAATATTTCGCTCATGCAATTGTCGAGGATAATTCTGGAATCCTTTGGCTACAGGGTGATCACTGCTAAGGACGGCGAAGAGGCGATCGCTAAATTCACGCAGAACAGGGAGCGAATCAGCCTCCTCCTGCTGGATATGATCATGCCGAAGAAAAACGGCAACGAGGTTTTTGAGCTGATCCACAATGTCTGCCCTGGAATGAAAGTCATTTTTACGAGCGGGTACTCCATGGATACCCTGGCAACCGATGAATTGACAGCGGCCGGTTATGACTACATCAATAAACCTTTCAAGTCGAGCGACTTGTTGACTAAAGTAAGGGCGGTGCTGGATAGATGAACAAAAAAATACTGCTTGTGGATGATGAGGAAAGCAACCTCCGGTTACTCACCCAGTGGCTCGTGCCGTTAGGCTATGATGTGGATTTTGCTGCCAACGGCGAGGAGGCGGTGCGCAAGGCTGAAGAAGACAGGCCCGACCTGATCATTCTTGATATCATGATGCCGGTCATGGATGGCTACGAGGCCTGCAGAATTTTAAAAGAGACCCCGGGCACCAATAAAATACCGATAATCATGGTGACGGCGCTGCACGACAGGGAATCAAAATTAAAAGGGCTTTCGGTCTTTGCCAATGATTTTCTTTCCAAGCCCATCGATCAAAGCGAGTTAACCATCCGGATCGGGAACCTGCTCAAAATCAAGGCCTTCGACGACTTTATGCTTCACCATACCCAGATTCTTGAACAGGAGGTGCAGGAGAGGACCCGGGAACTTAAAGAGATGAGTAGCGAGATGGTGCGGAAGCTGACCGCTGCCGCGGAATTTCGGGATACGGACACCGGTGCCCATATCGCCAGGATAGGGTTTTATGCCAATAAGATCGCCGATGCGCTTGGTATGCCGATGGACTTTATCGAGACGATAACCTTTGCAAGCTCGCTGCATGACATCGGCAAGATCGGCATTCCGGACAGCATCCTCTTAAAGAGGGGTCCTCTGAGCCAGGATGAATTGAAAGCCATGAAGGATCATACCATCATGGGTGCGAAGATCCTTTCAGGTTCACACTATCCCGGCGTCAAGATGGCCGCCACCATCGCTCTAACGCACCACGAAAGGTGGGACGGCGGGGGGTATCCGGGTGGGCTCAAAAGAGAAGAAACGCCCATTGAGGGGAGAATCGTCATGCTCGCCGATCAGTATGACGCTCTCAGGTGTCAAAGACCTTACAAGCAGGCCTTTGACCATCAGAAAACGTGCAGGATTATCACTGAGGGTGACGGCAGGAGCATGCCCGAACATTTCGATCCGGCGATTCTTGATGTGTTCAAGAAAATCGCTCCCATCTTTGAAGAGATCTTCGATCGGCACCAATAGGGCTGTATTACCGAATGCGGTTTCCAGAGTGCTGCAGCTTCGTCAGGGTCAGAAAAACTTGATCAGCCAGATGCCCCCGCATACCATGATGACTCCGGCAACGCGGCCCAAGCTGATCGGCTGAAGCGGATAGCCTAACCAGCCGAAGTGGTCGAGCAGCAGGGACGTGAACATCTGTCCTGCCAGGATCAGGGCGACCATGGCCGTCGCGCCAAGCTTGGGCACGAGGATGATGGTGGCCGTGACGAAAAAGGCACCGAGTGATCCGCCGATCCAGATCCACCAGGGATGATTGCCGGCGGTGGCAAGGCTGGGCAGTGGAATGCGGGTGACCAGGCTGTACAGAATCAGGGTCAGCGTACCGACCATGAAGGAGATGGTCGATGCGAGCACCGGCGAACGGGTCCAGAGTCCGAGCTGCGCATTGATGCCGGCCTGGGTCGGCACTGACATGCCGGCCACAAGCGCCATCAGGATGAAAAGAGTTGTCGGCGACATGTTGTAATCCGTTCAGAAGAAAAGGGTGAAAAGAAAAAGCCGCTTGCCGGGTGGCAATCATGCACTCAGCTCCGCGAGGGTCAGGATGGCCTCGATATCCCGCCGTTCTGACTTGTTGATAATCACTGCGGCGCCAACCAGTGTGGCCCCGGCCTGCTCGATGATCTGCGTGATCGCCTTGTAGGTCGATCCGACGGCAAAAAAATCGTCGGCAAACAGCAGCTGCTCCCCTGGCTGGATCACGTCGCGTGACACATAAAGGGTGGTTGATTCCTCCTTGGTGAAGGAGTAACTCGAGGCAGCAAAGAACGCACCCATGGTCAGGGGGCGTTTTTTTTTGGCGTAGATGAAAGAAACCCCAAGATGCACGGCAAGTGCCTGGGCGATCATGATGCCGCTGCTTTCCGCGGTGATGATCTTGTCGACCTTCTGGTCGGCAAATCGGTTGGCAAGTTCTCTTCCGAGCCTATCCATCAACAGGGGGTCGACCATGTGGTTGAGGAAGCGATCGACCTTGATGATCCGGCCATTTATGGAGCCATCCCGTTTTATCCGTTCGCGCAGTTCGTATGCAACCTGGCTCATTTGCGATCCTCGCGATCGTAAGGCTGGCCGAGATTCTCTGGCTGTTGGGATGCACCCTTTTGCAGCCGGATCGTGGAAATCACCAGAACCAGGATGGTGAAAAAGTAGGGCATCATCTGCAGGATGTGGACGCTGACCGTGGTGCCCATGGCCTGAAAACGCAATTGCATGGCGGTGATACCGCCGAACAGGTAGGCACCAGCCAGGGCACGGTAGCTTGACCAGGAGGCGAAAATGACCAGCGCTACGGCAATCCAGCCACGGCCGGCCGTCATGTTTTCGATCCACATCGGCGTGGTGGCAAGACTTAAGTAGGCACCACCGATGCCGACTATCCCGGAACCTATGGCTACGGCCAGGAACCGGGTGAGGGTGACCGGAACGCCGCAGGTGTCTGCCGCCGCAGGATTTTCGCCGACTGTACGCAGCGCCAGCCCCCAACGGGTGCGGTTCAAAAACAGAGCAATGGCCACCACGAGCACGAAGCTGAAGTAGATCAGCAGGTCCTGGTTGAAAAATCCCTTACCGATCACCGGCAGACTGCTCAAGCCGGGGATTGGGACCCGCTCAAAGCCGGCAATGGTGAGGCCGACCATGCTGCGTCCGAACAGGGCGGTGATACCGATGCCGAACATGGTCAGGGCCAGGCCGCTGACGATCTGGTTGCCACGCAGCTGCACGGTGATGAAACCATGGATACTGCCTGCCAGAAATGCGGCGACGAATGCCGCCATGACGCCGATCAGTAGCGAACCGCTTGCCTGGGTGCCGGCAAAACCGGCTAATGCGCCGATCAGCATCAAGCCTTCGATGCCAAGGTTGATGATTCCGGCGCGTTCGTTGATGATCGCTCCCAGGGTGGCGAAGAGGATCGGTGTTCCGGCCCTGACGGTTGCATCCAGCAGGATTTCAAGCATGACGCTCTCTCCCCACCAGCCGCAGCCGGTTATGAATGAAAAAGTCAGAGGCCAGCAGGAAAAACAGGATCAGGCCCTGGAAGGCGTATACAAAGGCGACCGGCAACTGCCAGGAGAGCTGCAGGCTGTCGCCGCCGACCAGCAACACACCCATCAGGAACGAAACAATAACGACACCGATAGCACTGCGCTTGGCCAGCCAGGCAATGATGATCGCCGTGTAACCGTAGCCGGGCGAGAGGCCGTGCTGCAGGCGATGTTGCAGACCGGCGACTTCACTGAAGCCGGCGATCCCGGCAATTGCACCGCTGAGAAAGAGGACGGCGAAAATCGCCAGTCCGGTGCGCATGCCGGCGTAGCGGGCCGCCTTCGGGTTACTGCCGATTACCTTGATTTCATAACCCCAGACGGTGCGTTCGATGAACAGGTAGACGACCAGCGCGCAGAGCAGCGCCAGAAAGAAGCCGCTGTGGAAGCGCGTGTCGAAAAATTCACTCAGACGGGCCGCGTCGCTGAATTGCGCGGTCAGAGGGAAATTGAAGCCCTTGGGATCTTTCCAGGGGCCATAAATCAGATAATCAACCCCGAGAATGGCGATGTAATTCATCAGCAGGGTGACGAGAACCTCGTTGACCTGCCAGCGGGCGCGCAGTACCCCGGCCACTCCGGCCCAGAGACCCCCAAACAGGAAGGCGGCCAGGAACATGGAGGTGATCATCAAGCCGTGGTTTTCGATGCCGGAGAAGAGAGCGACCGCGGTAGCGCCGCAAGCCCCCATATAAATCTGCCCTTCGGCGCCGATATTCCAGATCTGCATGCGAAAGGCCAGGGAGACGCCGAGACTGGCAAAAATCAAAGGGGTTGTCTTGACCAGGGTTTCGGAAAGACCGTAGGTCGATCCCAAAGATTCCTGAAAGATTTCCAGATAGGCCTGCAACGGATTGACACCGGCTGCCAGCAGCAAAAAGCCGGCCACAAACAGAGCCACGAGAATTGAAATGACCGGTGCAGAGAAGCGGAAGAGTCGCGATGTCATCGCACGCTTTTCCGTAATCAGTTTCATGTCTGCACCTCACCACTCATGAGCAGGCCGATCTCCTCGCGGGTGGTTGTCTGCGGGTCGACACAGCCGACCAGTCGACCGCGAAACATGACAACGATCTGGTCGGAGAGTTTGAGTAATTCGTCGAGATCTTCGGAAATCATGATGGTGCTCATGCCCTGATTGGCGCCATCGATGATGACCTTGTGAACGTATTCGGCGCTGCCGATATCGAGGCCGCGGGTTGGATAAAGAGCGACCAGAACCGCTGGTTTTTCGGACAACTCGCGGGCAATGATGACTTTCTGGATGTTGCCTCCGGACAGGTAACGAACCGGGTTGCCGTCCGGGCCGGCCTTGATGGCGAATTGGTCGATTTTGGCGAGCGCGTTTCTGCGGATGGCGGCGCGGTCCTGAAAAATCCAGCGTCGGAACGCATGGGAGGTAAAATTTTTCATGATCAGGTTGTCGCCAACGGTCATGTCGGGAGCAATGCCGATGTTTTTGCGGTCTTCAGGGATGTGGGCGATACCGGCAATGTAGGAGCTTTTTGCGGTGCTGTTGGTAATATCACGACCGTCGGCAAGGATTCGGCCGCCGCTTGCCACCTTGAGACCGGTCAACACCTCGGCCAGGGCTTTCTGGCCATTGCCAGCCACGCCGGCAACACCGAGAATCTGGCCGCGGTACAGTTTCATGTTGAAATTGTCGAGATCAGCCAGGCCGCGGTCGTTGCGCACTGACAGGTTCTTGATCTCCAGGGCCAGCTCATCATACTTGCAGGCGGGTTTTATCCACATGGGGATCTGGTCCTCACCGATCATCAGCGAAGCCAGGCGGTTCTCATCGTACTCTCCCCGGGCCAGAGTGACCAGGCTGCGCCCCTTTTTGAGGACGGTCACCCGGTCGGAAAGCTCCATCACCTCGCGCATTTTGTGGGAGATGAAGAGAATGCTTTTGCCCTGGTCACGGAGCCTGGTCAACACCTGAAACAGCCGTGCGCTCTCCTGCGGGGTCAAGACAGCCGTTGGTTCATCCAGGATCAAAAGGCGGCAGTCGCGTACCAGCAGCTTGATCAACTCGATCCACTGCTGGGCACCGATCGACAGTTTCCAGACCGGGGCATCCAGATCAAGATCGAGTGAGAACTCATCGAGGACCTTCTGGACTCTCTGCTTGTACTTGCGACGGGAATAGAAGTTGGGGACGCCCTCGAGCGCGAGCAGGATGTTCTCGAAAACGGTGTGGGCCGGAACCAGCATGAAATGCTGATGGACCATGCCGATCCCCATGGCCAGGGAATTGCGTGGACTGTTGAACTGGACGGGTAGATTGTCAAGCAGAATCTCGCCGTGGTCAGGGCGGTAGAGGCCGGTCAACACGTTCATCAGGGTGCTTTTCCCGGCACCGTTCTCACCGAGCAGGGTATGGATTTCACCGGGAGCGATGGACAAAGAGATAGCGTCCAGGGCAACAACCCCGGGGAATGTTTTGCGTATATTCTTGATCTGCAGGAGATTGCTCATAACGCCAAGAAGATTAACGCATTAAAAGGGTTTCGTCCGAACAAAAAGGGGCACACACCAAAGTTTTCGGTACGGCCCCTTTATAACCTTTAGGAAGGTTCTGGTAACGATTCAGCACATAAGCGAGAGCATGTGGTCTGCAGCCATTGCCTGCGTCCAACGTTATCACTTAACTTCCCGCAAGCAACAGCTGCAGCCCACATGCTGTGCCGTTGAGAGCATGTAATCTGCAGCTATTGCCTGCGTCCAACGTTGTCACTTAACTTCCCGCATGCAACAGCTGCAGCCCACATGCTGTGCCGTTGAGTGAGGGAGCTGAATATTCGCAGGTCTTTTTACTTGGGGATGGTCCCCTGAACTCCCTCGACAAAGTAGCTCATACCGAGCAGCTCTTCATCGGCCGGGATGCTCCCGGCTGCGATCTTGACTTCGCCTTTCTGGTCCTTGATCGGTCCGGCAAAAGGATGCAGCTTGCCGGCCTTGATCTCTTCGGTTTTCTCTGCGACCAGTTGTTTGACATCTGCGGGGATCTTGTCATTGAGTGGGGCCAGGAGGATCAGATCCTGCTGCATCCCCCACCAGATCGACTCTGACTTCCAGGTGCCGTCTTTGACTTCCTGGGCGATCTTGCTGTAGAGCGGACCCCAGTTCCAGATCGGAGCGGTCAGAAAGGCGTTGGGAGCAAAGGAGCGCATGTCCGAGTTATAGCCGATCACATAGGCGCCACGCGCTTCAGCGGCCTGCAGGGTCGCCGGGGCGTCCTGGTGCATGGTCAGAACGTCGGCACCGACATCGAGCAGGCTGTCCGCTGCGTCGCGCTCGATACCCGGGTCGAACCAGGTCTGAGTCCAGACCACACGGACTTCAGCTTTCGGGTTGACGCTGCGCACGCCGAGGGTGAAGGCGTTGATGCCGCGGATGACTTCGGGAATAGGAAAAGCGGCGACATAGCCGATCACATTGGCTTTGGTCATTTTTCCGGCGACGATGCCGGACAGGTAGCGCGGCTCATACATGCGTCCGAAGTAGTTGCCGACGTTCTCGGCGGTCTTGTAACCGGAGCAGTGCATGAAGACCACGTCTTTGAAGCGTTTGGCAACCTCGAGAGTAGCGTCCATGTAGCCGAAGCTGGTAGTGAATATCAGATTGTGACCCTTGCGGACCAGACCGGTAATGACGCGGGCGGATTCTGCCCCTTCCGGCACGGTTTCGATATAGGTCGACGGTTCCACGAAAGAAAGGGCCTCCATCTCTTTGCGTCCCTGGTCGTGGGCATAAGTCCAACCGGCGTCTCCGACCGGTCCGACATAGATGAATCCGGTCTTGATTTTCTTCTCATTTGCCTCGGCTGCGGTGCTATCCAGGGGCAGGGCCAGCAGCAGGATAAGAGCCAGTAATGCAAATCTTTTCATCGGTGCATCCTTTCAGAGAGGCAGGATAGGGGCGGTTGGCTACCTGTTTCGATAACGAGCACTTCTACCTTACCCCTGAAAGCTTGTCAAACCCAAATCCAGCCAGAGACGTTCGCCTGCGTGCCCGGAAATCATTCCGGGCTGCAGCGATCAAGCGGGAAGATCGAACCAGATGCGGGTTTTTCCATGCGTGCTCTCCGCACCGACCTGCCCGCCGTGGGCCTCGATCAGTTGTTTGACGATCGACAGGCCAATGCCGGCGCCGCCGGCATTGCGGGAACGCGAAGGTTCGGCACGGAAGAAGCGTTCGAAAATGAAGGGAATGTCTTTCTCCGGGATACCGGGGCCGCTGTTGATGAAGTCCGTGCGGACGCCATTTGCAACCGGTGTACAGAAGATCGTTACGCTGCCGCCCGCCGGGGTGTATTTCCAGCAATTTTCAACCAGGTTGCGGACCGCCTGTAAAAGCTTGTCGCGGTCTGCCTGCACGATTACCGGATCAGCAAACCTTGTTGTTATGCCGATCCTCTTCTCTTCGAAATTCATCCGGTAGAGAGTCAATATCTCGCGGATACATTCCTGCAGGTCGACCTTCTGGCGCTCAAGGTAGGCGCGGGCCGCATCGGCTTTGGCCAATTGGCTGAGGTCTTCGACCAGGCTGACCAAGCGCAGGTTCTCCTGCTGCAGCATATCCAGGGTCAGCTTGTCCGGCGGGATGACGCCATCACTCAAGCCTTCCAGGTAGCCGCGCAGGTTGGTCAGCGGCGTGCGCAATTCGTGGGCGACATCGGCCACCATGGTTTTGCGCAGCCGCTCCAGCTGCTCAAGGCTGTCGCCCATACGGTTGAAGGCCGTGCCGAGTTCACCGATTTCATCGCCGGGATCGACGTCAACCCGTGCCGCAAAATTGCCGGCGGCGATCTGGCGGCTGGCGTCGATCATTTGCGTGAGGGGCCGCAGAACACGGCGGGTCAGCAGGTAGCTGAGCAGAAAAGCCAAAAGAAGCGCGACCAGGCTTGCCCAGAGCAGGTAGTGATGAACTGCGGTCAAAAAAGCCCGGTGCGTGTCGGTGGGCGACACCATGTACTCGTCCATCAGGACCATGAAGTAGTCGGCTGCCAGCTGGTCGAAGGCCAGCCATATGATGCCGATGGTCACGGCGATCACCGGTATGGTGGTCACCAGCATCAACTTCCAGTGCAGTCGGACTTTCATCCGTTGTCCTTGTCGGCAAAGCGATAGCCGAAGCCGCGCACGGTTTCAATGAAACGGGGTTCGGCCGGATCGTCGGCGAGCTTCTGGCGCAGATGACCGATGTGTACGTCGACGACCCGGTCGACGACGCTCTCGCCGCGTTCATAGATGTGGCCGAGCAGGTCGTCGCGGGAGAAGGCCTTGCCGGGGACACTCATCAGGGCCTGCAGCAGCTTGTATTCGACCGCAGTCAGTTCAACGGCTTGACCGGCGTGGGTGACCCGGCGTTTCTCGGTATCCAGAACCAGCTCGCCGTGGACCAGGAGATTATCCACCTGTGCCCGGCGCGTGGTGCGGCGCAGGATCGCCTTGACGCGTTCCACCAGCTCGCGCGGGCTGAAAGGTTTGATCACGTAGTCGTCGGCACCGAGTGAAAGTCCCAACACCCGGTCGATCTCTTCCTCGCGGGCGGTCAGCATCAGGATCGGCACGTCGGACAGCTTGCGCAGCTCGCGGCAGATTTCCCAGCCGTCTGTCCGCGGCAGCATGACGTCGAGAATAACAAATCCCGGTGTTTGCCGGCGAGCAAATTCAAGGGCTTGCAGACCATCATGAATGGCCTGCGTGGCAAAGCCCTCCCGTTCCAGGTAGGTCGCAATCAGGGCTGCGGTGTTGCGATCGTCCTCGATGATAAGAATGGGAGCCTGAAGGTTGAATGAAGACATAAAAAGCCTCGCAACGTTAACATTTACACAGGTGGGAATGCTAAAATCTCGTCTCTTCGACCGGTTACCATCTCAGGCTGTCTTCAGTCTACCTGCAAATACCCGCGGCCGCCAACAACAGAAGGGGTCAGGTCTACACATTTCACTTTTTCTGTGGATAAAGCCTTTTTTGTGAAATGTGTAGACCTGACCCCTATAAAGTCGACTTCAGTCGGAATTTCGCTTGACATTATCCTGTTCTAAAGTAGAATCTCGACCGCAGTCGACATTGAGGAGGTCTTATGTCTGGAGTCCGTGAACAGAAAAAACAGCAGACACGCAAGGCGATTATCGATGCTGCGGTCAGGCTCTATGCCGAAAAAGGTTTCGAGCAGACCAGCATGGATGAGCTGGCCCGTGCCGCCGGTGTCGGCAAGGGCACCATCTATGGCTATTTCAAGGCCAAGGAGGAGATCTTTATCGCATATTGCGAAGCGGAGATTGATTTTGCCTTTGTCGCCCTGGACCGCAAACTCGACGAAAACGCGCCACTTGTTGATCAATTGGTTGCGCAGATGATGGGGCAGATCACCTTCGTTACCAATAACCGCGAATTTGGTCGCATTTTCGCTCGAGAAATGACTTTCCCGGGAGAAAATGCCAGCCTGGCCAGTCGCGATCTTGACATGCGTTATCTGGGCAAGCTCGGCGAGGTGTTAGGGCGGGCCCAGGGACGTGGCGAGTTACCCAGGGAAAGCGATTTGCTGCTTTTGATTGCTCATCTCCAGGCTCTCTACATCCTGGTCCTTTCTTCTTTTTACCGGGGTGATGTGACTTCACTGGAGGCTGCCGAAATTTTTATGCGCGTCCTGATCGTACAGGCCCTACATGGCCCGGCAGCTCTGGCTCAGAACCATGACGAAGTCCGTCAGGGGTGGGAAGCTTTGAAGCAACAATTTCTCGATCAGCGCAAACTTGAATTGTGAGGTGGATGATGCGGCACCTGTTATCGGGATTGATCTTTTTGGCATGCTGGCATGCGCCCTCTGCGCAGGCTGAAACCCTGAGTTTGCAACAGGCTCTGGTGCTGGGGATAGCACATAATTTTGACCTGCGGATTGCCAGCCTGGATGTGGTGCGGGCCGATGCCGGGGTCATGGGCGAAGAGGGCCATTTCGATGTCACGGCCGAACTTGGCGTCGGCGTCAGTCGCAGCGAGACTCCGGTAGCCTCGGCATCGATTGCTGATGATGTCCTTACTGCAGATGAAACGCTTGCCGAGGGCGTATTGAGCAAGCCGTTTGCCTCAGGCCTTCAGGCACGCCTTAGCCTGAGCGGTGCCCGCAGTGATTTCGATACCCTGGCCGACCGGCTCGATCCGGCCTATCGTACATACCTGGTACTCGATTTAACCCAGCCGTTGCTCAAGGATATGGGTACAGACATCAATACTGCCAACCTGCAGATTGCCCAGAAACGCCGACAGCAGGCGGCGCTCGGCTACCTGGACCAGGCACAGCAGCTCGCCGCCGAGATCGAACGAGCCTACCTGACTCTGGCCCAGGCTGACGAAGATTATCGTTCCGCAACGCTGGCGCGTGATCTTGCCAGGGAGTTGCTCGATGGTAACCAGCGCAAGCTGGATGCTGGACTGGTACCGGTTTCCGAAGTCAGCGAAGCACGTTCGGCTATGGCCGGTCGTGAAGAAAACATGTTATTGGTGCAGCAGCAGGTGACCCTGGCGCGAAACCGGTTATTGGAATTGATTGATCAGGGCGAGGCGCAATTACCCGCAAGCTGGCAGGCTGAACTGCCTGATGCCGGGCCCACGCAAACGGTTGCTCTGGCCGAGGCCCTGCAGACAGGTTTTGAACAACGGCCTGATCTGCAGCAGGCCAGGCTGGAACTTGCTGTACGCAAAATTGCACTTGTCTATGCCGACAATCAACGTCTGCCACGTCTCGATCTGGAAGCTAGCCTCGGCGTTAATGGCCTGGCTGGGGATGACGGGGGCAGCGGCAGCCATTACCAGGGCGACTGGTCTAACTCTGTCAGCAGGGCTCTCGATCAGGATGGGAGCAACTGGTATGCAGGCCTGCGCTTCAAGATGCCGCTACAGAACCGGGCTGCCAAGGCTCAGTATCTTGATGCCGCTGCACAGGACAAACAATCGCTTTATCGCCTGCGCCGTGCCGAAGTCTCAGCAGAGACGGCAATTCGGACGGCACATGCCTTGCTGGGCCTGGGCCGTGAACGGCTGGAGGTGGCCCATCGCTACGCCGTCCTGGCGCAGACGACCCTGGACCAGGAAAATCGCCGCCTGCAGGAAGGCCTGTCCAACAGCTTCCGGGTCCTGACCTTTCAAAATGCTCTGGTGACAGCCCGTACCCGTGAAGTTGCCGCCAAAACCGATTACTATCGGGCCGAGGTGGCCTTATTCCAGGCGATGGGCAGCAACCTCCAACGTTACAATATTGTCGCGGCTTTGCCGCATGAAGGAGCGATGCCATGAGAAGCGCAATCAGCAGACTGATCCTGCTGAACCTCTGCCTTTTGCCCCTGGTTGCTGGCTGCGGTTCTGAAAGCCCGAGCGAGTCGATGAGTGCCTTGCCGTCGGCTGCTGTTGACAAGTCCACTGCGGTCAAGGTGCAGCTTGTCACTGCGCAGAATCTCGAAGAGCGCTTTACCCTGCCGGGCTCTCTGGAAGCCTGGGAAGACCTGACGCTGGCTGCCGAGATTGCCGGACCGGTGGACTGGGTCGGCCCGAAGGAGGGGGAGACTCTGACGGCCGGGCAGAAGATTCTGACGATTGACTCGGTGAGCCAGGATGCCAATCTTGAACGGAACCGGGTCGACGCCAAGGTCAAGCAGAAAGCTATGGAGCGGCTTGCGAGCCTGGTCGCCGAAAACCTGGTCAGTCGCCAGGAATATGACAACAGCGTCACCGCCTATGAGGCTTCCAGGCAGGACCTGGAACTTGCCCGCATCGCCCTGCAGAAGAGCAAGGTCACGGCTCCGGTTGACGGGATCCTCGATGCCCGTCTGGTGGAGCGCGGCGAATATCTCAAGGTCGGAGACCCGGTGGCTGTGGTGGTTCAGGTCGATCGGCTCAAGGTGCTGATCGATGTGCCGGAAAAAGACGTTCGTTATTTCCATTCCGGTGAAGAGGTGCGTGTCATTCAGGCACAGATCGATACCGGCGAGGAAATCAGCCGCGCCGGTAAACTGATCCACCTGGCCTATAAGGCTGACCCGCAATCCAGAACGTACAGGGGCAAGATCGAGGTCGAAAATCGGGACCGGCAACTGCGTCCCGGCATGATCGTGCGCATTGAAGCCCTGCGTCGCGAAATCAAGGATGCGAGTGCGATTCCTCTCTATGC